>JAUIEA010000001.1 GCA_030429045.1 Bacteroidia bacterium | reverse complement strand
CGCCCCTTCAGGGCTTCTTCATTCCGAACACAATATCCTTTCTGCATAGTAAATTAATGAGATATCCCACCCCCTCAGAGTTTACCTGTTTTCGGGTCATTCTTGGTTGAGTTCATCCACAATGTGCACTGGCTAAAAGGTCTATGACAGTACAAGCCCCAACGGGGCGCAATATCATAGCGAATGGCATCGCCATTCGTTTTAGTTCGTTTTTATTTCAAGCCCTGAAGGGGCGTAATTACTGCTGCCAATCATGGATCGCTCCTTCGAAAGACAACGAAGGAAATACCCGGCACATCATCGAAAAGATCACCGCCCCCGTCAATGAGGCATTCCCCGTGTTCCACCTGCAGCTGCTGGATGAATAGGCCTGACCAGAGTCATGTTCTGAGTCCCGGCTGATGCCCGTATCTTTAGGGGTATGGATACGCCCCTTCATGCACGATTTACCCCGGCTATCGAGCAGATTCGAGAGTGGCATGGCACGCAACAACGGAAATATTCCTTTGAACCCTATTGGACACATCCCGTCACCGTAGCCGACATCGTTTCCCGGCACCTCCAGAATGATGAAGCCATCCTTTCCGCCCTGTTCCACGATGTAGTAGAAGACACCCCCTTCGGACCACATGATATCTTTGCTTTTGTCCGGAACCACTACCCCTCAGCCGATGCCGTCCTGGTCACCGACACGGTCATGGACCTCACCAACCGTTATGAAAAGGAACTTTGCCCCGGACTGAACCGGACTGAACGACACCGCCTGGAAATGCTGCGTCTGTCCCGTATCTCCCCTTTTGCCCAATCTATCAAGTACGGGGATATCACCCACAACTGCCAGTCCATCCGGGAGTTCGCCCCGGGGTATGCCCGACACTATCTGGCCGAAAAACAGGAGATCCTCCAGGTGATGGACAAAGGCCATCAGGTACTCCTTCAGAATGCCCTGCAGGTGGTGGTCCCTTCCTGAATTGGGTGTATCCGTCGATTTTACCTGAATTATCTGTCTGATTTACATCAACACCTCAAGTGACTGCATCCCCGACAGATTTGGAAGGACTTTATTACTTTACCCATCCAGAAAAGTATGCCGGCTGTTCGGTTCGACTGATCAGTCGATAAGAACTATAGTATTGTGACATCCAGGATTGGATCGAAGGCTTCCTCACCCCAGATATTCTTTCACTGCGGACTGGGGAAGGTCGGATCAACCTGGTTGCAATTCAAAGTCTTCCCCCACTTTCAACAGGTATATTTTCTCCGGGGTGGAACCATCGAGATGAATGAGGACCTGATCCAACGAAAACAGGCCGATCGGGTCCTGATCTCCATGGGTCTGGATCAAACCATGATCGAAATACTGACCCGCTTTTCAGCCTTCCATCCAGATGCCGTCATCCTCCTTATCCTGCGCAGACCCGAAAGCTGGATTGCATCCCAATACCGGCGTTACCTCAAAAACGGAGGTTATCGAACCTTTTCCCAGTTTATCGATATGGACCAGGACAATGGCTTGTGGAAACAAGAGGACATGAATTTCTATCAGCGCATCCTGGATATAGAAGCACTTTTCCAGAAACCGCCCGTCATCCTGTTTCATGAAGACATGAAGCGTGATCCCCTGGGATTTGTCGGATTGCTTGCAAGGGTTGTTCAGACTGACGTCGAACTCTCCACCATCTCTATCGAACCCTACCATCAATCCTACAGCACCCAACAACTCAAGGTGATGCGCAAAATAGGAGGATGGCTCTTCAGAGGTCAGGAAACCCCCAGGAGTTATCGCAACCCTGTCATCCAGTGGATCACCCGCCGCAGCCGACTACTGACCAGTTACCTGTTCATGTGGATCGCACGCTGGCTACCCTCATCCTTTTTCAACCCGGAACCGTTGATTCCCGAGACCGAACTGGACGAAATTCGAAAGCGCTTTGCAGACAACTGGACAAAATGCCAGGAATATCCAGGCGTGATTCGCTTATAGATATCCCGCTGACTATCGTTTCACTTCATTCTGCAGGGGTGGTACTGTTTTCAAATAGGTATAGATGGCCTGGATCTCTTCATCCGGCAATACCGTATGGGTGAGCATCGGATATCGCAATTGGGTACCATCCGGTCGGGTGCCGTATTTCACAGCTTTCACAAATTCCTCCTCTGTCCAACTGCCAATCCCGTATGTCGGATCAGGAGTGATATTCGCGGAAAAGACGGTTTCGCCTTCCAGGTTCAGCATCGGATTACCCCCGCCAAAAAAGCCGACTGACTTCTCCGGCTCCAGACTGCTGTTGGTCTTGAAGTCAGCAGAATGGCAGTTGTAGCAATCGTATGCAGCAAGCGCATAATATCGGCCAGTAGCCAGGATATCATTGGTATCGGGCAACAGGATGGGCTCCTCGGGGAAAGGAGGGGGACCCAGGGCTGTACGAGAGAGGATCTTGACCAGAAAATTGGGAACGGTCGGGGCCAATTCCCTTGAAGATGGTTGTACCGGTGGCGCATCCGACCGCAACCAGGCGATGATGGAATAGATATCCTCATCCGCCAGAAGGGGATACTTGGGCATGTACACCGGTGCAAAAGAACCGTCTTTCCGTATGCCCGTCCGAAGGAAGACATAGATCTCGCCATCCGTCCAGTTGCCAATTCCCTTCTCTTTGTCCTGGGTGATATTCTTGGAGCGAATAACCCCGAATTCCTTGGGAACATCCTCCATAACCATCCCCGACAATTTGTTGTCATTTCCCATGTGGCAGTTCATACACTGTACTGCCGCGATCTTGGCTCCCTTTGCGATACGTTCCGGCGTAGCTTCTACCTGCAGATCCATATGGATGGGTTCGAAGGTAGGAAGGCCACTGAATTGAATGAAGGCAGCAAATCCGGCCACAATCAGTAATAGGGCAAGTACGACCAGCCCGATGCGTTTGATCCAGGTTTTCATAGTGTAAAAAGGTTGGTGATCTAGGTCAGCACAATATAATATATTGTCTTCATTCTGATTTGTAAATTTATTACACCTATACATCAACGTCTTTAAACCTTTGGGACAGATTCCTGTCATAACTACGGACCCGGGCAACCACAACGCCCGGATGAACACCTGAACTGGAAAAAGACCCTTAAATACTGACCCAATGAAAAAGCTATTGACCTTCCTCGCCTTCCTTCTTGTCGGATGGACCAGTACAAGCATGGCTCAAACCCAAATGACCGCCGATTCAACAGGACTGCCCGGAGACCATTTCTCCCTGGAAGGCGCCCTGGAACTGTTTAAAACGGCAACTTCCCTGGAAGACTTTGAAAAAAAGTTGAATGACCCTGAAAACTCTGTCAACAACCTGGATCTGAACCAGGACGGTGAAGTCGATTATATCCGGGTCATTGACAACATGGATGACGAGGTACATGCCCTGGTCCTCCAGGTGCCATTCAGTGAAGATGAAAACCAGGATATCGCCGTCATCGAGATCGAAAAGGACGGACCTGAAAGCGCCCTCCTCCAGATCGTTGGCAATGAAGACATATATGGAGAACAAGTCCTGGTAGAACCGTACGATGAAAAAGTGGCCTCCGAAGGAAAGGGTGGCCCGGATGGCGGGTACAGCTACAGCCGCGTGGTTGTCAATGTCTGGTTCTGGCCCAGTGTGAGGTTTATCTATGCTCCGGGCTATACCGTTTGGGTATCCCCATGGAGATGGAGACATTATCCCACCTGGTATCGTCCCTGGCGCCCCTATACCTGGAACCGCTGGCATGTGCGTATAGCTCCTCACAGGGCTCATCGCTACCATGTGGTCAAAACCCATCGGGTCGTCCGTGCCCATAAGGTGTACACCCCCCGCCGATCACATGCAAAAGTGGTGCGGACCAGGACAACGACCACGGTCAAAACCCGAAATGGCGCTGTCAAAAAAACCACTACCAGGACCGCGGTGAAAGGGAAAAAAGGAAACACGGCAGTGAAAAAGAAGTCTACCGTAAAAACCCGGAAGACCACCGTGAAAAAAGATCAAAAAACGACAAAGGTCGCCAGGAAAAAAACAAAGGTTTCCCGGAAAAAGAAAGGGAACTGATACACCCTATTATGCGCAAATGAATAGGAAAAGCGCCACTGTATCTGCAGTGGCGCTTTTTTATACATCACCGGATTAATACCGGAACAAGGCGTTTACCGGCGAATCCGGCTGGACCAAAGCATCCTGATCGGTAATATACACCTGGCCACCATGGAGTAAAACCTCATTTGCCACCAGGTTACCCAGGTCCGTATTGGACAGATTCTGCTCTTCCTGCAATCGAACCACCGCATCTTTCGGATCATAGGTACCCCAGATCATGCTGGACCTGTCCAGAAACAGGGTATCAACCCGACCTCCCAGGGCTGCCGGTACAATTTCGATGATACTGGTCGATGTTCGTCCGGTACCCTGCCACTGCTTCATCTGCTCTACCTTTTCCCGTCTTGCCTGGTCAAAGGTGAATGCCAGAAGGTCCCAGGCCTTTTTATGCAGATCCGGGCGCGGTTCATATTGCGGGTTTCCGGAAATGGATTCCGAATAGAGATGAGTATAATGATTGACCTGCCTGTACAGGGCAACCAGATGATCCAGTCCCGCCAGGACCAGGGGCGCCTGTTCCCCCTCCAGTGCCTCGACAACCCGATGGTCTACTTCGCGGAAATAGGTCAGAATCTCTTCTTTGCGATCATCAACACCTTCTCCCTGGCCGTGGTGAATAGACTGCCCATGATGGCCGGAAGTCGTTTCCTCAACATCAGATCCGACCACTTCCTCCATTCGCCTGGGCAGTGGTTGAGGTGTAGGTAGATTTCGCAGGCCCTCCCGGTCACCTTCATACAAATGAAGATCCTCGAGATTGAGCGTCAGCAGGAAAAAACGGCCATCTCCCATGAGGAGAGGGATTAAGGGTTTGAGATAGAATTCTGTAGACAGGAAATAAAATGGCTGGACTGCAAACGGAAGATGAAGGGTCAGAAAATACTCCCGGCTCATAAATATGGCCAGTCCCTCCGATTGTTCACGCCAGAATTCTACATCCTTGGACAGATCGACCAATGGCTGCATAAAGGTGTCGATACTTCGTCGGTCAAACCCGCGTTCGTCCAGATCGCTCGTGATCTGCTTCATCAGGTTTTTCAGGTTTAACCGATCCTTCTGGTTCAACACTTCCTGACCAGCACGATGAGCGGGCATATACAGTGATACACACCGCCCTCCATCTCGGTTGGCTAATGCGGCAAATTGTTCTTTGGTCAGTCGTTTCATGACGGTCATCTTTTACATGAACATTCCGTCCTGATCAAGAAACACCGGTTTAAGGACCTCCTGTCCAGGGCGTTGGTTTGGAAGAGCTGGTTGGAAATCCACTCTTACCCGGTTGTCAAATTCGTCATGAAACAGAATATCAGGGGTGACACCCGACAGGGTACACCCATGATATTCATCACCCGTTGTTTTGAATCAGTCTTACTTTACCAGGAGCTTTCCGATGAGCTGTTGATCGCCGGCTGACCACATTACTTGATATACGCCCGGATGCAGGTCCAGAAGGTCGATCCAGACCTGTGTGTTTCCCTCGGTGACCTGCTCATCTTTGACCAGCTGTCCATACACGTTCCACAGTCTGATCATCGAAGTTGTGCCAGACCATTCAGGCAACTCCACCATCAACTCACCGGAAGCCGGGTTGGGATAAATACGCCAAAGGGACGGGTCTTCCGGGTCTTGCGTCGACGTGATCTCACTGGACATATAACTGGCCGACCAGCCCTCTGCGCGGACCAGATCATCTGAGGTAAATCGGATAAACAGATCTCCTCCCGAGCTCGTCACTGAAGCAGGCAATGTGCCCCCGGAATAATCGCCCAGAATAGGTGCGTTTTCATCCTCCCCATCAAACACAGTCACATAGTCGTATCCCTCCTCTGTATCAAAGGCGGTGAACGTCAGGGTAATATCCTTGGCATTCACTGGTTGGATCAACCAGGTACAGTGACTTTCATTCCCATATCGCTCTGTCCCGCTGCCATCTTCGAGGTCGCCCGCAGTGGTGGTCAATACCTGAGCCCCGGTACAATAGGTCATAAACGAGGAGGTGTAGTCCAATGACCAACCCGGTGCGGCACCGGATCCATCGGTAGTGAATTGCATGAAGAGAATGCCATCGCTAGAGCTGATGACCCCGGGCAGGGTGTTGCCCGACAATGTCGCCAGCACGGTGGCATTGGCATCACCACCATCATAGACGGTCAGTGTATCCCCGGCTGCAACGTCAAACTCGGCAAAGTTGAGGGAGATGCTATTCGCACCGGCAGGATTGATCAGCCAGGTGCAATCTGCGTTATGGCCATAATCGAACATCCCGCTGCCGTCACCGATCGGCCCGGAAGGGTCGGTCAATTCGGTGAGTCCCATACAGGTGGGGCCCGGATCAAAGGTGCCTACCCCAACTGCAGCCCAGGCTTTCTGGACAGTCATCACTTCAGGAGACCCCGCACCATAGAGATCCTCCGCAGCCATAATGGAGCCCATCCGGCTGTCTTCAAACGTAGAGGTGACAGAAGCCGAAATGTATTGGGTCAGGTTCCGGTAGGCGATCTGCTCTGCCTTCTGCAAGCCGATCCCATCAATGATATAGGCATAGCCATTCTCATTGACATCACTTCCGCCTTCACTGAGCAGGTAAAACCAGTGATTCTGGACCCCGCTGTTGATATGGACCCCACCGAAGTCAACCATCGTATCCTGAGGGTTGGCCCAGAAACTGTCATTCGGCCCGTAGGTATCCGGCTGGCCCTTCGCCCTGGGATCGGCCATCGAACGTACATACTCCCCCGGGACCAGTGAGCCTTCCTCACCATGCAACCAGTCGGCTGTGGACGGTTTGGCAAAATGTTCCACCGCCGTGCCGAAGATATCGGCAAAGGATTCGCTCAATGCACCCGATTCTCCCTGATATTTCAATCCGCCACCACCGTTTTCATTGATGACTCCATGAGTGATCTCATGGGCAACCACATTGAGGTAGGTTCGGTGTGTCGTGGTCACGCCATCTCCATCACCCAGCTTCAGGCTGTTGTTGGACCAGAAGGCATTGGGCCAGCCCACGGCAAAATGGACATAGGAAATGATCTGTCCCCCCTGACCGTCAAAACTGTTCCGATTATGCACATTCATATAATAATCATAGGTCTGTTCAACTCCCCAGTGGGCATCCAGGCCAGGGTCGTTTTCCTGGACAGATTCATATGTACCCATGTTGCCCAGGATGGAAAAGGTCTTTGTACCCAGGGAGGTGCTGACATTAAACTGACCACCCCATTTCTGTGGCCCGTCATCATCCTCAAAAATGCTGATGGAATAAGGCGGATTGGTCAGGGTCAGTTGCAAGGGCACAGAAAAAGGAGGAACGACATCTTTCATCACCGGAGTCGTCGCCACTGTGGCGCCGGATCCATCCTTGATCAACAAGTAAATATCCGGCACATCGCCCGGTATATCCTCCCACCAACCCGGGCCAATGGCATTGATATTGACACTGCGCAGGACCTTGATCTGTTCCGTCCAGTTATTGTCATCATCCGTAAAATCAGTTACCGAACCCAGATCCACTGCATGATTCAGATTCAGTGTTTCGATCGGCCGACCCGATTCTTTCAGGGTATAGATCCCGCCATTTTCATCCGTGGTGATGGTTTGGGTGCCACTGAACAACGTATTCGCTGTGCCCTCTTCATCACCCAGGCAAATATTGGAAATGGTTTGGACGATCTGCCCGGTATGGGCATCGACATAAACGTCCTTGTCTTCGATCAACAGATCGGAGTGGACATGGATGCTGTAACACAATTGTCCTGCTCTCCGGCCATCATACATTTGCCCTGGCAGGATCAGCAATGATCCATCCACAGCGACGGGGTTTGTGCCATGGAGGGCCTGGAAGGCCACTTCCCTCGCATCTTCCACCGTAAGCCGGGGGTGCACATCCAGGGATAAACCCGAATAGATCTGTCCGTTGGCCTTTTCGACGACCCCGTTCCGCTCGTGAAGGATCATGCCTCCACCATAAACCGGCAGGCCCTGGAAGGTTTGCACAAAGCGATGATGTGAAAATTCGAGTGCATCCGTCTTCGTCGTCTCCAGGATCATTTTATCCGCTGCACGCAACCCCAATTCGGCCTGGAAAGAATCAAAAAACTGTTGTACACCGACAACACTGCCCGGGTCTGCGGATGACATCTGCCTGTAAAAATGGGATGCTTCGTGATGCGTCCATTCTGTGTGTGGCACAGGGGTCTGTGCAGGAACAGATAAAGAAATAAAGAGGAGGAGAAAGGAACAAAGGGTAAAAAGTCTCATTGTGGCAATAGTTGAGGGGTGGACAGGTTTCACAAGGATATTTATGACTGGAATTTCGAATCAAATCCGATCAATATAATCATTTATCCTCAGGCCGAAATGAACCTCATTCCAACAAAATAAAACCCGCCCAATCATAATGATCAATAAATCGGTTTCGCATTTCATGCTGGGTATGCCGGAACGCATCTGCGATGGATTCACCTTCAGCTAACCATTTTCTGTAAAAGGTATCCATAAACACAGTTGTCTTATCGTCGCTTAATTGCCAGAGGCTCATGATGAGATAGTGTGCGCCGGCAATTTTAAAAGCCCTTTGCAAACCAAATACACCCTCATCCCCCTGGATCTTTCCCAAACCGGTATCACATGCTGACAGGACGGCCAGACGGGTATTTGAAAAATCCAGATGGCTGATCTCCTCCGCATAGAGCACGCCGTTGTTCAGGTTCGATGAGGTAAATACTGCATGTCTCTGGAGATAATTGGCACCGGCCATGATCAGACCAGAGCGCATCATGGGTTGGTCCTCCTCCTTGAATGCCGGAATGGTATTCAACATATGATCCGTTTGCTGAGGCCCCGGATCTGACAGGAAAAACCCATGTGTTCCAATGTGAAGTAGCCAGGGAGAGGGTGGATCACCCAGTTCGCCAATCGATTTAAACTGTGATTCTGTCGCACCCGTCCCGGCATATTTTACATAATTGAGTTGGACTGTATCACAGATCTCTGCTAATGTGAAGGCCTCCTCCTCCGTCCCGGCCAGGTAATTCCATTGCACCTGTGTGCCCGACCGGTTCCCCTTCTGGACAAAGGCCTCCTGTGTGACGGAAATATCCTGGCTGAATTGTTGAATATCCACAACCCTGTACACATCATCGGGTATGGAATCGTAAGAAATCCCGCCAAAAATAACCACTGTTGAATCCCTGATTTCTTCCTTCTGTGAGACCGGTATTAACTGTCGGGTGCTATTGAGGTTGACGATAGTATACCGATCAGAGATCAGACTGTCAGGTGTCATGGCAATAGCGCTCAAATTGATCCTGTGCAATACGCCTGCCGGTGCGATATAGATCTTTCGGACACCGGCTAAATGCAGGGACTCTATCCGTTTCCAGATCAACTCATATAACGTCGCCCTGCTCGGACCACTGCGCACCATTCCCCGCATATCCGACGTATAAATGGACTTGACATATTTCCAGGTCCGTTCTTCCACCGGTTTCAGTATATAGGAAAGGACCTCTTCATTAAAGAGAGGTACGATATGGGGTTGTGTCACTCCTGGGACAAGCACCAGCGCAACATACAGGATACTGTCTTTCGTTTCATCCTGGTAGGATCGGTAACGGACAAATTCAATGACGGCCTCTCCGGGCTGGAGAGAGTGGGCCACCTGATCCCAGGATTTTTGCAGAAACAGATCACTGGAATCCGAAAGGGTTAACACACAGATCAGCTCTCGTTCAAAACTGTCGATCAAGAATGTATACCTGTCCTGGAGAATATGATTTGTATCTGCCTTTTCAAATTCACTGGCCAATAATCGCCTGAAATAATTCATTTGCCGATACTGAATCGTCCCCAGGCTATCCACAGAAGCCTTCCTCCGGATCTGGATCGCATTATTCAGAAGAAATCCCTTGTAGAAAAGGGCATTATCATAGCACGCTTGTGCCGATAACGAATGCTCTGGAGAATCCAGAGCGAATGAAATGATCTCTGCCTGCGCGTCGAAGATCTTTTGCATGTATTTATTCAGCTCCCGGGCAGACATATAATGTGCCGCACTGGTCAATCGGATTCTCCCCAACTCTGCTACTTCTGCATAAAGACTGTCTGCCAGGAGATACTGTTCATCTTTCCAATATGCACGGGCCAGGTCAAGGATATTGATGAGATAGAGCGGATAATGTTTACCCAGCGTCTGTTCCCACTGTTGTTTCGACTCTTTGAAGTGATCAATCGCCGCTTTGTATTTCCCCTGCTCCATAAGCAAGACGCCCAGCCCCATCAGGGTCTGCGGATAACCTGGAACACGTTGACCTTCCAGGTTCTTCCACACCTCGTTCGCCGATTCATATTCCCTCTTGGCCTTAGCTGTATCTCCCTGTTCATGATATAAGGATGCCAGTGCGTATTGCAACTCTGCAAAGCCCGGTGTCTGGATCCTCAGATCGCTTTGCAGGTATTCCATGCCATCCAGATACAGCTCTTCGGCATCTTCAAAATGGCCATTGGCCCTGTCCAGCCTGGCCAGGCTCATGAGGGTGGGTCCGGGTTTGATGATCTCCCCATCCGGTGTTTTCCGCTTTACCTTTCTTAAATATGTCTGGGCCTTTTCCTGCTGACCCATTTGCAGGTATAATTCCGCAATACCGATCAACAACGGAATATAGGTGGGGCTTTTTTCATCCGCACTCGTTTTCACGAGAGAGAGTGCATCGATATAAACAGGTTCTGCCCGCTCAAAATCATCTATTTCTCGATACAGGTCTGCCAGTTCATACAGCAGGGGTAAAAAGGATATATCCAGTTCTTCCCGGTGTTGCACTACGCCTCGTCGGTACTCCTCCAAAATAGTTTCTGCCTGACCGTATTCTCCTATTTTTCGATGCAACCTGGCCAGTGTTGTGGTAGAGGCGATGATCCGTTCATCCCCAAGAATCAATTCTCTCTTTCGGGTTTCCAGGATTTCCCGGACCAGCGTGATCGCTTCCTGATAGTGCCCCAGTTCCTCATGAATACTGGACAGCCGGTTTAATAGATCAACCAGTGATGGAGGCTCATTTGCGTGGATAGCCCGTTGTACCTCGATCGCATCTTCATAGGCGCCTATGGCCCTGGCGTACTGACCATATTTCGTAAAGAGTTTTGCTTCTTCAAACAGGACTTTCCGGTGAATCTCTGTTTGATTTCCATTGGACTCCTCCAACAGGGTTTTGATCGCATCAAATCGTGCCGGGATATATTCACGTTGTCCCGATCGATCTAGCAGGACGATCTCACTGAGGATGGTATTGACCTGGGAGTCCAGATCGTTCTGCTGTTCCTGCGCATGAAGCTGGACCAATGCTCCAGTCAGGATCAACCAGAATAGACCAATGGTCCGAAATAATGAGGAATGGTTCATGTTTCTGTTGATCATTCCAGCAGCACAAATCCCGCCCACAGATAGGGACTGAAGGCATTCTCAATAAATTCCTGCTGTGTCAGTTGAAAGGCCTCTGGAATACCCATTTTATCGATCAGCAAATGCCGGTAGAAATCGATCATGAACTTGGCCGTGGCCCGATCATCCACTTTCCACAGGGTCATGATCAAGTAGCGGACACCGGCAATTTTAAAGGCACGTTGCAACCCATAAACCCCTTCATTTCCACGTATATCCCCCAGCCCGGTTTCACAGGCCGAAAGGACCACCAGTTCTGTTTGGGAAAGATCCAGTTGGCTGATCTCATATGCGGTCAGAATTCCATCCTCAAATCCCTCCTGGAGTGGGCGTCCATTCTTCCAGGCATAATTGGCACCGGACAGGATCAGCCCTGAACGCATCATCGGTTTTTTCGACTGTACAAATACAGGCTGAGCCAAGGTAGAAGGGTCTTCACCGTCCTTGGGCTCCGGAAAAAAGAAACCGTGTGTGGCCATATGGAACAAGGCGGGAGACCGATGATCGGGGCGGCCGATCTCTTTTACATAATCCTCTGTGGCGCCCCAGGTAGTGGTGGACTGGATCGAATATCCAGACTCTTCCAAAAATCCTTTGATCGTATTGACTTCTTTCTCGGTGGCCGACAGGTATTCCCACGTCGCAATCGCCGACCGGCTACTCGAGGTCGAGGGGTCCTCAGCTGTCTCTCCTGCCTGGACCGAAGCACTTGCACCGATTGCATCCGGATGCGGATCAAACTGGATGGCCCCGAATAATTGTGCCTCCCGTACAGGCTTTACCAGTGTGTCGGATCGATATCCGGGCACCTGCCGCGCACTGTTGACCATGATCATGTGATACCGATTGGTCAACACCGAATCATTCCCAATGGGAATGGCCCCGATATTGATGCGGTGCAACAATCCCGTCGGAGAAAAATAGATCGTCTTCACATCGTTCAATCCGGAGGCATGGATCTTTTCCCAGATCAATTCATACAATGTAGGGGGAGCCGGTCCGCTTGCCGGGGAGACAAACCCGCGGTGAGAAGCACTGTAAAGTCGATTGACATAATCCGCTCCACGAACAGATTCTGAACGGACCAGTTGAGCCAGGTCGATTTCCCTGCATAAGGGGAGGAACTCAGGGGTGGTACTTCCCGCTCTCAGGAGTAGCGCAGCATACAACAAACTGTCAGTATCCTCCTTGTTGATCTCATGAAAATGAACAAACTCAATGGCTACTTCATCCTCCTTCAAGGAAGATTGAACCTCTGACCATCGAACCTGTTGCATGGCTTTTCCGTATCCAGCCACCAGTTGAGCCAATTCCTTTTCTGCAGCATTCGCATTCTTCTCGAGCTCATCGACTCCTGATCTTCGCTTGATGGGCTTGGCATATTCAAATGCCAGTTGCTTCCTGAACCCCTTCAATCGTTCAAACACCTTGCTGGAGGCCTCTGTTGATTGCGCCAACTTATTGAGCCTGCTGGCAGCCAGTAAGAGAAAGCCCTTGTAGTACAGGGTGTGATCAAAGGAAAGTTTGGACAGTTGAGAGACATCCTGTTTGTTGATGGTACGTGCATAGAGATAGCCATACAGATCGTTTCCATCCGATTCGAACAACTGAATATATTTGGCCAGTTCCTCCTCCGACATAAAGGAGGTGGCCAGTCCAATACGTGCCTCATTCGCCACAAAGACCTCTTTCAATAATGTATCTGCCTCGGCTATGCGCCCCTGACGCTCATACAGATTGGCCAGGCTCTTGACACTGAACACATATTCCGGATGCTGGCGTCCATATTGTTCTTCAAAAATAGCTTTGGATTGCTGGCACAATGGTTCGGCTTTCTCAAACTCCCTGGTAGCGACATAGAGATTTCCCAAATTCCCCAGACAACCGGCATAATAAGGATGCTCCTTACCCAGAAAAACCGCATAACTGGCCAATGCTTCTTCAAATAAAGGCTCGGCGACGGCATAGTTGCCACTATTGAATTCGAGGCTGGCCAGACTGTTGACCACCGTGGCATAATTGGAGTTGTTTTTCCCTATCGCGTTTTCCAGGATCGTCAGGGCCTGCTCATAAAGTGGTCTGGCCCGGGAATCCCGACCTTGTTGGCTATAGAGGTTGGCCAGGATATTCAGGCTCTTGCCATATTCTTCATGTTCTTTTCCCAGTTGCTTTTCAAGGCGCTCGAGATGTTCCTTGAACAGATCTTCTGCCTTTTCCTCATCCCCCAGGGATTGATAGAACAACCCGAGTTTGCTGATGCTTAAAATAGCATACGGGTCATCCTCCCCCAGATTCTCCCGGGCCATCTTGAGGTTGTCCAGGAACAGCGGTTCTGCCTTGTCGTATTGACCCATCCGACTGTACAGGGCGGCAAGCTGGGTGAGGCAATTGAAATACATGGATGGATTATTGGCCGATTGCCTGGATTCCAAAATCTCTCTGGCCTGAATAAAATGCTTCTCAGCCTCGGAAAACTGACCTGTTTGGGTATAAAATTGTGCAAGGTCAATCAGTCCACCAGCGACAACCGGATGATGGGGACCAAATACGGCCTCCCTGATGTCACTCGCTTCTTTGAAGTACAATCTGGCTGAGTCGATCTTCTCTTCCCGCGCATACAGATTGGCGAGATTATTTATGGTCTCTGCCAGATCCGGATCCTGGTTACCCATGGATTTACGGCGGATGGCAATGGCCTCCACAAAAAGCGGTTTTGCCAGCTCATTCTTTCCCCGGACATAATACAGTCCGCCCAGGTTATTGACACAGGAAGCATAATACGGATGCTCCCTGCCGAGCGATTGACCCAACAATTCCCTTGCCTCCAGAAAATATGTTTCTGCCTCGTCCAGATCACCCAGATCCTGACAAACAATTGCCAGGTTGTTGATACTGGTTGCATATCCGGTTTTCTCCTGACCCAAACTGTCGTAGATGGCGATGACCTCCAGGTACCCGGCCTTCGCTTCTGCCGATTTGCCCATCTCCTGATCCAATATGGCCCGGCTGTTCAAACAGAAAGGATAAATCATACTCATCCTGCCAGGTTTGACCCTCAGCACTTCGACTGCTTTTTGGTACCAGGTCTCCGCCTCCTCGAGATTCCTTTGTGCGTGTGCAATCCGACCATGTTGTAAACAGGCATGTCCATACGAATGGGATGGATTGCCGATTTTATCCAGGGCCATTTTTTCAGCTTGTTGAATGATCAACATGGCACTATCCAGTGATTGTCGTGCTGTAAGATTGACAGAAAGCTGAATTAACTTGTCCGTCTCTATAATGGCAAGTGAGTCCGTTTGCTGAGCAACTAGCAGCCCGGGAAGAGCAAACAGAAGTAAAAAGAGTTGTAGTCTCATTGTTATCGTTTGAGTAAAAACTGTCGTCTGGAGCTTTTTTTATTCAATATCCATTCCTGTTGGATCATTAGCCGCTGATGTGATCTACAGTTGATATGTATATCAACCCGTCGCCCGGCATCATTGGCTTTATTCCACCAGCACAAATCCAGCCCATGAATACGGATTATAAAATCGTTCCCGCATTTCTCGCTGAGTCATTTGAAAGGCTTTGGGGATGGACAACTTTTCCTCTAGCCAATGCTGATAGAATGTCGTCATGAATTGCATGGTCTCCCGATCCGGAACCTGCCACAAACTCATGATCAAGTATTTCGCGCCTGCAATTTTAAAGGCGCGCTGCAATCCATACACCCCTTCGTTTCCCTTGATATCACCCAACCCTGTTTCACAAGCAGATAACACGACTAATTCCGTATTCGATAAATCCATCTGGCTGATCTCATAAGCCGTCAGGATCCCATCTTCCCGACCGGTGAACGGCTGACCACCCGACCAGACATAATTGCCACCCGACAGGATCAGTCCGGATCGGATCATCGGATTGGCAGACAACTGGAAGATCACTTCGGTAGTGCTTTCCTTTTCAATTTCTGCCGGGTCGGGAAAAAAATAACCGTGTGTCGCCATATGGATGATCCCGGGAGAGGGCTTTTCAGCCGTACCCAGGATCTTGAAGGTCTCTTCTGTTCCGTCAATATCCGAATACTGCTGGATAGAGATCCCTTCTTCTTCCAGGGTCGACCCGATTGTACTGGATTCCCGTTCCGTCCATTTTAAAAACTTCCAGGTGTTGGTGCGCAGCGACTGATCAACACCTGCAACACTATGTTCTCCCCGACTGGCCAATAATGAAGGATCTTCCAGTTCCAATGCTGCCAGGATCTCCAAACTGTCCAGATCATAACGCAAGCCTCCGAACAGGACACCATCCTCGACAACCGTTGAAGCGCGATTCTCCTGAACCAACTTTCGGGTGCTCCCCATTTGGACCAATTGGTATTGATCTGCCAGACTGCGTTCATCATCAATGGGTATCGCCCCCAGGTTCAACCGATGTAATAATCCGGAAAGGGAAAAATAGAGGGTCTTCAAATCGCTTACTCCGTCCGGGTGCTCTTCCAATGGTTTCCAGATCAGATCATATAAAGATGGTTCAGGTTCGGTCTCAGCGACAAATCCCCGATCCGCATAGGCATACAATCGGTTGACATAGTCTGAACGTCGCGCACCTTCAGGTTTCAATACATTATCAATGGCCGATTTTTCAAAGAGTGAAATAAATACTGGCTGAGGGCGATCCGGCCGGATCACCACAGCAGCATAATAGATACTGTCCGTCAGATTGGGATGACGATATTGAAAATCAATAAATTCAATGACCCCTTCGCCCGGTTTCAATTTACGTTGGACATCGGACCAGGTCACATCATCTTCGCTATCTGCAGGCTCTCCAAGAAGGAGGCGGATTTCTTTTTCGAGATCATTGGCCTCGTTTTCCATTGATTGTATTTCATGTCTTTCAGCTATAGGATTGGAATACTCCTTGGCCAGATTTTGACGAATGAGTAGCAGTTTATTAAAGTTGACCTGGACGCCAGGAGTATTTCGGATCTGCTTGCGAAATACCTGGGAAACTTCCAGCACAAAACCTTTGTGAAACAGGGCCAGATCTGCACATGTACCAGCCAGGTCGCTATGCCGTTCAGAGAAATCATGTGCGTAGGAATAGAACAGGTCCAGGTGCTCCAGAAACCGCTCCGCATAGTCAACCTGCTCCTGCTCAGACAAATGCTTGACCGCATTCTCCAGGAGCTTCTGCTGTAAAAGAGCAGCATCTCGCAATGGCTCCCTGGCTCGGTCATATTCCTGCATTAGCCAGTACAATTGACCCAGTCCATTATGACTGTTACCAAAAGCCGGATGGTCCCTGCCGAGCTTCCGCTCTCGGATGTCTCTGGCAGATTCCATCTCTTTTTGCGCCATTTGATAGTCACCCGAATCCATATATACTAAGCCGAGGTTGTGCCTGCCCATGGCAACTTTCGGATGATCTTCCCCCATCTTTTTAGTCCAGATAGCTGTGACCCGCTGAAATGTTGATTCCGCCTCTGCATACCGCCCCGTTTTTTGATACAGTCGAGCCAGGTTGTTGTAGACATCGGACACATATTCGTGTTCCGGCCCCAATGCCTTTTTCCAATTCTCCAGTGTTTGCAGATACATGGTTTCTGCCTCTGCAAATCGGTCTGTATCCTGATATATATTGGCGAGGTTAATCAGGCAGGAACCAATAATCCAATGTGTCGGACCAAATAGATGTACCCGTATATCTCTCGCTTCCAGAATTAACTTTTCGGCCTCCTTGTACTTCCCCATTTTCCTATAGAGTACGCCCAGGTTACTCAGAGTCGTTGCATAATCTGCATGTTCCTCGCCCAGATTTCTTTTTTGCAATTCAAGGGCCTTCCTGAAATATTGCTCCGACTCCTGATAACGACCTTCTGTGAGATACAAACTACCCAGATTATTGACACTCATGGCATAATCTGCATGTTCTTCGCCCAGTGAAGTCTTTCGGGTATTCAGAGCTTCAATATATAAGGCTTCAGCATCGTCAAAACGAGCTGTCAGGGAATAGAGATAAGCCAAAGCATTCAGGGTAGCCGCCAGGTCTTCGGAATGAGATTCCTGATGGGTTCGCTGAATATTTAAAGCCCTCTCATAATACGCCTCTGCATGTGGGTAATCTGCAGTTTTGTGATAGGTCCGGCCATAGTTGAACAGGCACAAGCCTATCAATGGATGTTGGGGATCGAATAGAGAATCTGCCAGATGTTTTGCCTCTTTGATGGCCTGCCAGGATGCCTCGAATTGACGTTTGTCAATCAGCTGTCTGTTCAATTGGATCAACGAGTCAATCTCGCGCTCGACAGTGGTCATCGGCTTGTCCTGAGAAATGAGGACAACAGGGAGCAGGAGCAGGAGTAGAGAAATGAACAGAGAACGCATGTACAGATTTGAAACGAATATAATGTCTATCGCTCACATCCAGCTTCCGAACATCTTGACTTACAGCCACATCCCGATCTGTCCCTGGCCCTGAAGTGTGGCTACCTGGGCGAAGTGGAGACTGATCGTACGCATATAACGCTTCAGGATACGGTCCTTTTTGAGATGTGGATAGCTGATCATCGCCTCCATGATCCAGCACCGTTGGAAAAAGGCCAGGATATCCACCATGAATGCCCTGTCCAGGGTCGAAAAGTCAAGATCACCGATCTGCTCCAGGTCGACCAGGATCCGGTCCAGAAACGATCTTCGCTTTTCTTCGACGGCGGGATAATCATATTCCGTTCCCAGCACCGCCCGAAGTTCATCCAGACCCAGGAAGACACCACGATGGTCATAGGTGTTCTCCAGCAGCCTGCTGATCATCTCCAGGTAGCGACCCAGTTCAGGTTGACCCTCAAAATAAGTGGCGTAAATGGCGTCATTCAGATCCCTGTAGCTGTCCAGGATCGCGACCAACAGGTCTTCTTTCCGCGCAAAGTGATAGGACAGGTTTCCCGGACTGATTTCCAGGGATCGCGCAATCTCCCGCACACCCGTATTGTACATGCCGGATTGATTGAAGAGCTCGATGGCTTTTTGGAGGATCCGTTCTCTGGTATTCATCTTACAAATCTAGGACATTGTACTAATTTAATTTGCATGAATTAGTACAATGTCCTAATATTGTCAAAAAGTACGACGCATGATCACGTTGCCACACACCATCCAGACGAAACATGGCGAACAGTTGACCTTTCACAAGATCATTCGGGAAGAAGGTACTGATAAGCTGCTCGTTTCCAACCAGGTCCAACCCGGTGCAGGCCCCATTATGCACACCCACTGGCAGCAGGACGAATCCCTGACTGTCAAACAGGGAACCATGGGATGGCAAATCCTCGGACAAGAACCCCAGATCGCCCAGCCAGGTCAAACCGTGGTCTTCAAAAGAGGTACACCCCATCGATTCTGGAACGATGGAAAGGACATCCTGCAATGTGATGGATGGATCAGTCCTCCTCATTCCATCGTCTTTTTCCTGGATGCCATCTATACGGCCATCAACAAATCCACCACCGATCGCCCGGATGCCTTCGATGCCGCTTGGCTGCTCACCCGATATGCATCTGAATATGACATGCCCGAAATTCCGGGCTTTGTCAAAAAGGTCATCATGCCTGTTCAGGTGATGATCGGTAAACTATTGGGCAAATACCGGCACTTCAAGGACGCGCCCACTCCCCTGCCGCCGATCAACTAGTATCCAGCACCGGGGCCTTATCTTCATTCACATGTTGTCCTTTTCCATATCCCTGATCCGTTCCGGGGTTCATGCCACTGTGATCCCTGTCCCCGAGGATCTGGCCGATCAAGCCCGGAGGCGGTTTGGAAAGCGGGTGCTCTGTACCATAAACGGGATATCCATCTCCTGTGCCTTGCAACGGTCCGAAACGATCGGTGATTACATCATGGCAGGTGCCGCCACCCGCAAACGGTTTCAACTCCGGGAAAATGTATTGATTACCGTCACTCTGGCTGCCGACGAGATCCCCCTGGAGGAACGCATCCCCGAAGTACTCCAGGAAGTGTTGTCCACTGACCCGGATGGCCAGCGTTGTTATTCCGCCCTCTCCGATGGGAAAAAAAGAAGCATCTTCCATCTCATCCAGAACGCTAAATCCCTGGATACAAAGATCAACCGCTCCCTGCGCATCATCGAAAATCTGAAAAGAGGAAAAACCAATCCCCGGGACTTTTTGAAGCCCCTGGACTGAATGACTCCACCATTAAAGTGCAACTCGTATGGCCACACTCAAGACAACACCCCATGATGGATCCGTGCAGGACTTTCTTGCCTCCATAGAAAATGATAAACGTCGACAGGATTGCGCGCAGGTGATCCATATGATGTATGAAATCACCAATGCTCCTCCCGTCATGTGGGGCAACTCCATCATTGGCTTTGGCCAATATCATTATGTATATGCATCCGGCAGAGAGGGGGATTGGTTTCTGACGGGCCTGTCTCCGCGCAAACAAAGCCTGACCCTGTATATCATGTCCGGGCTGGACCAGCAACCGGATCTACTCTCTCGCCTCGGCAAATTCAAAACCGGGAAAGGTTGCCTGTATATCAATAAACTCGAGGATATCCATCTCGACATCCTTCGTCAGTTGATCACCACAAGTGTACAGCAGCTGAAAACGAAATATCCCGGTTGAGTTCTCCTCCTCCTTCGACCACCGGCTATCCCATCGACCATCCCTTCTTGATTGAGTATTTTTGCGGACTCAACCCGTCCTATGTCTGATACACTGGCATTTGCCCTTCTTTGCCTGACCTCTTTTTTTACCCTGATCAACCCGATCGGGACTATGCCGATCTTTATGACCATGACGGCCAACCTGGATTCGACGGCTCGTACACACACCGCGTTGAAAGCCTCTATTGTCGCCTTTTTGACCCTGGTCCTGTTTGCCTTTTCCGGACAGCTCCTTTTTAAGTTCTTTGGTATTTCCGTCAACAGCTTTCGCGTGGTCGGCGGCGTGATCTTTTTCCTGATGGGCATGGATATGTTGCAGGCACGACTGAATAAAGTAAAAGTCAGCAAACAGGATGTCCATAGCTATGTCAATGATATTTCGGTCACCCCCCTGGCCATTCCCATGATCGCCGGCCCCGGGTCCATGACCAATGCCATCGTCATGATGGAGGATGCCCAAACCGGTGCCCGAAAAGCCATCCTGATCGCATCCATCCTCCTGGTCATGTTGCTGACCTACCTGATCCTCTACAGTTCTTCAAAGTTGATCCGCATCCTCGGCGAAACGGGCAATAACGTCATGATGCGCCTCATGGGCCTCATCGTCATGGTCATTGCCGTGGAATTCCTGTTCAGTGGACTGAAACCTATTATCCGGGATATTTTGAATATTTCCGGATGACTCGCTTCCGAATACTGATCTGGTTTTCCATCCTTACTCTGGGCTCTTCCGATTTGGGAGGACATCCCGCCTGGGGAATCGGCGTGGACGCACAAAACCGGATCTATTTTGCTGATCTTTTTCACTTTGGTCAAGGCTCGGTTTGGGAATTTATTCCCGGCCAATCACTGACCCCGATTTACAAAGATTTTCATGCGCATAATGTACAGGTACTCACTGACGGGAGCCTGTTCACCGCCCATGGCGAAAGCCCTTATTTTGGCATTCGCCGTAGTCCTTCCGGAAAGGTGGACACCCTGATCCGGTCCCCTGACTACGCCCGTTTTTTTGGTGGCAATTGTTCCATCGCACCGGATGGACGAATTTATTTTGCCGTAGATCGAGCGGTCTGGGAAGCCCGCCAGGATCAGCCTCCACGTAAAGTCAGCAAAGATGCCCTCACCTGGAACAATACCATTTATACAGCACCCGATGGCTATATCTATATACCGGATATCGATGAAGGAAATGGACGGCTGATCCGGATCGATCCCCAGTCAGGGCAATCAACTCTTTTAGCAGATTCCCTGATCACCCTGCGCCCCGAAGGGTGGGACCGTTCACAGGATATCCTCCTCGGAATGACCCAGGGACCCGATCAGGCGATCTATATCGCAGAGTGGGCAGGTCAGCGCATCATTCGGGTTGGACCGGATGGGGTAGTATCCACCTATTATCGATCCAGCTCCGGGTGGGCACCAACGGGAATCGCATTTGACAATGAAATTGCCCTGATCCTGGAGGCGGGCACAGGCCTTCAAAAAGGTCCACGCATCCTCTCCCGAAATCCATCGGGGCAGATCGAAGTCCTCCTGGAAGACCCCCTCTCCTGGAAAGCACCAACCCCGGTTCCGGAGCACAATAATCCTTCCGACCAACCACGCTATTTGTTCTGGTTGATAGGATTTAGTGGATTAATCCTGCTGCTGTATATTCTATTCAGAAGGCGCTGATTATTTCGTCGCCTTCATCCGTATACTCATTTCCAATGCCTGAATTACCGGAAGTAGAATCGTTTCGTTACCGCTTTGAACGCGATATCCAGCACCGAGTGATTCAGGACGTGCTTGTTCTGGATCAGAAAGTCTTGCGCAAAACCCCCGTTCAGCACTTGAAAAATGAATTGATTGGAAAATCATTTATTTCCACTTTTCGCCAGGGCAAATATTTTTTCGCCGAATTATCCTCAAAACACTGGTTGCATATTCACCTCGGTATGACCGGGGAAATGGAAAATTTTGAACCGCATGAGGATGCACCAAAATTCAGTCGGATCATCCTGGAATTTGCACATGGTCCACATATGGCATATGTCGACATGCGCAAATTCGGAAGCTTTTTTCCGATTCCCGATCTTGACCAATATATATCTGCGAAATCTTTAGGGCCGGATGCACTGACCATATCCGAAGCCGAATTTCTGGAACGATTATCATCCAGAAAAGGGATCCTGAAAGCGATCCTGCTACAACAATCCGTTCTGGCCGGGTTGGGAAATCTGTATGTCGATGAGATCTGTCTCCAAACCAGAATTCACCCCGCTAGTCGGACAGAACAAATACCAGGAAATAAATTAAAAGCGCTGTACCAGGTGATGATGGAAATATTGACTGCGTCAATTGATCGGCATGCAGAGGCCAGCACGTATCCCTCGTCCGGACTTTGGTCCTGGAGAGAAAAGGGATATTATTTTAAGGATGGTCGCGGCCCGGTCGAATCATTGACCCTTGCCGGACGAACGACTTATGTAGTGCCTGATCAGAAAGTCTATTGACCGATCAAGGAAAGGGCCTGGTTTGAATGTGTATTCCTTCCCGGATCAACCGATCGACCAGATCCTGACCGAGTGCCTCCACGGGTGTACGCACGCCCGTCACCAAACGATTCTGCACAATTCGATCCCGCAAAGAAAAGGCAGCCTGGCTGAGCATTTTGGCCGTTTCGTCATATCCGGGATCACCACCACTGACAACGGTCTCCATCAGCTGGTCTCGCGTTTCTCCGATCACCCGCACTTCAAACCGGCTGGATTTTCGTTTTTCTGCTGATGGTCCTGTACCAGCTGGAAATTTTCTGAATAACCAGTTGCGCGTAGCGTCAAAACGGACCAGCACAAATACCAGGGAAATGGGCACGATCAATCGGAGCACCTTCCAAAATGAACTGACCGTATAAAAATGACCATAGGCAAAGGCCGGGCCATAGTCTTCCGGAAGGTGACGCGCACTTCGCTTGACAATATGCGGATCTACAACGGGCATTGGAATAGCCCATCTCCGGATCCACTTCTGAAAGTGAATGGATAGATCCATCCGAGGCGTTGCCGGGTGTGGTTTCCCCGAACTTAATTTCGCTTCTTTATGCACCGTTCGGCGATAAATGGCATGGATGGCCGTGGTCCAGGTACCTCCCGAAAATGCGGCATTCGTGCGAATAAATGCCCGGACAGCTTTCGGTTCATCCCTCGGCAATGCCCGTGCAGTTAACCAGGCACCCAGATCTGCAGGTATACTGTCAAATCCACAACAATTCACAACACAAACACCGGCTGCTTCGGCTGCCTGGTGGTATTTGGCAAACACCTGATGGACAAAGGCGGGCTCTCCCGTGATATCCAGATAATGTGTGCCCTTCTGAACGCAGGCCTGGACCACTGCCTCGCCGTACCAATTGAACGGTCCGGCTGTATTGATCAGGATGACCGCTTGGCGGGCAACCTCTTCCAGACTCTTTCGATCTCCGGAATCCGCATGCAATATGCCGACATGAGAAGCCCCCTTTTTTGTCCGAAGGGATTCCAATTTATCGAGATTCCGACCGGCAATCGCCAGTTGAAAATCTTCAGCCTTCTGCTTGTTCAACAGGGCATCAAACACCAGTTGGCCCGTAAACCCGGTTGCGCCAAACAATACAATATCATACGAACGACTGGTCATTTCCTGTGTATGGATTTATGTCGAAAGAATACTATGTACGGGGTTTCAGTTGGGCCGCGATCTGGTCACGAACAAAGCAGCCCTCCACATGATCATTGACCATCCCCATGGCCTGCATATGGGCATACATCGTCACCGGACCCACAAATGTAAATCCCCTTGCCTTCAGGTCCTTGCTGATCTGCACAGAGGTAGGGGATTGGGTGAGTTGTCGAAGTGCCGATTCTGTCAGTCGTTTGGGTCGTTCGGAAGATGGGGGTATTCTGGACCAGAAAAAGGAAGACAAGGTTTCACCCTGTTCATACATGTCACATACGGCCTGCGCATTGTTGATGGTTGCCTCGATCTTTCGTCGATTGCGAATAATACCCGTATCGGCCATCAGCCGATCGATATCCACCTGATCAAATCGGGCGATCTTTTCTACATCAAAACCGGCAAAGGCAGTTCTGAAGTTTTCTCGTTTTCGCAAGATGGTCAGCCAGCTCAGTCCGCTTTGGAAGCCCTCCAGACAGATCTTTTCAAACAACCGGATCTCATCGTAAACCGGTTGGCCCCATTCCAGATCATGATATTGCTGGTAGAACGGATCATGTCCGCACCACCAACACCGGGTTTTTCCATCCTCACCCGTCAACAGTCCCTTGATTGGCTGATTCATACGAACAAGGTCGCAAATCGCTGTCACTTGCGGATCGTTCAGTGGAACACTGGCATTGGCTATCTTCACTGCTTCGGTGTTTACAGACCAAAATCCGTTTGCAATCGTTATTTCCAGGCATGCAGAACCTGCGTTTTCCAATTCTTCTCTTCCTGTTGATCGTGGGCATATTACCCGGGTTCAGCCAGGTGACAGCACCCTCTCCCAAGGCGGAAAAGTACTTTCAAAAAGCAAAAGAGGCCATTCGGGACAAGAAGGCAGAAAAGGCCATTCTCTATTACGAGAAAGCAGTTGGTGAATCACCTGCCTTCTATGAAGCCCAGGCCCAACTGGCCATTTTACTCAACCGGCTGGGAAGAGAAGACCAGGCCATTCCCGCCTTGGAAAAATTGATCACCATTGACAGTCTGCGCGAGCCTTATGTGTATTTCCAACTCGGTAAGCTCAGGTTTAAACGGGAAAACTGGTTGCCTGCGGCCCGGGTACTCGATCAGTTCACCCGGTTTGATGGTCTGGATCAAGAAGACCAGAAGGTTGCCCGATCCATGGCCGATCTCTGCAGGTTTCGGCAACATGCGCTGGACCATCCGGTTCCGTTTGATCCCCAACCCCTGAGCGAGGCATTGAACAGTGCCGGAGATGAGCTCAATCCGACATTCACTGCTGACGGCCGAACGGTGGTATTCACGCGACATGACGGTCGTCAGGAAGACTTCTACACGTCTACCCGACTTGAGGGTGGGTGGCAGCAGGCCAGCCCTCTTCCCGATCTGAACACGCCGGACAATGAAGGCGCTCATTGTCTGAGCAAAGATGGTCGGGTGATGATCTTCACTTCCTGCAACAACCGGAATGGATTGGGGTCCTGTGATCTCTATGAAACGCATTGGTGGCGAGGACACTGGAGTGAACCGATCAATCTCGGTCCGGCAGTTAACAGTAAACATTGGGATTCCCAACCGACATTGTCTGCCGATGGGAAGCTGTTGATCTTCTCTTCCAAACGACCTGTGGGTCTGGGTGGTGCCGATCTGTGGTACAGCATTCGTCTCCCTTCAGGACAATGGTCCGTAGCCCAGCTCCTGCCCGGGAAGATCCAATCGAAAGGAGATGACGAAACACCCTTTCTACATGCAGATGGGCAGACACTTTACTTTTCGTCGAACGGCCATCCGGGAATGGGATTTCACGACCTTTTTGTCAGCCGATTGTTGCCCGATTCCTCCTGGTCTGCTCCGGAGAATCTGGGATATCCCATTAACACACGGGAACAGGAACAAGCCATGACCCTGGGGCTGGACGGTCAAACCGCCTATTTTTCTTCCGATCGGTTCACCCCCACCGATCGATCGAATTTTGATCTCTTCACCTTCACCCTTCCGCCGAATCGAAGAGGAACTCCTGTTACCTATGTCACGGGTATCGTGCGAAGTGCTTCTAGCCGAAAAGGCCTTCCGGCGACCATTGCCTTCCAATGTCTGGACCGACCTGAGAAAGCCCCTTTGATCCATCAGGTGGATGAAGATGGATTTTACCTGATCTGTCTTCCGGCTGGACAACGGTATGCCTTGCTGATCGATCATCCGCAATACAGTTTTTTCAGCCAGGCCTTTGATCTCAAGGATTCAATGGCATTTCATCCCTACCAACTGGATGTGGACCTCTATCCTGTCGAACCGGCCCATCATCAGGAGCGAAAACCCATAGTTCTCCAGAATATCCTCTTTTCCAGTGGCAGTGCCGAGTTATTGCCGGAATCCCGATTTGAACTGCAAAAAGTCCAGGCCTTTCTGCTTGAAAACCCGGGATTGAAGGTTCGGATCGAAGGTCATACCGATAATGTGGGACTCCCGGAAGATAATCTGGTCCTCTCCACCAAGCGGGCGAATTCCGTGGTTCGTTGGTTGATCGATCATGGTATCGACCAAACCAGGCTTCTGGCTTCCGGCTTTGGAGAAACCAGGCCTTTAGTCGAAAATAATACCCCGGAACACCGCCAAATGAACAGAAGGACAGAATTGGTTATTCTACCCTAGTGAAAGGCATTACCTTTGCCGCGGAAAAGAATGTATCATGTCCTCTATTCCAGTTGTCAAATACGGTTCAGGACCGGTTTCAGTTGTCTTGCTGCATGGATTCTGTGAGGATCGGAGGATCTTTGAACAGGTCATGCCTCTCCTGGATCAAAAGAATTTTACCTGGTTTCTTCCTGATCTTCCCGGATTTGGTGATGCTGTGAATCTCGGCCTGCTCGAACTGTCCATAACCGGATTTGCAGATCAGGTCAGAGACTGGATCCTGGATAACAACAAGGGTACAGTGATCCTTGCCGGACATTCCATGGGCGGATATATCGCCCTTGAATTTGCGTCCCATTATGCCCAGCAATTGCACGGGGTAATTCTGATGCACAGCCAGATGAGAGCAGACAGTCCCGAAAAACGGGAAAGTCGGAATGACCAGGTCAGTTTTTTGAAGAAAAACGGCCTTTCCAAATTTGCGAAAAAGCTGATCCCTTCCCTTTATCAGCCGGAATTCCGGGAGGAAAATCCGGAATTGATGCGATTGTGGATACAACGGGCCTGTCTCTATAATGACCAGGGTGTCAGTCTGGCCATTGAGGCGATGCGGGACCGAAAAGATCATACCCAGACCGTTCAGGATCTAGAGATCCCCGTGGGATATATTGCCGGCGCAAAAGACCCCTTGATTCCAAAGGAAACCAGTCTGGAAGAGAGTCATATTGCCAGGGTGACCAGCTTTCACCTGCTGGAAAATGCAGGGCACATGGGAATGTTGGAAGATCCCGATGGTTTTGCCAAAGCCCTGCAATCCACGGTAGAAGACCTGGCCGGATTTACGGGTTAATCCCCTTTTGGCGGCAACAGTTTTTCATTGTTTTGATGCCGGTTCCGATCCCGGTTGGTTTTCTTCGCCATACTGTCTTCCAGTGCCTGCGTAAGATCTATACCCGTTTGATTGGCAAGGCAGATCAGCACCCAGAGAACATCTGCCATTTCTTCGCCGATATGTTCTGTCGATCGCTCCTGCTCTTCTACTTGCTTATAGGACTGTTCACCATAGGTACGGACCATATGGCGTGATAGTTCACCTACCTCTTCCATGAGGATGCCCATATTGGTCAATTCATGAAAGTAACGGACACCATAGGTCTTGATCCAATGATCTACCCGTTCCTGTGCTTCTCTTATGGTCATGCTATTCACGCTGTTGGCTGTCAATGATGATAGTGACCGGTCCATCATTCTGTAAATGCACCTGCATATCTGCCCCGAAAATACCCGATCGCACCGGGCATCCACTGCGCTGTGCAAGGATATCAATGAATCTGTCATAGAGCGGTATGGCCACTTCTGGCCGCGCCGCCTTGATAAACGATGGGCGGTTACCTTTTCGGGTGGAAGCGTGTAAGGTGAATTGACTGATGACCAGAAAAGAACCCCCGGCTTGGGTGATATCCAGATTCATCTTACCTTCTTGATCCGGAAAGATGCGCATCTGAACGATCTTCGGAACCAGCCATTCTATATCCTCTTCTGAATCTTCAGCTCCGATCCCCAGAAAGAGAAGAAGACCTGTCTCGATTCCCTGGGGTTCGACATCTGCAATATGGACCGAAGCCTCTTTGACTCGTTGGATGATGATGCGCATAAAAAGTTATCCCCGATGAGGAAAAGAACAATATATAAGGTATTCGTGACGAAGGTCCACCATTTTCAGGTTATGCACAAGCAAAGCAACATCCTGTGTATATCAGATGAACTTCTGCACACCTGTTAACAATAGAAAATTCATATATATATGGCTGTATGTTCTGTTGGGCATAACTTGTTGTTTCCGGGAAGTTATTCCTGTGCTTTCCACACGGTAATCAGCTCACTGAAAAATTTTGTTTTCAACAATCACCTTATCCACATACTTAATGATTAAGTTAATTATCTATAAATCAATACAATACACTAGAACAAATCTGTGAATAAAGATGTGGATAATGTGCAGAATGAATGTATCATCATCTGGATCAGGAGAAAGACTCACATATCCACAGCCCTGATGATGACTTCTTTTTTATAAAAACTTTTTAAAATCAATTAATCACCACAAGTCACCTTGTCCATTTTGGAAGGTTGAAAGTCGATGTACCTTTGGACCGTCAGCTCCTCGAAATGCAAGAAAAAACAACGCTTCACAAACACGTTCGCATCTGGTTGATTTTGGGATTGGCCCTGATCTTTGGCCAGATCCTCATCGGCGGAGTGACCCGCCTGACGGGTAGTGGACTGAGTATCACCAAGTGGGAGATAATAACCGGTACGCTGCCACCCTTGAGTGACGAGGGCTGGCAGGAAGAATTTGCCTTATACCAGGAAACCCCTCAATACAAGCTGATCAATAATGGGATGAGCATGTCCCAGTTTAAAATGATCTACTTCTGGGAATACCTGCATCGGCTGTGGGCTCGATGGATGGGATTGATCTTTCTGTTTCCATTTTTGTGGTTTTGGCGAAAGGGTCATTTTCATCCTGCATTACTCAGGCGCCTGGGTATATTGATTGGATTGGCAGCGATCACAGCTTCTTTTGGTTGGATCATGGTGGCCAGTGGTTTGATCGAAAGACCCTGGGTCAATGCCTATAAATTATCCGCACATCTTCTCTTGGGTTTCAGTGTCTTTATCTATCTGCTGTATATACTGGTCAGGGAGATATGGCCAGATGGCATCGGCACCTTTCCGCACGGTCAAAGACGGATATTGATCTGGTTTATAGCGATCATAGTTTGGCAAATTTTCCTGGGCGGGATGATGTCAGGTATGAAGGCTGGTTATACCTATCCCACCTGGCCGGACATGAATGGTGTTTTCATACCGGATGTACTAGTGGATGCATCCAACTGGACTGTGCATAACCTCGTTAATTATGACGATTCCGGCTTTATGGTCGCATTGGTTCAATGGGTGCACAGAATTACAGCTTACCTATTGATAATCATAGGTTTATACTATATTTTAAGGACTTTTCGAGCCAATGATATGCCTGTGTATAAACAAATACACATCGTGTTGATAATCGTGTTAATAACACAAATCGTGTTAGGGATCCTCACAGTTCTGGGTTTCCAGAAGGGTATGCCAGTCGTCCTTGCATCAGCTCATCAAATGTGTGCTTTGTTACTCCTGAGCACATCGGTTATTGAGTTGATTTGGATTTCGTATAATGGTCCGTCATTGACAGTTTCTGCGGACTGATAGATCTATCGGTATAGGTCAGCGAGTACCGGATTATCTGTTAATTTTGTAAGAATCATATAGATCCGATTATGCCAGAAAATGTAATTGAAGAAGGGAAATACAAGTATGTAGAAAGTGGTGGTGATGGAGATGTGCTTCTCCTTCTTCATGGTCTCTTTGGTGCTCTCAGTAATTTCGGAGCAATCATGGAGGAATTCTCTCCCAAGTATAATGTAGTTGTTCCCATTCTGCCGATCTATGACCTTCCGCTGCGAAAGGTATCTGTGAGTGGCTTGGTGGATTATGTGGAAGAATTTGTGGAGTATAAACAGTTTGATCAGGTGAATGTCCTGGGCAACAGCCTCGGGGGTCATATAGCTTTGTTGTATTCGATCCGTCGGCCGGACCGTGTGCATACATTAAACCTGACCGGCAGTAGTGGATTGTTTGAAAATGCCATGGGGTCCACTTTTCCGAAAAGAGGAAACTACGAATTCATCAAGAAGAAGACAGAGTCTACCTTTTATGATCCAGCAGTGGCAACCAAGGAATTGGTGGATGAGGTGTATTCTTCTGTCAATGATCGCAACAAGGCTATTCGAATCATTGCCACTGCTAAGAGTGCCGTGCGGCATAATATCTCGGATAAGTTGGATCAGATCCAATGTCCAACCCTGTTGATCTGGGGCAATCAGGATACGATCACGCCTCCGTTCGTTGCAGAAAAGTTTGATGAATTGATCGCAGATACCGAACTGTACTTCCTGGATAAATGTGGACATGCCCCTATGATGGAGCTACCCGAAGCATTCAATGAGATTCTGCTCAACTTTTTAGATAGACATCCGGTCAAGAAGTAGCATATCGGAGAAAGGTTGAAAAGGGAGAATTTGAAGAAGATCTTCCCCTTTTTAGGTTTGTTCGAAATGGAGATGTTTCACGTGGAACATAATGGTTGTTCAGGGTTCGGAGAGAAGCATTTCTTTGAACCAGGCAAAGTCGTTCATCATTGTCTTCCTTTTATTGGCTGCATATTTAATTTCCGCAGCTTTATAGTGTGGAAGTCCCAGGATAGAATGGATAGTTTCATCAAATTTGGATGAATGAGCTGTACCCATGATCATGGGCCTGGCCCCGACATGATGCACGACCTTGTCAAGAGCATACCAGGCAGTCGCAGTGTGCGGATCTATTTTTAGACCGTATTGTTGAAATACCTGCAGAATGGTTGAGGCGATCTCCTTATCGGAGACAGAAAGACCCTTGATACGATCTTTTGAATGGTTCCACGTGGAACCATTCAGATAATGGATGCGCTCCATATTATTAGGTAGGCCAACATCCATCGCGGAAGCAAGGGTATGTACCGTTGGTTTTGGCGACCATATTCCATTTTGGAGATATCGGACAAAACAATCGTTTGCATTTGAACTGGCCACCCAGTTGGAGACCGGAAGTCCCAAAGCCTGGGCCAGTAGTCCTGCACTCAGGTTCCCCAGATTTCCGCAGGGTACCACAAAAGTGCAGGGTTCTTGATGAATCCTGGATTGCCGGATTGCTTCGATATAGGGTAGACATTGTGGGATCCAACGTGCTATATTGATCGAATTAGCACTGGTCATGCGAAGGCACCTTCGAAGATCCTGATCCTGAAAAGCTGTTTTGACCAGGGACTGGCAATCATCAAATGTGCCGTCTACTGCAATGGCCCGGATATTCCCGCCCAGTCCTGCCATCTGTTGTTCCTGGAAAAGGGACACTCTATTCTGAGGATACAGAATGGTCACGCGGATCCCCTCAATTTGATAGAAAGCTGCGGCAACTGCACCACCTGTATCTCCGGATGTGGCGACCAATACATGAAGATCCTGATCGGCTTCTTGCTGATACTCCCCGAGCAAGGCAGCCATCCAGGTAGCACCAATATCCTTGAATGCCATTGTAGGACCATGAAAAAGTTCTACAATGGTGCGGTCTTCGTACTCCGACAGTGGAATGGGAATGGTACAAACACGATCAATGATCCTTTGAAAAGAAGAATGACTGAGACCCTCACAAAAGAATGGGTGCATGACTGTCCAGGCGATTTCCGGGTAGGTCATATCCTGGAGGTTGTTCCAGAAACTTGAAGGAAGTAGTTCAATTTTTTCTGGAACAAATAACCCGCCATCCATTGCCAAACCGTGTTCAACAGCCTTTCTAGTCGTTGCAGTTTGCTGGATATCCCTGGTGGAGTGATAGTTCATTCTAATATTTCATGGCTCCTTCTGAATGGATGCCACTGATATACAGATCATGCCGTAAACCGTGTTTTTTCAATACGCCGCGCATCTTTGCTCCGCATTCTTCGGCGAGCAGACTGTTATCGCAAAGGGCAAACATACTGGGCCCGGAACCGGAGATCAGACAACCCAGGGCACCGGCATTCAAAGCGGCTTCCCGGATCTCCTCATAATGAGGTATTTCTTTGGATCGGAAAGGTTCGATCACAACATCCTGCAGACTCCTGCTGATCAGGTTAAAATCAGATTGATACAAACCCTGGATCAATCCCCCGAGGTTTCCGGTTTGCGTCACCATATCTACCAGAGGAACAGTTTCGGGCAGTCGCATTCGCGACTCAGCCGTGGAAATCGCAATGTGCGGATGAAGAATGGCCAGGTAAAGTCCACGTGGTGCTGGGATTCGATGAACATCCAGACTGGCATTGTCCCGGATCAGGATGATCCCGCCAAGTAAGGATGGGGCCACATTATCAGCATGCCACGCCTGACTGGCGAACTGTTCACCGCGCATGGCGAAGGGCAACAAATCTCGTTTTTCTAACGGTCGACGCAATAATTCATTCACGGCAACAACCCCCGCAACGGCACTCGCGGCACTGGATCCCAATCCACTGGAGAAGGGCATTCGTTTGTGTATTTCAAAGTCGATTCCTCTGCCTTCTTCTCCGAGATGAGCTAGTAATGCAGACGCTGCTATCGTCACGGTATTCTTATCGATCTCTCTGGGAAGTTTGCCTTTGTCGCCGGTGATCTCCGTGATCCGCAGTTCCTTTCTTTCGGAAAGGCGAGCGATGATCTCATCTCCCGGGCGCTCCAGGGCAAGACCGAGGATGTCAAATCCGCATCCCAGGTTTGATACACTGGCAGGGGCAAATACCTTGATTCCGGGTGTCGACATAATTTCTTTTCCTGTTACATGAATATTCCTCCATACAAAGATACCGTAAGCCATATCATTGTAAGGGGTTGGACCGATTATCCGATGTCCGCTCTAGTCAGTTGGATTGGTTCGGGCCGGTACACTTGTATGATGCTATAACGCTATAAGTAATGTATTGAGTACGAAGAACTTGTATAACAATAGTGGCTTATTGTACAGAATGGTACAGATGGTTCATCCATGGGGAGTTCTGTGTTCTCATCAAGAGTCTGTATACATCTAGTGAAGGATGATTTGGCGCGATTCGATCACATAGGCTCATATCATCCCGTATCTTTGTGCCATGCAATTAGAACAGAAAGTGATGGCTGCGCTCAAGCAGGCCATGAAAGACAAGGACCAGGCAGCTCTTCGCACTCTTCGTGCCATCAAATCTGCCATTCTGCTCTTCCAAACCAGTGGGAGTGGAGAGACCTTTGATGATGCTGCAGAGATCAAGCTCCTCCAGAAGATGGTCAAACAACGCAAAGAATCCGCGGGCATCTTTCGTGAACAGAACCGGGATGACCTGGCCATTCCGGAAGAGGAGGAGTTGGCTATCCTGGAAACATTCTTACCCAAGCCTTTGGATGAAGCGGAATTGAAAGCGATCATCGAAGGGATAATCACCCAGACGGGAGCCTCCTCCATGAAGGATATGGGGAAGGTGATGGGTATAGCCAATCAACAAGTCGCCGGAAGGGCAGAAGGAAAGACCATTTCCGATATGGTCAAACAACTGCTCGCAGGATGAATGCAGGCGGTGAACAACTACCTGTATTGTTTGCCGCACTGAATTGGGGAATGGGGCATGCCTCCCGAAGTGTTCCCCTCATCAGATCCTTACAGCAAAAGGGGATAGCTGTTATTCTGGCTTCCGATGGAGATGCTGCCGATCTCCTGCGGGCAGAGTTTCCCGGGCAAACCGTCCATGAATTACCTTCCTACTCTGTTAGGTATGGATCCCGGAATATCTACTGGAATGTCCTGCGAAGTTCGTGGTCTATATGCACGGCCATTCGAACCGAACGAAAATGGGTGAAGACCTTCCTTCGACAGCAACCATTGCGTGCAATTATCAGTGACAACCGTTATGGGATCAGAGATTCAGGGATCCCCAGTATTCTGGTCACCCACCAGTTGCGGTTCTTCGGACCCTGGACCTGGGCCAATTGGATCGGTGGATGGACCGTCCGATGGTGGGCAAGGAAATTCACTGAAATATGGGTGCCGGATTGGGCTGGTCCGGATAGGCTGAGCGGTGAAATGGCCCGTTGGAGATACAGCCGACCACCGGTCAAGTACCTGGGACCACTGTCCAGATTTGACATTCGAGCAAAGCGGTCTGGAGGACCGGAAGTCGATATTCTTGCCATTCTCTCTGGTCCCGAACCGCAACGAACACATCTCGAAGGTCTGATCAGCACCCAGTTGGGAACACTGCCAGGACGTCATGTGTTGATTCGGGGCACCAGCCGGGAACGACCTGAAGAATTAAAGGATCCTGCATTTGCCTGTTATGATCTTCTGGCGGCAGCAGAACTCCAGACGTTCATCTCCAAATCGGCAATGCAGATCAGCAGGGCAGGGTATTCCACCTTGATGGATCTGGCTTGCTCAGGTGTTCCTGCACTGTTGATCCCTACCCCTGGCCAGATCGAACAGGAGTATCTCGCTCACCATCTCAGGGAGAAGGGGCCCTGGTTGTTTCAGGATCAGGATGAACTGAATATTCGAGAGGCCTGGAACACTCGAAACCACTGGGTAAATAGCCACGTCAAACAGCCTGATCGCGGAGAAGCAGAACGAGCGATAACTTCGTTTTTACAACGGCTGGACTCCGGGATTTAGTCCATTTCCTCCAGGGCAGCAGCTTTCACTGCTTTGGCCACTTTCCAGGCCACTTCTTCGTTCAGGGTAGCCGGAATGATCATGCCCTGGGTTGGTTCACGGATGAATTCCGCTATGGCATAGGCTGCCGCAAGCTTCATGCGCGCCGTGATCCGCTTGGCCTTGGCGTCCAGGGCGCCTCGGAATATCCCTGGAAATCCGAGAGCATTATTGACCTGATTGGGCAGATCACTGCGGCCCGTCGCGACAACAGCTGCACCTGCAGCATAGGCCTTGTCCGGCATAATTTCAGGATAGGGATTGGCCAATGCAAAGATGATCGGGTCCTGGCCCATGCGCTGGATATCCTCTTCCTGAAGCAGGTCCCCCACGCTGACTCCAATGAAAACATCCGCATCCTTCAGGGCATCATGCAGACTACCCTTCAGATTCGATTTGTTCGAATAGCGCAGAATATCCAGTTTGGCCTCATTCAGATCATCCCGGTCCCGATGAATGATTCCCTTTGAATCACAGATGACCAGATGTTTCACAGGCGTACAGACCTCACTGCCGTAATCATCCGCACACTTGAGCATCTTGGCAATGGCAATACCAGCCGCACCAGCGCCATTGATCACAATTTTGAGTTCAGACAGTGGCTTATTGACCAATCGCGCCGCATTGATCAGACCGGCCAGACAGACAATGGCAGTCCCATGTTGATCATCGTGGAACACCGGAATACCGATGTCCTGCAACTTCTCTTCGATATAAAAACTCTGAGGTGCGGCAATATCCTCCAGATTGATCCCCCCGAAGACCGGGGCGATCCGCTTGACCGTTTCGATGATCTCATCCGGATCCTGTGTATCCAGACAAATGGGGAAGGCATCAATGGCAGCAAATCGCTTGAATAGCATGGCCTTTCCTTCCATCACCGGGATCGCCGCTAACGGACCGATATTACCCAGTCCCAATACGGCCGATCCATCACTCACAATGGCGACCGTATTGCATTTCATGGTGTAATCATAGACCAGGGAGGGGTCTTCATGAATCGCCTTGCAAGGCGCTGCTACTCCCGGCGAATACACCAGGGCCAGTTCATGTGCATCTCGCAGATCTATTTTTGCATTGACCCTGATCTTTCCGCGCAGCTGCTTGTGCAGGATCATTGACTCTTCGTAGATATCCATGGGATCGTGTTGGTTGAATAGGGTGTGAAGATAGGATTTTCCCTCCCGCCCTGATCAGGGGTTTGTCGCATCTCCCGACAAGGGATCACGTAATTAAAGTACTCCGATCAGTCCATCCAGTAATGAGGTCACTATACGATTCGAAGCATAGAAATACCTATTAATAACCTATATATCAGTAAATTATAAAATATTATTTAAATAAATTATAGTTACTATGGAAAGACCTTATCCAGGGACAACAAATTTCGGACAGGTTCACAGGTTATTGTCCCTGTCTGCAGCAGGTGGTGGGAAGCAGAGAAACCGCATCCGCTCATCAGATCGCCTGACATCGGGATGACGCGGCAATTGCAGATGTTGATTTTCAGTGTTGGACTTTACTCCGTGGATGAATCATCCTTGAATGTATTTACCACATTCATAGCGCGGGCCAGGCCTATACTGCAAAACTGTTTCACCGCATCAGCTGACCGCTTCATCAGTTCCGGGAGCAGTTTCAGTTCAGCATCCGACCATGCACCAAGGACATAGTTGACCTGTCGGCCCTTGGAGAATTCGTTTCCGATACCGATCCGCAACCGGGGATAATCCGTTCGTCCCAGCATTTCCTGGATATTCTTCAATCCATTATGTCCGCCATCCGATCCTTTGGCCCGCATCCGCAAGCGGCCCAGTGGCAGGTTGAGATCGTCCAGTAACACCAGCACTCGATCAAGGGTGATATTTTCCTTGGTCATCCAGTGTCGCACAGCCTTCCCACTCAGATTCATGTAGGTGGTTGGTTTGATCAGGATGAGCTGACGGCCCTTGAATTTCATGCGGGCGACAAAGGCCTGGCTGTCCAGTTCGAAGGCGACACCAGCTTCTTCGGCCAGATAGTCCACAACATCAAAGCCGATATTATGCCGGGTGCCTTCATAGTCGCCACCTACATTGCCCAGGCCAACGATCAGGTACTTCATACGGAGTAATGAATCAATATTGCTTGCAAAAAGTTCGTCTTTATTTTGCTTTGTCCAGATAAATCTCTGTTCCGTGCATGCGCATTTGTCGGAGCACCCACTCCTTGCGCCGTTTGACGTAGGGCCCCGGACGGGAAACGGAGTACTTGCGCGGATTGGGTAACACGGCAGCCAAGGTCGCACATTCCGATTTGGTCAATTTGCTCGCGGGTTTTCGAAAATAGACTTGTGCGGCAGCTTCCGCCCCATAGATCCCGGGGCCAAATTCAACCACATTCAGGTAAACTGTCAGAATCCGACGTTTCGTCCAGACCAGTTCGATCAAACCGGTGAAATACAATTCCAAGCCTTTCCGGATCCAGGAACGCTGCGGCCAGAGGAAAACATTTTTGGCAGTTTGCTGGCTGATGGTACTGGCCCCTCGGGTACGCTTGGATCTCTTATTGTGTTCGATCGCCTTTTGGATGGCTTCGAGATCAAAGCCCCAATGTTCCTTAAACCGTTGATCCTCTGCACACATCACCGCTGGCGCCAGGTGAATGCTGATCTCGTCCATAGATACCCAGTCTTTTTCGAAGACCGCCTTCTTGCCATCTGTCCATTGTTCCACGTTTCGGATCACCATCAACGGGGTGATGGGCACTGGAAAAACCCCGTAGATCAATGTGGCCAGAATGGAGGTCGATAAAAATGCCCCGATGGACCAAAGCGCGATGATCAGGCCCTGTTTCCAACGCGACTGACCCTCCAGTTGGCCCAGGAAGACGCGCCAGAGTTTTCGGGGCGCGGTGATGATTGCATGGAACCATCCCGATATGTCAGCTTTGATTGCCATCAATAAAAGCGGAAATCACTGGGGACCACATCGGCAGCGTAGCTGCGAATGAACGTGCCGTCCGGTTGGTAGAGATCGATTTTTCCTTTCTGTTGGAAATCCAGCGGATCGGCCAGCCACAGGCGGCCATCCCTGGGGTCGATGCGGTATCCGTAATAACTGAAACCCGGTATCAGGGGACTGCCCGACAAGGCTGCATCCTGGATGGACATGCGGTGGAGGCCGCTATTCAGATAATACACCTGGTCAAGGTCGACCTGGAGCTTGGCGGGGAATTCACTCATCGTGAAGTCCCAGCTTTTCAGAGAGCTTCCCGAACTCGGATCGACAACATGAATACTCGCCGGGATATCGATGAAGTTGCCAATGCTCATCACCCACAAGTGTCCATCCACATCCCGAGCCAGATGACTGGCTCCATAGCCGACGGTCAGGCTGTCGATGACACTGCGGCTCTGCGGATCCACCTGATAGATCTGATCGTGATTGGAAGCCGCCACCCAGACCTTTCCATCGATGGTCACCATTTCTTCTGACCAGTGACCCAGGTCAATGGAATCGACGACCTGTAATGGATTCAGATCTACGACGAGCAGCCAGTTGGAAAAGATGGTACTGACCAATGCCTGATCAGAAGAGATCGGATGCACGTGACGGGGGGCCTGATGCAGGGTCAGCCGGTCTTGCAGATCGATCGTAGAAAGGTTGATCTTCTCAATGGACTTCGAATTATTCAATACCAGGTAGCCATGATCCCCGACCAGGCTCATGCTCTGGAAGACATCGCCGAGCAAACGCTGATTCACCTGTTGGAACAACCCGGTTTGCATGGAAGAAGCAGTATCCTCCAGCCAGGCCAGGGAGGCATTCAGCTGGTTGAATCCCCCTTCATGCAGGATGAATACACCGCTTCCAGGTTGAATATTCAGGTCTGTACTACTACCTGGGTCATCCTTTTTGCAGGAAGACAAGGCCAGGGCGAAAAGCAGGACAACAAGCGTATTTTTAAGGAACATAAATCGGTTTTAAAGAAATTCGGCAATTGGTATCGCAAGGAAAGGAATGATCAGGCCGACAAAATACCCCCAAAACACTTCCCGGGGTCTGTGGACCTGGAGGATAAGCCGCGCACTTCCGGTCAGACCGGCGATCAGCACGGACAGGAAGACCATGGTCAGCAAGCTGATTTGCACTGAACCCAGTGCGGGCAACTCCAGCCCCACCCGGGCATAGGGGTAGTTGAGATGGAGGATGACAAAAATAGCCGTCATGCCGGCTGAACCGATGGCATGGAGGCTGATCTTGAACTGGACATTGATGACAAAGGCCACAAAGATCGCCAGGGTGCAAGCCAGGCTCATGGTGGCAAAGACTGGCGGAATGTCCGTGTTCTCGTGCAGATTTTTGGTCATCCAGCTGTACAGGACACCTGCGGCGATATAGGGACCTACCCGCTGCATGCGTTCACGGATCTGCATGTCATTGACCAATTGCAGTTTGACCATGAGAAAGATGGCCAGTGCCGGCATCAGGAAGGTGGTGCTGAAGACGATGAGGATGAGATCCATCTTGTCAGTCATGCGACTGACCCCGAAAACATAGGGGTTGGCACTGAGCAGAAAGATCAGGGTGTAGGTCAGCACACTGAGCGGGTGAAAGAGAATGGAGATGGCGTGCGCCCAAAATTGACGGGTCTTCATGCCACAAAAGTATGCAGATGAGCACGTACCCTGTTATCTTGGGGCAGAACAACTGAATATTCGTGAAAAACGGGGATTACCTGTAACTTTCAGCCTCGTCGCTGGTCAATGCCTATGGATGTAAAAGACTTTCAACGGCTCTTTTTGCCGCTCCAACATAAACTGTATCGCTTCGCGTTGAAGTTCGTACGGGATCAAATGGCTGCGGAAGACATTGTGCAGGAGGTATTTCTGCGGATATGGAAAAAGGGTCAGGATATGATCAATCTGGAACATCCAGAAGCATATTGTATGACCATGACCCGAAATCTATCTCTCAACTACCTGAAAGCTAAAAGCCGGCAAAATGTTGGCCTGGATTCTGTAGCAGAACAGGTAGGGACGCACGTTGCTGCGGACAAGGTGATGATGATCAACGAACGGGTCGCTGTTTTGAAAGCGTACATCAAAACTTTATCCGAACGGCAACAATTGGTCCTGCATTTGCGTGAAGTAGAAGAATTGACCTACGACGAGATCGCAAGTACCCTGGATATTTCTCTGGCCATGGTAAAATCCGAGCTTTTCCGGGCAAGACAGAATTTGAAAAAGAAAATGGAGGGCCATGGCAGCAATTAACCGGCAGGAGATCGAAACCTTGCTTCAACGATATTTTGAAGCAGAAACGGATGTGCACGAAGAGCGCCAGTTGAAAGCCTACTTTAACAGCGGTGAGATCGATCCTTCTTTTGAGGTCTACCGCGATTTTTTTGCCCTGACCAAAGACGACCAGTCTGTCCAACTCTCGGACGCCTTCGAGCGCAAGTTGATGAACCGGATCCAACCCGCTCCGATCATCCGAATCGGGATTCGCCGGGTCATGGCCATCGCTGCCTCGCTGGCCCTGGTGGTCGCCGCCGGATGGTGGGTGATCAACCAGCGCAACACCGCCGAGGCTGAACAGATGGTGATGGAAGACACCTTCGATGATCCGGAAGAGGCTTATCGTCAGGTGACTGCAGCACTCGCCCTCATGTCCTCCACGATGGACAAGGGCCAGCAAATGACAATCCAATCCGTTGCACCAGCTCAAGAGCTGGGCGTTATACAAATGAATTAGACACGCTAAAAACCTCCAACCATGAAATGGTTTCTCTCCTTCGCAATCTCCCTGCTCTTCCTGCCACTCTTTAGCCAGGAGGATGCCATCGTATCGCATTTTGATCAGTATCTGTCAGATGCGCAGTTCAAGTCCGTCTATGTCAGTCCAAAAATGTTCGATGTGATCGCCACAAGCGACATTGAGAAAATGGACCCGGAGGTCAAAGCCCTGATTAAAAACCTGCGTGGTTTGCGTGTATTGCAGCGAGAGGGCCAGTCAGGAGTAGCCCTGTATAAGGAAGCCAACAAAAAACTGACTGCTGCCAAGTATGATGAACTGATGACTCTGAATGAAAATGGAGAACAGATCCGTTTTTATACCATGGGTCCAGGCAAAAAAGTGCAGGAGCTTTTACTGATGGTTGCAGGCCCGAATCGATTCCTGATGCTGACGATGGTCGGAGATATTGATCTCAACGCTGTGGCCAAGCTGTCGAAAAACCTGAACCTGCAAGGAGCAGGCTATCTCGATAAAGTGAAATCACGCTGATCCTCCAGGATCGTCCCTATACATAAAAAAGCCGCTGTGGATCACCTCCACAGCGGCTTTTCTTTTACAAGACAATTTCTCTCTTTAACTCCTTTCCTCCTCAACAATTCAACGCAGGATCAACTCAAAGTCAACCCGGCGGTTGGCAGCCTTTCCTTCATCCGTAGTGTTGTCTGCTACAGGTCGACTTTCCCCATAACCGGCATGGGTCATACGGGTTGGAGAAACACCCTTGCTGACCAGGAAATCATAACAGGCCTTTGCCCGTCCCTGTGACAACTTCAGGTTGGCTTCTTCCTTGCCATCACTGTCAGTGTGACCCTCGATCTTCAGGTTGTAGTTGGGGTATTTGGTCATCAAACCGACAATATCGTTCAGCACGGGAACAGAGGAGGAACGAAGGCGGGTTTGATTGGTGCGAAACTGAACATTCTTGATGGCAATGGCGATCTTCTCCAGATCGGCTTTTTCGATCTCCGGACAACCCTGGTTGGTAGCAGGCCCTTTGACATCCGGACATTTGTCCACCTGATCTGCCACACCATCCCCATCTCTATCCGGGCATCCCCCCAGGGCGACCAGACCGCTGACAGTGGGACACTGATCATCTCCGTCGGCTACACCGTCGCCGTCACTGTCCGGGCATCCGCCGAGGGCTTCAAGTCCGGCATCATCGGGGCAAGCATCGTCTTTATCGGCAATCCCATCGCCATCGCTGTCCGGGCATCCGTTCAGGGATTCTGGTCCTGCGACCTCCGGACACTCGTCTTTGCTATCGACGATCCCGTCGCCATCCGTATCCGGACAACCATTGAAAGCGGCCAGACCGGCCTCCCTCGGACAGGCATCCTGATTGTCCTGGATGCCGTCACCATCGCTGTCCGGGCAACCCATCAAACTGGCCAGGCCAGCCACCAGCGGACAACTGTCCTCCTGATCGGCAATCCCATCGCCATCACTGTCCGGACAACCCGCAAGCCCGATACCACCCGGAACATCCGGACAGGCATCTTCACGGTCGATGATCCCATCACCGTCGCTGTCTTTCTCACTGAACTTGTAAGAAACGCCCAGGCTTAGAGTGGATAGCCAGTCATTGTCTTCCGGATCACGCGAATCACTGGCACCATCCAGGTAATCTGAGAAGGCAGGGATCATCAGTGCTTCCAGTCCCAGGGTCCATTGATCGTTCAGGTAGAACTTCAGTCCGCCGCCAATTGGTGTGATGAAATTGATCTTGGAGAAATCCTGGTTCAACTCCTTGGGCGTAAACGTGGCCCCGTTCGAACTCTCCAGGTGGGTCGTGGGATCGAAGAACAATGCTCCGACACCCGCCGTGATATAGGGAGAGACAGGACGCTTCAACTTGATGGCATAGTTGATCTGATTGCCATCTTCATCGTAGAAGGGCTGCCCACCTTTTTTCAACTCTTCATAGGACAGGCGATTGCCGCCCTGATCGTACAACCGCAAATTGCGACGCTCGCGACCCAGGAGGTTCAATTCGACCATCCCCTCCACGGCAAAAAACGTCGTCTTGAAATCTACGAGTGGATTGGAGTTCTTCCGTTCATCGAAGTTTCGATCATCCCCGGATACCTGGCCATAGGAACCCTGTCCACGCAGCGCCCAGTTGTTGTTCAGGTTATATCGGTAAAGAAGACTGGCACCCACATCGGTTTCCTGGACATAGGGCAGTGTGTTGGGGTTGATATCACCCTGGTAGTTCCACCCCTGAAGGGAAATTCCAATTTCCGAACTCTGGGACATCACCAGAAGGGGAAAGGCCAACAGACAAAGAAGAAGTCGCATTCTGAACATACGGTCGTCGTATTTGAGGACAAATGTAGGGGCTATCCACCAATTTGAGCTTTGTTTCGCTAAAAGCGGTAATATATTATCAATAAATTGATAGACAAGTGGTTGTATATCCTAATAAATGAGGATAAATCGACATTATTCGCCTGTTCATTCTGCCATTCTGGCACCTCAAGACCAGGTGTGATCTGAACATTTCCTATTTTACCAGGAGGAATTTGTGGCCCATGGAAAAAGCAGAGATCACCCGACTATTTGATTTTCTCACCTATGAAAGACACCATTTTCCCCAGGAAAAAGCCTTTGGCATTCGGGAAGGGGACAACTGGGTCTGGTGGAGCTCAGATGACCTGGATCTGTATTCCCGTCAACTGGCGGCCGGGTTGCGCCAAAAGGGATTGCAGCCGGGCGACAAGGTAGTCCTGGTGGATTATATCAATCGACCGGAATGGGTCATTGCCGATCTGGCCTGTCAATTGGCAGGACTGGTCAGCGTGCCGGTCTACCCCACCATCAGCAGTCATGAATATGCCTACATCTTTCGTGATGCCGGTGTGAAAGCGGTCATGCTGGGGGGTGGAGATCTCTATGAAAAGGTCTCCATTGCCGGAAAGGAAACGGATGTTGACCTCCTGATCTCCTTCGAATCCCGGCCTGAATGCATCTATTGGCGGGATCTGTTAGATCCCGATACGCAACAGATCGACAGTGAACGAGCAACCATTCAGGCCGATCAACTGGCGACTATCATCTATACCTCGGGGACGACCGGTTACCCTAAGGGCGTCATGCTGGACCATGCCAGCATCGTCTTCAATGTCAAGACCATCCTGCCCATGATCCCGGTGTCTGCCGGTCAGCGCACCCTGAGCTTTCTTCCACTCTGCCATATTTTCGAACGGGCAGTCTCCTATGCCTATATGTACGCCGGGGTTTCGGCAGCCTTTACCACACCGGATCGTCTGGGAGGAGATGACGGGGATCTGCGGGCCATCAAACCACATTTCTTCAGTACCGTGCCCCGTTTGCTGGAAAAGGTCTATGAAAAGATCTACAACAAGGGACTGGCCCTCAGCGGCATCAAACGAGGTCTTTTTTTCTGGGCCATGCGCCTGACCGAGGATTATGAATACGACAAGCTCTACCACGGACTGGCGCTGATCAAACGAAAGATCGCTGACAAACTGATCTTCTCCAAATGGCGGGAAGCCCTGGGCGGCCAGGTCCGGGGGATCATCACCGGGGCTGCACCCTGTCCGACCAGGATGGCCCAGGTGTTCTCGGCTGCCGGTATTCCCATCCGGGAGGGATATGGACTGACCGAAGCGGCCCCGGGGATCTGTATCACCCGGTTTGAGCCGGGCATGGCCAAACTGGGCACCGTTGGCCCGCCCATCGATGGAGTGGAGGTGCGGATCGAATCAGATGACCCCAACTATGGTCCAGGCGAAGGCGAGATCCTAAGCAAGGGCCCCAATCAGATGATGGGCTATTACAACAAACCGGAGGAGGATGAGAAAGTCTTCCGCTGGATCGATGGAGAACGGTGGTTGTGCACCGGGGATGTCGGTCGCTGGATCGACGGCGAGAATGGGGTTCGATTCCTGCAGATCACCGATCGGAAAAAGGAACTGATGAAGACATCCGGAGGAAAATATGTGGCTCCGGCACCCATCGAAAGCAAACTGAAAGAAGACTTTCTGATCGAACAGGTCATGGTGTTGGGGGACAATCAGAAGTTTGTCTCCGCTCTGATCCTGCCGGCAGAAACCGCACTCCGCGACTGGTGTACCCACAAGGAGATCCACTGGACCACCCTGTCTGAAATGCTCACCCTTCCCCAGGTGGTGGACAAGTTTCAACGCATTATCAATAGCGTGAACCCCCGTTTTGGCAAGGTCGAACAGATCAAACGTTTTCGGTTACTACCGGACGTCTGGGAACCGGTCAAGGCAGATGGAAGCCTGTCGGAACTGACCCCGACCCTCAAACTCAAACGCCGGGTCATCATGGAGAAATACGCTCCCCTGATCGAGGAGATCTATCACGAAAACCCCTAAGAAGTTTTTTCAATGTTGGTCAAGACGTATTCCAGTGCTGTATTTGGTGTCGATGCCCGGACAATAACCGTAGAGGTCAATTTGGGAGGACCCATCACCTCGCACACGAAAGTCGGTTATTATATGGTCGGGTTGCCGGACAATGCGGTACGGGAGGGATTTCAGCGGATCAGTGCAGCTATCAAGAATGTGGGCAAGCGCATGCCCAATATGCAACTGGTGATCAATCTGGCACCAGCGGATGTACGCAAGGAAGGATCCGCTTTTGACCTGCCCATCGCCCTGGGTATCCTGGCCGCCTCGGGTCAGCTACCCACGGAGCAACTGGAAGGTCTGGTGATGTTGGGCGAGTTGTCGCTGGACGGAGGTATTCGTCCGATCAAGGGATGTTTGCCCATGGCCATCCAGGCCCGACAGGAAAAATTCAAGGGCATTCTCCTGCCCAAAGCCAATGCCCGGGAAGCGGCCATTGTCAATGACCTGGATGTCTATGGTATCGACAGCCTGGAAGAGGCTATTGCCTTGCTGGAAGGCCGTTCAGGCCTGAAACCTCTGAGGGTGGACACCCGGGAGATCTTCCAGGAGGAACAGGATCACTATCTGGTCGACTTTTCAGATGTCAAGGGCCAGGAAAATATCAAGCGGGCCCTGGAGCTCACCGCTGCTGGCGGACACAACGCGATTCTGATCGGTCCACCGGGAGCCGGAAAAACCATGCTGGCCCGACGAATGTCTACCATTCTCCCCCCCTTGACCCTGCATGAGGCCCTGGAGACCACCAAGATCCATTCGGTTGCCGGGGTCCTGCCCTCCGATAGCGGCTTGATCACCACACGCCCGTTTCGCAGTCCACATCATACGATCAGTGACGTAGCCCTGGTGGGTGGTGGGTCCAACCCCCATCCGGGAGAGATCTCCCTGGCCCACAATGGCGTCCTTTTCCTGGACGAGCTGCCGGAGTTCAAACGGACCGTACTCGAAGTGATGCGTCAGCCCATGGAAGAACGGCGGGTGACTATTGCCCGGGCACGATTCAGTGTGGACTATCCGGCCAGCTTTATGCTGATCGCCTCCATGAACCCCTGTCCTTGCGGGTATTACAACCACCCGGAGAAAGACTGTGTGTGTGCGCCAGGTGTGGTCAAACGTTATCTGACCAAGATCTCGGGTCCCTTACTGGATCGGATCGACCTGCATGTGGAGGTCACTCCTGTTTCCTATGATGAGCTGGCAGGATCCATCCGTCCGTCAGAAACCAGTGCGGATATCCGGACACGAGTGGAAAACGCCAGGCAGATCCAGGCCAAACGGTTTCAGAAACTCCCCGAGATCTATTGCAATGCCCAGATGCCCAGTCGGATGGTCCAGGAGGTCTGCCAGATCAATCAGGCGGGGACCACCCTGTTGAAAACAGCGATGCAGCGCCTGCAGTTGTCGGCCCGGGCCTATGACCGCATCCTCAAGGTCTCCCGAACGGCAGCGGATCTGGCCGGAAGTGAAGAGATCAAGGTAGAACATCTGGCCGAAGCCATTCAATACCGCAGTCTGGATCGAGAAGGCTGGGCGGGGTAGGATCAACCACTTCTACCATCATCACATAGATGTTGAAAAAGGTTTCAAGAATAAATGTTCCTTAGGTATCATTGAAACAAGGTTGGTCACCGCCAGGAAAACATTCCTGGCTAAAAACAAAGGAGATGAATCTGGAGCAGAATAAGAAAAACGGCATTGCATTTTATCGCGTGGCCTATGAAGGAAATCCTGAAATAGCAGTTGAATTGTATGTTGGCAAGGAATACATCCAACACAATCCGGATGTGGCCAACGGCACGCAGGGATTCATCGACTATTTTGAGCGCATGCAAAAAGAGTATCCCGACAAATCCATTCAGTTTGTCAGGTGCATAGCTGAGGACAACCTGGTGGATTTGCACACGCACCAGATCTGGCCCGGAAATGACCAGTATGTGACGATGGACTTTTTCCGGTTTTATGAAAATGGAAAAATATGTGAACACTGGGATGCTATTCAGCAGATACCCGAATCTTCGGCTAATCCGAATACAATGTACTGACGGGTTTGCAAAAGATGGAATTCGGGTCCATGTGAAAGTGTGAAAACAGGCGTCGAGCGACCATCCCATTTGATGTTTTAAGTTTAATTCGAAGGGTTGTGATGAATTCAGGAATTGAAACTTATCTTAATCATCTAACGTCTCACGACAGAGTGATATGTGTCCAGCTGAATGAATGGATATCCAGTGAATTGACAGAGGCGGAATGCAAGATCTGGCATACCCATCCGGTCTGGTTTTTGGAAGGAAACCCCATTGTGGGTTATAGCAGGCAGAAGGCAGGCATCCGATTGATGTTCTGGAGCGGTGCTGATTTTGATGAGCCCAAATTAAATGTCAGAGGAAAGAAGTTCAAGGATGCGTCCATTTTCTACAATCGGGCATCTGATATTGATGGAGATGAACTGAAGCGATGGTTGCAAAAAGCACGGGTGATCCAATGGGACTATCAGAATATTGTCAAACGAAAAGGCGTATTGCTTAAAAAGGAATCCAAATGAAGCCTACCCCCGAACACAACGAACGTATTGCGAAAATGAGTTTTGCTTCAGTATATCCACACTATGTGACCAAGGTGGAGAAGAAGGGTAGAACGAAAGAAGAACTGCATCAGGTCATCGAATGGCTGACCGGATTCAACAAGCAGAAGCTGCAGGAATTGATCGAGGAGAAGGTAACCTTTGAGGCGTTCTTTGCCCAGGCCAAATTGAACCCGAACGCTCCACTGATCACCGGAGTCATTTGCGGCTATCGGATCGAAGAGATAGACAATCTGCTTACACGACAGGCCAGATACCTGGACAAGTTGGTGGATGAGTTGGCAAGAGGAAGGAAGATGGAGAAAATCCTGAGGGCAGGATAAAGGCTCAATTAAAAATCATGTTCAAGGCATAAGCGGCCAAAATTGTCCATCAGAACGTTGCTGCCAGATTTGATATTTATGAGGAATAGGGTCCGACTCTACTGACGTATTCATGTGGCAGAATCGTGATTCGGAATATGATTCTCTGTAAATCGCATTAAACTTCTCCCAACCAGGGGAAGACCCCTTCTCCTACATGCTCTCCACATTCTGCGACCACATAGGACCGCAACACTTTGGTCATCTCTGAATACACACCATTCAAGTCCGAATAGTATTTCCGGTCACCAATGGCATTCACCGGCTGCACCCCCTTGAGGCTGTTGATCAGGTAGACTCCCTTGGCGACATCCAGATCCAGGCGTGTTATCGCTGCCGGTTGGATTTTGCGTTTCGGCGGAAGAAGAGAATGCAACAGGGCCAGGGTGGTGCCAGGAAGGGCTGCAGAATGCGGGTCCGGGTGTTTTAACTGATGTCCATCCCAGATGATCACATTGGCCGTGGTCGAACAACTGATGCGGCCGTCGGCGGTGAGCATGAGGGCATCCTCCGCACCGGCTTCTACGGCTTCGCGTTTGGCCAGGATGTGGTCGAGGTAGTGGATGGATTTCAAGTAGCTGCCAGGACTGTCGGGATTCCTGCGGATCGACGAGATATGCAGTTCAGCCGGATGAACGTGCTGAGGTGAAAGCTCCTGATACCGACCAATGATCATTGGTCCTGTCGTTGGTTTTGTCAGAAGTCCACGGGTGGCCCGTCCGGGTGTCACTGTAATACGGAGGTTGCCATGTCGGCCAGGTTCCCGTTCGAACAGATCCTGGAGGATGACGACGGGGTCCAGGTCTTCTGTTGACAGAGGGGTGCCGATCTGTTGTAAACCGGAGAGCAGGCGATGGACATGCGCGGCCAGGTTCACCGGTTTTCCATTGACCACTGCAATGGTTTCGAACAGGGCCATTCCCAGTGAAAAGCCCTGATCATCAGCAAACAGCACCGGTTGTTCACCGGGGCGGGTCTGGCCATTCACCCAGGTCCAGTCATGCGGGTTGTGGTTGCTCATGGAAGGTTTGACTGAGGGTGAGAAAATTACGAAGCAGATGCAACCCGACCGGGGTCAGAATGGACTCCGGATGAAATTGAACACCATAGGTGGGATGTTCCGGGTGAGCAACAGCCATATTCAAGCCATCCGCTGTCCAGGCAATGGGAACCAGGGGAGCACAGTCCTGCGCCTCCGAAGGCAGGATCAGACTGTGGTAACGAGCGGCATCAAATGGATTGGGAAGTTCATCAAAAAGGGGATGGCCGTTCAGGGTGTTGATCGGCTCGGGGAGTCCGTGAACGGGTTTTGGAGACCGGATCACCGGAACAGAAAAAGCAGAGCCGATACATTGATGCCCCAGGCAAACGCCAAGAATGGGGATGCGCCCACTCCAGGTGCGGATGAGATCGACACAGTGACCGGCTTCGGTGGGGGTGCAGGGACCCGGGGAAAGAACGATGGCTTCAGGTAAATGAGTTGAGAGATTGGTCAAAACGGGATCGTCATTGCGCACGACCTCCACCTCCTTGCCCAGGATCTGGAAGTAGTGGACCAGATTGTACACAAATGAATCGTAATTGTCGACGACCAGGATCATGACTGAAAGGCAGTAAAGATGCGGGCGGCTTTGTCCAGGGATTCCTGGTATTCTTCAGCGCCATCCGAAAGATAAACAATCCCACCTCCCGACTGGAACCAGGCTTTTCTTCCCTGAATCAGGATGGTCCGGATAGCAATATTGGTATCCATGTGTCCGTCAAATCCCCAGTAGCCCAGGCTGCCACAATAGACATGCCGGGGCAATCCCTCCAGTTCCTGGATGATCTCCATGGCCCGTTTTTTCGGAGCCCCGGTGATCGACCCTCCCGGAAAAGCCGCCTTGAGTGCGTCAACGGCATGCAATCCGGGCTTGAGCTCCCCTCGTACGGCGGATACGAGGTGGTGGACCGATGCATAGGATTCGAGGCCACAGAGAACCGGCACGGTTACGGATCCGGGAATGCACACCTTGGCCAGGTCGTTGCGCAGGAGGTCGACGATCATGGTGTTCTCCGACCGGTCTTTCTGGCTGGACAGCAATTCAGCAGCCAATGCAGCATCCCGATGTCGGTCTGTATGCCGGGGGCGGGTGCCTTTGATCGGCCGGGTTTCGATGGTTCTTCCCGACAGGTGAAGGAAGCGTTCCGGCGAAACGGACGCGATGGTGAATTCAGGATAGTGAAAATAGGCTCCGAATGGTGCAGCGTTGATCTGCCGGGAATGTTGATAAAAGGCCACGGCGTCAAAATCTGCCGGGAGGTCAGCAGTAAAACGCTGCGAAAAATTGGCCTGAAACACATCTCCGGCTGCGATCCACTCCCGGATCCGATCCACCGACCGGATATAGGTCTCCCGGGTGAAGTTGGAAGTCCATTGGGGCGTCTCTCCTGCAGGGGCGTGTGGCATGGCTTCGGAGGCGGCACTGGTCAACTGATCCATCCACCAGTCCGCCCGCTCGATCGCCCGTGATTGCCGCCGGGAAGGCTCTTTTTCGGGAAACCCGGAGCTGTAGATCGTTGCGATTTGTCGTTCGTGGTCGAATACGGCCACTACATCATAAAAGTGGACCCAAAGGGAAGGCAGATCGATCCCGTCCGATGGGACAGGCGGCAAGTCCTCCAGCGTCCGGTTGAGTTCGTACCCCACGTATCCGACGGCACCACCCCGAAAGGGGGGGCAGTCGGGCAGATGCTGCAAGGGAAAGGCCCTGACGTTTTTCCGGAAGACGGTCCAGGGGTCGCCGGGTATTTCTTCCTCATTCCAGTACAGGATCTGATCCTGATAACGCAGGTGGGCAAAGGGATCGGCCATCAGGAAGGAGTACCGCCCCAGGTCCGCGGACCGGAGGGCACTATCCAGAAATCGAAGCCCGGACAGATGCCGCAGCCCCGCCAGCAGTTGCCCGGGATCGGAGTAGGGAATATCCTGTTGGTGAAGCGTAAAAGGGGTGATAGAGATCCGGTTTGGTGGCCCGAAAATAACGGAGATTCCGGGGATGCGGTGGGAAGTGACCGGATGCGGTACGAAGAATCTGCGGAATCCTGTACTTTTAGGGGATGTCCGAGATCCAGGCCCAAACCGACATGCTCCAACGGATCGAAGAATTGGAGAAAGATCTGAACCTCAAGCAGCTTCAGATCAATCGGCTGTTGAACATCACCCAGGCGATCAACAACAACATCAAGTTTGACGATCTCTTCCGGATGTATCAGTCCTTTCTCAACTGGGAGATGGGGATCACCCGAATGGCACTCTTCGTCAAGAACAAGGAGGAAACGGATTGGGTCTGTCCAGCTTATTTGGGCCTTCAACCCCAGTTCATCGAGCGTCACGGTGCTATCGGTTATTTACTGAACGGATTTTCCCGTCTGACCAAACTCAAGCATCACGAACATCCCTTTCTCAAGGAATTCGATCTGGTCATTCCGGTCATGCACAAGGACACGGCCATCGCCTATGCCTTTTTGGGTCATCTCGATCAGGAAAGTGATATCTACAACAAGGTGCAGTTCATCACCACCATCACCAATGTGGTGGCGGTCGCTATTGAGAACAAGCGGCTCTTCAAACGCCAGCTTGAGCAGGAGCGCCTGAAGCGGGAGATGGAACTTGCAAGTGATATCCAGATGATGCTGGTCCCGGCAGTCTTGCCTACCAGTGACAAATTCGAACTGGCCAGTATCTACAAACCTCAATTGGGGGTCGGTGGCGACTATTTCGATTTTATCCAGCACAGTTCTGAACGACTCAGCTTTTGTGTGGCCGATATATCCGGTAAGGGTCTTGCAGCAGCCCTCATCATGTCCAATTTTCAGGCGAACCTGCACAGTCTTCTCCTCCAGAAGCTTCCCCTTCAGGATCTGATCGTACAGCTGAATGATGCCGTGTTCCGGATCACCAATGGTGCGCGGTTTATCACCATGTTCTTTGCGGAATACCTGCCCGCTGAACGCAAACTGCGCTATGTCAATGCCGGTCATGTTCCTCCACTACTCGTCCGGGACGGTGAGATGGTCCAGCTCCAGGCCGGGTGTACCATCCTGGGCTGTTTTACGGAGCTGCCGGAACTGGAAGTGGGAGAGGTGGAGATCACTCCCGGATCCATGATCTTGAGTTATACGGATGGCTTGACGGATTTGAAGAATGACAACGGTGATTTCCTCAATGAGCAGTTGTTATTTGATTATTCCCGGGCGTATTACCATTTACCTGTGGAGGAGTTCAATGATCAGCTGATGGAGCGCATGGAGCTCTTCCGCGGCCAGCAGCCCTTCCCGGATGATGTGACCGTACTGACCTGCAAGTTCAGATGATCCTGCATTTTGGATCAGTCATTAAACCTTTATGCTTTTACCTCGTCAAAGAGGCAATCAGGAACCTGAAACAGCGTGGCCAACCCCGGATCTGATCAACATGTATTAGCAATGCTTTGCGATCCACTTCGGCGGGAGGAGGGATTCCGACAAATGATGGACCTGTACCAGGAGAAACTGTACAGTCTAATCTTTCGGATGACGCGCTCTGTAGATGATACACAGGATGTATTGCAGGAAACCCTGGTGAAGGTGTTATTGAATGCGGACCGGTTCAAAGGAAACAGTTCGCTGTACACCTGGGTGTACCGGATCGCCGTCAATGAATCTATTACGTTTCTGAAAAAGAGAAAACGAAGAATGACCTCGGAATTGGAACCGGATATCCATGGTCAGGCCGATCAGGGTCTGGCAGCAGGCCTTTCTGAAAAGGAAGTCCAGGTCGTACTGAAGGAGGCCATAGAGATGCTCCCCGAAAAACAGCGGATCGTGTTCAATCTCCGGTATTTCGAGGAAATGGGTTATCAACAGATGTCAGATGTCCTGGAAACGTCGGTTGGCTCCCTCAAGGCATCCTATCACCACGCAGTAAAAAAGATCGAAAACCATTTGCAAAGCCTACAGATATCATGAAAGAGGAGATCAAAAAGGAATTGGAAGAGATCGCCCCCCGATTGGCGCGCCTCCAGCGGCCTGAGGATGTTCCTCCAGTAGAGGGGAGTTACTTCCACAACCTTCGGGTGGATGTCCTTCAAGCCTATCGGGAGCGGAAGAATACAGCAGTGGAAGAGGCCAAAGGACCGGCCTGGTGGTCATTCCTATCCTTGCCCAGACGACCTGCCATGGCCCTGGCATTTGCATCCCTGGCCATGCTGGTGGTCACGCTTTTCTGGCTGTGGCCAGCACCTCCCCAGGAGGATGCCTTTGCCGAATTGAAGATGGAGGAGATCTATTCGTATATCGAAGACAATATTGATGATTTTGAAGTCGAACTGCTGATGCAGTCCGGCTTGACTTCCCAAAACTCCCTGTTTCAGGATCTGGAGGAAGATGGACTGGAAGACTACCTCCTGGATGAGATCCAGGAATGGGATGAGGATGAATGGGAAGACATTCTATAACCGAGACAAATAGCAAATCACCATGAAAAGAGGACTACTGATCAGTTTCATCGTACTTATCGTTGCTGCGATGAATGCACAACCACCCGGCCCTCCGGGGCGGGGGCGGAATAATCCCAAGATGGAAAAGCGGATTGAATCCATGCGGATCGCCTTTATCACCAAGGAGCTCAACCTCAGCCCTTCAGAGTCACAGGCCTTCTGGCCGGTATTCAATGAGATGAAGGAGAAGGAAAGGGCCATACGGGAAGAAATGAAGCCGGACAAACCGGTTGAAGACCTGTCCGAACAAGAAGCCGGTGCTCTTCTGGATCAACAGGTGCAGCTGATGGACAGGGAAACTGCGTTACGCAAGGAGTATACCGAGCGGTTTCGAAAGATCTTGCCTGCCACCAAGGTGCTGAAGCTCCAGCATGCCGAGGGTGAATTCAGACGGCAACTGGTGAATGAGGTAAAAGAGCGCCGAAATCGCAAGGAGCGCCCCGGCCGGAAGTAACGGATGAGGATCGAGGCAGTCAAGATCCGACCCTGCAGGACTACCTGTTGGGTCGGTTTTTTATGTTTTTGACGATCTGATCCAGTGGATCAAAGACCGCAAAATTCACGATCTTTAACATCATGTACCTCTTGACCGACATCCCCGAGATTGGCCTGAGACCGTTGAAAAAACGGGATATTCCGGATCTGGTCCGTCATGCGAACAACCCGAATATCGCCAGAACTCTTCGTGACCAGTTTCCCTCACCCTATACAGAACAGGACGCCACGGCCTTTCTGGAAATGCAACCCGATGAAGGCTTGCCTCAACAGCTGGCCATCACGGATCATGACCAGCTGATCGGTATGATGGGTGTGATCCCCCAAAGGGATGTCTATCGTCTGAGTGCCGAGCTCGGCTATTGGGTAAGCCAGGATTATTGGGGCAAGGGCATTGCCACTGCAGCGATCAAGGTTTTCGTACCCTGGCTGTTTGCGGCGTCAGATCTGGTCCGGTTGTACGGGCAGGTGTTTGACTTCAACCCGGCATCCAAGCGCGTATTGGAGAAGGTAGGATTCACCTGTGAAGGCATCTCCCGACAGGCCGTCATCAAGGGAGAGGTGATCTATGATGAATATCGGTATGCCATTCTTAAATCCAGTGTCCTTGAAGACTGACCCTTATCTCCGGGAACTTAATCGCCGCCTTTCTGAGGCGGGAGATCCCGCCACTGCGGAAGGACAGATGGCCTATATGCGCAATCAGTTCTCCTTTTACGGCTTGAAGGCCCCGGTATGGGTGGGGTTGTTTCGGGAATTTGTAAAGGAGTATGGATACCCGACCTACGGAGGTGAACTGGAAAGGATCGTGCGCCAGGCCTATGCCGAGGAGTACCGGGAGCTCCATTATATCGCCCTCCAGATCATTGAAAAAACCCAGAAGAAGAGCGAAGCCGACCTGATCGACCTGTTAGAAGAGTTGATCCTCAAAAACTCATGGTGGGACACGGTGGATTGGATCGCCAAGTTGGTCGGCATCCATTTCGAGCGTTTCCCGGATCAGATCGGTCCGGTCACCGAACGATGGATGGCTTCGGGAGAGATGTGGTTGCAGCGTGTCGCCATCATCTATCAATTGCGCTACAAGGAGAAGACCGACACCGGACGGATGTTCCGGTACATCCTCCAGGTGGCAGGATCCAAGGAATTCTTCCTGCAAAAGGCTGCGGGTTGGGCTTTACGCCAGCATGCCAAGACCGATCCGGCCATTGTGGCCGCATTTTTAGAAAGAGAGAGACTACCTGCCCTCACCAGGCGGGAGGCCAGGAAACAGCTGGTCAAAGAGGGCTATGCATAAAGAAACCCCCGGCCAAAGCCAGGGGTTTCGTGTTGGTGTTTAATCCTGATGCGTGTTTCCGGGAGCACGCTCTCGCTTGTCCCGTTCCACCTGCCAGTGTTCCCATCCTTTGCGGACACACTTAACTTCCCAGTCAAAGGAGAAGTTGCCTTCTCCTCCTTTAAACTCCTTGACCCTGAATCCGGATGCCGTTTTTTCAACGACAGCGAGACCATAGGTATCTGCGGAATGAGAGGTGAGGATCACGGTCATGGTTTCCGGATTGGAAACGATACCAAAGGACTCACTGAACGGAACCCAGGCCTCACCGTTGGTCAGTGTGGCCACACCACGTTCGTAGGCGGCAGCCTCCGGTCCTTCCAGGCTGGCATACCAGATATCCTTTTCCGGCTTGTTGGGGTGAGGCATCACGAAGGCCTTTACGCCGCCATTGGCGCCATCGGCAAAGATGTAACCGTTCCCCAGGCCATCGACGTACATGCCAGCCTGATCTGCCCCGGTACCGTCTGCCACAGCGACATATCCGTGTTTTGGAAAGCCGATCAGGGTGGAGATCAGGACATTTCGACCGCCGGTCTGATCCTTGGTTTCGATCCAACCATAACCATCTTTCGCACTGGCTTCAACAGCCGACCAGTTTCCTCCATTGTACAGGTTGAAAAACCCGCTACCTGTGCCGCCAAAGATGGCATAGGGCCCCAGACCCTCTTCTCCGAAGGTCAGGTTGCTGATGGTCAGGTCGGTATATTTGAAATCATCCTGAAGCCTGAATTTGTCCCAGGTCTGCTCACTCTTGGAGTTGATCGTGTTTCCACCAAATGGTTGGGCCAGAAAGCTGTAGGGACTCTGTTTGGTGAAGCCATTGGCAAATCCGCTCGCAGAAGCTGAAAAGCCGGTGGAATCATGGATCATAGCGATGGTTTGATCGATCACTGGGCCTTCGATCACCAGGCTGTTCTTATTCATATAGGAATTGACTCCGAAACCTTCAAATTCCAGAATGCCTGGTGTCAGTATACTGGAATTTGGGCCGTCTGTATGAAAGTCGATGGCAAAAGGACTCATATGGAGGGCAAAGGAGCTGTCCGGATGGCCAACATAGACATCTTTCTGGGCGTGATAGATGCCGATGGAGTGATCCTTCCAGTAAGATGATCCTCCGGAGAGGCTGTTCAGGTCAACTGTATTTCCCGGGGAAAGGGAAAGCATGGTGGTGACCGGATCCCAGGAGAGGGACTGCAATTCATTGGTGGGATCGGCATCGGCATCATCCACCTCATCTGTGACAGAACCCCCGGCGGACAGGGTGATCACATTGGCGGATTTGGACAGGACCTGAAGCTCATTGGTGGGATCGGCATCGGCATCATCGACAGCATCCGTGACAGAACCACCACCGGTCAGTGAGATGGTATTTCCGGATTTGGACAGGGTCTGTAATTCGTTCATCGGGTCCGGATCGGCATCATTGACGGAGACACTTCCACCGCCATTCGACAGGGTGATGAGACCTCCTGTCTGGGACAGGGTTTGCAGTTCATTAGTGGGATCGGCATCGGCATCATCTCCAAGGGGAAGGATCACGGAATTGCCACCACTGATCGACAAGGTCTTGGTTGGGTCATCATAGGCCAGCGCCTGGATCTCATTGGTGGGATCGGCATCGGCATCGTCAACAGCATCGTTGACGGCTGCACCTGCCAGCAGGGCATAGGGCACACTGGACAATGGGGTCGTGCCCATATCGGTAAACGAGAGGCCACCTGTCGGATCCAGTTCGCTTTGCAGAAAGTAGGGCCCTGTACTCCAGTCTATGCCATCAATCGTACCGATCAACGGAGTCCCCTGGCCGACCAGGACATTGAACACACCTGCTGCGTTTGTCGAAGTGGCGTGCCGTTCACGAAAGACCACCGGACCAGAGGCAGTACCCTGATGGAGGGTCAGCTGAAGGGTAATCGATCCGGTGACGACGGTGGCACCATCCCGGGCGACACCCTGGAAATTGAATTGCTGGGGCGTCTGGGCCATCAGTACGGATGCCCCCAGAAGGAAGAACAAGAGGTAAAGGGAAGTACGCATAGCTTATAGTTTCAGGATGGTGAGAGAGGATGTGGTCTGACGTTCTTGGTCCCGGAAGCGGACGATATAGGCTCCGGAAGGAAAGGATCCCATCCAGATGGATGAGGTTGGGGTCTGAGGCTGGATGTCCCGGAGCACGACCAGATGGCCGAGGGGGTCGATGATCTGCAGGGTCCCGGTCCTGTCGGTCGGGTTTGACAGGAACAGTTCCTGGTGAAATGGATTGGGATAGAGGGTCGGGAGTCCCAGGTCCAGCCATTCTTCCAGATCGGTGATCATCAGATCGCCCTGATGAAAGCCAATGTTGGTGGAGAGGCTGGTGCCGGAGGGAGTCAGGGGTCCGGTGGCCCATTCACCCAGTGTGCTGACCATGTGGAGGTCTCCGGCGGTCAGTTGCTGACCGGCACTGGCGATGACCAGTCGTTCAGGTGTGATTTGGGCCATGCCTGCCGTCGGGATCAACAGAAGGAAGGTGATGACCCAGAGAGGGTATCGGTTCATGTGTAAAAGGGTTTAGTCAACCTTGAATACAGGGTATGGGGGATCATTGGTTTTGGGGGGATGATCGCAGAAATCGGAGATAAGGATCACCAATTTAACCTATTTGCTGCCGCTTGTCAAGGGCATGGCAGCCAAAGAACAGCCCCACCGGAAAGATTCTTTCCGGTGGGGCTGTGAGAGAATGGCGTTTATCTTCGGGGGGCAGTATCTGGCTTTGACCCTGCACGGTGGCTGTCATGTGCTCTTTCGACCTGCCAGGATTCCCATCCTTTTCGGACACACTTGACTTCCCAGTCGAAGGAGAAGTTGCCGGTCTCCCCTTTCAACTCTCTTACTGTAAAGCCATTTTCCGACTTGTTTACCACCGCCAGTCCATAGGTGTCGATGGAATGTGGGGTCAGGATCACCGTCATGGTTTCTGCATTGGCCACGACCCGGAAGTGATCACTGAAGGGTACAAATACTTCACCGTTTTTCAGGGTGGCCACGCCGCGTTCATAGGCTGCCGCTTCTGGTCCTTCCAGGCTGGCGTACCAGATATCGGTGTCGGTTCGTTCGGGATTTTGCATGACAAACGACTTGACGCCCCCACTGGCACCATCTGCGAAGATGACTCCATTGCCAAAGCCATCGACATACATCCCGGCCTGTTCATTTCCATTGTAATCACATACCCCGATCCAACCATGATCTGGATAGGAACTGTAGTTCGTGATCATGGTATTGATATTCCCATTGGGACCATCAGACCACAACCCCCCGGTGCCACTGACACCCATTCCCAGATAGACATATTGGTTGTTATTCGGGTCGTACAGGCTGAGGGCGCCTGTACTGGCATTGCTACTGTAATCATAGCCAAGGATGACGTTGGTTTTTCCGGAAGGATCGTACAGCTGGAGATCACCACCATAGTTCGTACCTCCTGTAAACACATTCAGCCAGTTGGCCCCGCTGTAGAGATATAGTTCACCACCGCCATCTCCAAACATCTGTGCAAAGGGTCCCAGTCCATCTACGGCGAAGGTCAGGTTGTTTTTTTCCAAGCGGGCATTCGTGCCCATATCCCGGATCTCCAGGTTGTCCAGTTGGAGCCGCCCGTAGGAGGTAGTCACGCCGATGTCCGGCCGGACTTCAAATCCGGAGGGGTCCTGGATCGTCTGACCGGGGAACAGCCCCCAGTAATCGGCATAAAAGCCGGTGGAATCCATTCGGGTATTCCAATAGGAATCAATAAAGGCACCTTCGATCTGGACTCGGTTATTGGTCATGATGGATGTGAATACATCCCCCTGGAAAACCAGTTCGAAAGGATCATAGTAGGAGTAGTAGGGCATGCCCGTATGGAAGTCAAGGAAGGTGGGTGCCAAATGAAGCGCCGGACTGGATCCGGGACTTCCGACATAGACATCCCCCTGATTGTAGTAGATGCCAAATGGATCTGTTTTCCAGGGACTGGCATTCGCGGCGAGGCTGGACAGGTCCACGTTGTTTCCAGAGGAAATGCCGAGCAAGTTCGTTGTTGAATTCCAGCTCAGGTTTTGCAGTTCATTACCGGGATTGCTGTCAGCATCATTGATATTGATGGTACCGCCACCCTGTGACAAACTCACGAGGTTGCCATTCTGGGAGAGGGACTGCAATTCATTATTGCTATTGGAATCCCCGTCATTGATGTTCACTGTGCCCCCGCCCAGTGAGAGACTGACCAGGTTGCCATTCTGACTGAGGGTCTGGATCTCATTGGTCGGATCCGCATCGGCGTCCGAACCTCCGGTGGGTATGGTGACCGTATTGCCACTGGAGATGGACAGCTGATTGTTGACCGTATTAAAGCTGAGTTGCTGGATCTCATTAGTCGGATCTGCATCGGCATCATCGACGGCATCCAGTTCCGCTTCCCGGGCATACAGGGCATAGGGAACACTGGCAAACGGGATGGTGCCCATATCCGTAAAGGACAGGCCACCGGTAGGATCCAGTTCGGTCTGCAGGAAGAACGGCCCTGTCGCCCAATTCAAGGCACCAATAGTTCCCGTCACAGGTATCCCCTGACCGACGAGGACATTGAACACCCCGGCTGTATTGGTCGTGGGGAAGTGGCGTTCCCGGAAGACAACAGGTCCGGCAGGGGTGCCTTGATGGATAGAGATCTGCAGGCTGACCGTGCCGGTGACGACTGTTCCATTATCCCGTGCAACGCCTTGATAATTAAATTGTTGCGGGATTTGGGTGAAGGCATAGGAGAGAACTCCAAAAACGAACAGGAGAAGGGTAAAGAGGCGATTCATGGCTTATTGTTTTATCAGGATGAGGGAAGCGGTTTGGCCGGATATCAAATCCAGCCATTCGAGTACATAGGGACCAGCCGGTAGATCTGCCAGGTGAAGGGTGGTCGATGAAGAACCCTGGATATTCCGGAGGTGCATACTTTTTCCTCGGGCATCGAGGATTCGGAGTTGACCTTCCTGGCCATCAGGTACATCAATGGTGAGCCATTGATGAAACGGATTGGGATAGACCCGGGGTAAATTCATGGAGGCCCAGTCTTCAGTTCCTGTAATCATCAGGTCACCTTGTTGAAACCCGAGGTTGGCCGTGACCGCATTGGCCCCGGGTTGTAAAAATCCGGTGAAGGCTTCTCCCAGGGTCAGATTCACGGATAGCGGCCCGGAGATCAAAGTCGATCCGGAGGTGGCCAGGACATTTCGTTCCCAGGTCATCTGGGCGGAGAGGCCCATGACGCAGAAACAGAGGAACAGCACACCCTTGATTCGCTTGTTCATACGAATGGGGTTTAGAGTGGAAAAATGCAGGGATGAACGGGTGCGGAAGCCTCAGAATGGAGCAGGCTGTCGCGTTCAGGAGAGAAAAGAACCCTCACCTTAGACTACCGGGTTGGGGATGAATTCTCAACCTGACGAGCCATCCCGGATGGGTAATGTACTGGGATGCAAGACCATCAGGGATAATCATGGTCATTCCACCCGGTGATTATCATCAGACTGTCCTGAACGATGATCGACAAATGCGGATAGGATGGGGGCTTGCGGGGCACCCTATCCAGGGTGTAGGTCCAGGTGTGATGTGTATGACCGGTATCATTGACAAACGGCGTTTTCAGGACTACAATGGGGTTGGAAATGAATGTTCACGAAAACCAGAATGTCATGAAACATATCCTACTCTTTTTACTATTCATAATGACGTTGAGTCTGAGTTCCGCTCAGGAAACCTGCTTCAACTTTTGCTCAACACCAACAGCGGATGGACACTTGTATTTCACCTCCAACCGAGACAGTGGCGTGAATCAGATTTTCCGTTGCAAAACAGATGGAACGGATGTAGAACAGTTGACCCATTCACCGTTGAACAAGTACAACCCCATTCCCAGTCCGGATGGACAACAGGTCGTATTTCAAATGAACCCGTACGGGAGTGATGGAGAAGTCTATCTCATGAATGCCGACGGTTCCGGTATGACAAACCTGACCAACAACGATCGGTACGATGGCAATCCTACCTTTTCTCCGGATGGAACCAAGATCCTCTTTGATGCCTGGGATGGCAGCAATTATCCAGAGGTGTTTATCATGAATACCGATGGAACGGACCGTACCCAGATCACCAACAAGCCCGGTGCATATTGGCAATCGGCTCCCCTATTTCATCCGGGAGGTCAGAAGATCTATTTCCTGCAAGGCCTGAATGCCAATAACCACATTGTCATGATGGACACCGACGGAAACAACTGGGTAGATATCACGGAAGAAAACGTCTTTGGGACTGCGGAGATCGGGATGCACTTCAATGCCGATGGCAGCAAAATGGTGTTCTCCACCACAGAATGGTTGGGATACAACAATGGCTGTGATATCGTGATCGCGGATGCGGATGGGAGCAATTGGGAACGGATCACCACTGCCCAGGACAAGGAATACTTCTATATACCCTTCTTCCACCCGACATTACCGCACATCTTCTATACGTATAACCAAAATGCAAATACGGCGAACTGGGAGATTTGGCGAATGGATATCACCGGCGATGATCCAACCAAGATCAGCAATTGCCTGACAGTCGACACAGATGATCCAACCCTTGGACATCAAGCGCATATCATGCTGCCCAACCCGGCAGTGGATCAGGTCTTTGTCGATCTTCGACCTGGAGAGCAGCTGCTCATTCTGGACCTGACGGGCCGAGTCGTCTATCAGGGCCGGGAATCCGTCATCCACCTGGGTGGACTGTCCAGGGGGGTGTATATGGTACTGATCTCAGACAAGTACGGATCAATGACCGACCTGAAAAAGCTGGTCCTGACCCATTGATGAGCTCATGCAGTTGGTCCTGAAGGGAGAGGGATCATATGCGTTGTTCAGGAGACTGTCCAGCTCGAACCTTCTGCACCATCCTTGACCACGATCCCGGCTTCATTGAGGCCATCCCGGATCTTGTCAGCCGTGGGCCAGTCCTTGTTGGCCCGGGCAGATTGACGGAGATCCAGGATGAGGTTCATCAGTGCATCCAGTGTACCGGAGGCACCTGTTCCGCTTTCTTCCTCCCGAAGGCCGAATACAGTGAACAGGAGGTCGCCCATGACCTGTTTGACCTGGTCGAGGGTGGACTGCTGGATCTGTTCTGCTTTGATCTGGCCACCTTTCAGACCGTTGATCCGGGGTACCACCTCAAAGAGTTTGGCCAGGGCCATCGGGGTGTTGAAGTCGTCGCAAAGATCGGCAATGGCACCATCGAGGGCAGTCAGGATTTCCTGATCAATGTCCGACGGGGTTTGTCCTTTCCCGGCCAGGGCATCCAGGCTTTGCCAGGCTTCCATCATGCGCTTGTACCCTTTTTCCGCTGCCAGCAGGGCCTCATCCGTGATGTCCAGGGTGGAGCGGTAGTGAGCCATGAGCATGAAAAACCGGACCACCATGGGCGTATACCCCTTGCTGATCAGGGGACTGTCGCCAGTGAAGAGTTGCTCTGGCGAAATGGTATTCCCCTCACTCTTGGACATTTTCCGGCCATTGAGCAGGAGCATGTTTCCATGCAACCAATAGTTGGCCGGGGCGCAACCGCAGGAACCGAAGTTCTGGGCGATCTCGTTTTCGTGATGTGGGAATTTCAGGTCGGAACCTCCTCCGTGAATGTCGAAGGACTTGCCCAGGTATTTGGTGCTCATGGCCGAGCACTCCAGATGCCAGCCCGGAAAACCTTCGCCCCAGGGCGAAGGCCAGCGCATGATATGCTCTGGGTCGGCTTTCATCCAGATGGCGAAATCAGCGGGATGGTTTTTTTCATCCTGACGCTTGAGGTCGCGGGTCTCCTGTAGCAGGTCATCGATGACCCGACCGGAGAGGTCTCCGTAATGGCCGGTTTCTTTAGCGAATTTGGGCACATCGAAATAGACCGATCCGTTTTTCTCGTAGGCAAATCCATTTTTCAGGATGGCTTTAACCATTTCGATCTGCTCGATGATATGCTGTGTTGCCCGAGGTTCGATACTGGGTGGCAGGGCATTGAACACCCGCATGATATCGTGGAAGCCATTGGTGTATTTCTGCACGATCTCCATGGGCTCCAGCTGCTCCAGACGCGCTCCCTTGGCAATGCGATCCTCACCATCATCCAACAGGTGTCCTACATCGGTAATGTTACGGACATAGCGCACCTTATACCCCAGGTATTGGAAGGTGCGGAAAATGATATCAAAGCTCACGAAGGACCGGCAGTTCCCCAGGTGGACATCATTATAGACGGTTGGTCCGCAGACATACATCCCGACATAACCGGCATGGATGGGTTTGAAGAGCTGTTTTTCCCGGGTGAGGCTGTTGTAAACGGTGAGGTCCTTGGTCATGGGGCAAAATTAGTATTTCCGGCAGAGGAATCGGTTCAATCGGCTTTGATCACCCGGGACAACACCGGATAGTGATCGCTGTACCGGACGGGAGACACCTGGTGGTCAATCACCTCCAGGTCTTCAGAAGCCAGGATAAAATCGATCCTAAGTCCGGGTATCCGGCCGGCAAAAGTAGTACCAAAACCGGAGCCACCGTGTTCGAAACTGTCTTTCAGGCCCTTTCGGATGATCCGATAGGCATAGGATTGGGGCGTGTCATTAAAATCCCCGGCCACCAGGGTCGGGTGGGGGCTTTGTCTGACGGCATCCGCCAGCCAGCGGGCCTGTTCTTCCCGAAGCCGGGTAGAGTTGCGCACCTTACGCAACACCTTCTTCCAGCCAGACCAGGTCTTGGCCTCATCCATCGGTGCCTGGGCCAGATGATCAGCATCCTGACTGATCCGGTTGGACTGGAGATGGACATTAAACACCCGGATCGGCCCGATGGGTGTGGTGATATCTGCCCAGGAGATACTGTTTCCACTGCCTTCAAATGACTTCTTTCCCTTGGTGTCAATGGGATATCGGCTGACGATCAGAGAGTTTTTGTGTCGAAAGAGAAAGCTGTTGGATATGCCCCAGTCGGGACCACGCGGTTGATAGACCAGGGGAACTTCCTGCAGACAGACGATATCTGGCTGCATGCCTTTTGGGAAGAGGTCGGCCGATTTGGTCCGGTCCACCACAACGGTGTTTTTTTTGTCCTGCTTGAGTTTATGCAGGGAATAGGCATTCAGCGTGGCGATCACCACACCTTTGGGCGAGGATGAGTTGGAAGCAGAGCCACCCCATTGAAGATGTCGGTTCAGACCGGGGATGCTCAGGAGAAGGAGGAGTGCCGGGAGCAGGGCCCAGCGACGCGGAGGTCGCAGCCAGTAGATCAGGCAGATGATCAACAAGGGAAAGAGATAGACAAAACCATAGGCGGCAAACAGGGCTGGCCAGAAGATCTGGGGAGAAACCCAGGGCGCCATCAGGGTAAGACCCATGAGAAGGCTGACGATCAGGGTAAAGGGGATGAAAAAAAACGATGATTTTCTCACGAATCCGCACTCTGATTTTCAAGGAAATCACGTTCCTCATCAGTGAGAGAATCGATCCCTTTCTGTTTGATCTTTTCGAGGATGGCGTCCAGTTTTTTCTGCGGGTTTTCCACCCGGGTGCGGGACTTTTTCTCCCGGGAGGCAGGGGGATCCTGAACATACACCAGTCGGGGGCCTTTACGCTTGGCAGGGCGATTCTGAAACAGGGCTCCGAATGCGGCGGTCCACTTGTTCACCCAGGTACTGAGATCCACACCTTCTCGTAAAAGGATGATAAAGAGGTAGCCAAAGAAGGCACCACCGAGATGTGCAAAATGCCCCCCTGTATTGGTGTCATTCGCCAGGCTGAGCAGATCGAGCACGACTAATACAGCGACGACGTATTTGAGTTTGACCTCCCCGATCAGGATCAGGTGCAGGCCATAATCGGGTGCGATCATACCAGCTGCCACCACGAGGGCCATAACCGCTCCGGATGCACCGAGGGCATACACTTCTCCATGGTTGCCAAAGGCCAGAAACTGTGCACTGAGAATAAAGATCAGTCCGGCGAACACACCGCCGAGGACATAAATGGGCATGACGCGGTGGTTGCCGATCAGATCGCCGACGATCCGGCCAAACCAGAAGAGAAACAACATATTCCAGAGGAGGTGCCAGAATCCTTCGTGGAGGAAAATACTGGTGATCAGTACCCAGGGATGGGTCAGGTCGAACCAGGGTTCGGAAGACAGAGTGAGAAACTTACGGATCTGGAAGTAGAGGGGGTGTACTGCTCCGGCATTGCTCAGCCAGAAGATCAATCGAACCAGATTGATCAGCAGAAAGCCGACGATGTTGATGATGACCAGTCGGGTCACCATGTTCCCCATGCGGAACTCCCGGCGGACATCATCCAGGATCGATTGGAGCATGTGAGTAAAGTTAGTCTTGGTTTAGCGCAATCGAAAACCTTGCCAGTAAAGGATCATCAAAAACCCGGAAAGAGCCCCACCCAGGTGTGCAAAATGGGCCACTCCGGATTCAAAATTACCCAGCCCCAGGAACAGTTCCAGACCTGCATACAGGATCACCAGCAGCCCTGCTTTGATGGGAATGGGCGGGAACAGTAACATCAGACGCTGATGGGGGAAAAGGACTCCGAAGCCGGTCAATACCCCGAATATCGACCCCGAGGCCCCCAATACCGGGATATTGATACTGGATGCAGCACCGTTCATGTAATGCAGGTCGATATACTTGACCAGGAAGTGGAGGGCCAATGCTCCGAATCCGGTGATGAAATAGTACAGCAGGAATTTTTTCGGTCCCCAAACCATCTCCAGGGGGGGCCCAAACATGTAGAGTCCAAACATATTGAAGAAGAGGTGACCCATGTCGGCATGCATAAACATGTAGGTGATCAGCTGATAGGGCTGGAACAGATCCGAAACAGGATAGAAGGCGGCCAACATCAGACGGCTGTCACCCATCCACAGGGTACCGATAAACATCAGCACGTTGATGACCAGGAGGTGTTTGACGACAGGAGTAATACTGTTCATGTAGTGCTGATTGGTTCCGGTTATGGGGTGGAAGATAGGTTAACCGGAGAAACGTTTGGAAAGCTCCTCCAGTTCGTAGGTAATGAAACAGTGCCGACCCCTGGGGCTTTTATACGGTGTGGAGCAGGCAAAGAGCCGGTCGATGAGGTTTTGCATGGCATCTTCATCCAGGGGCGTACCGCGCCGATAGGCCGCCTGTCGGGCCAGACTCATGGCCAGGGCTTCCTGGTTGCCGGCTTTGAGGGGGTGATCCTGTTTGTGTTGTTCCAGCAGGCGATGGATCAGGGTCAGGGCATCCTGCCCGGGGAGAAGGTTGGCCGGCACTCCGTGGAGGATAAAGGTGTTCTGACCGAATTCCTGGAGGTCGAAGCCCAGCTGTAACAGGTCGGCCAGCAGGCTGCGGATGACCTGGCCATCCACCGGATTGAGTTCGATGGTCCGCGGGAAGAGTTCTTTCTGGATCCGGGCCGGTTGCCCCTGTAGCTGCTCGAGATATTGTTCGTACAGGATCCGTTCGTGGGCGGATTTCTGATCGATCAGGATGAATCCCGACTTGATCGGGGTCAGGATATAGGATTGATGGATCTGATAGGGCTTTGTCGGCGTCCGTTCGCCGGAATGGGTAGAAAGCTGCTCTCCTTCTGCGGGACCGCTTTTCAGGGTGACGGCCGGGGCGAGCGGGTCATCCAGTCCCAGCGAGGCATTGGGGTTTTCCGCTTCAAGGGGTTGCTGCAAGACGGTGAACAGCTCCTGCCAGTCCTTTGATGCAGCGGATCGTTGGGTCTGGTTGATGTTCGAAATGCTCTTTTCCCGCATCCCGGAAGTCGTGCCCGGCGCAAATTTGGAAGAAGCCACAGAGTGATCCGGTTCGAAATCCAGGGTGGGGACGATGTGATACTGGCCGAGTGCGTGCCGGACAGAGACCTTGACAAAATGGTAGATCAGTCGTTCATCTTCAAACTTGATCTCGTGTTTGGTCGGATGGACGTTGACATCAATTCGTTCGGGGTCGATGTCCAGGAAAAGAACATAAAGCGGGTGTTGATCATCCCCGATCAGTTCTTCAAAAGCGCTGAGGATGGCATGATGCAGGTATCCACTGCGAATAAAGCGTCGGTTGACATAGAGGTATTGCTCTCCCCGCGACTTCTTGGCGGCCTCCGGTCGGCCTACGAATCCGGAAATGAACAGCCGATCCGCATCCTCTTCGACGGGGATCATCTTTTTGTTACTGTTCGGGCCCAAGACGGCTACTACGCGCTGCCGCTGATTGGCCGGAGGAAGGTGATAGACTTCCTGATCGTTGTGGTGCAGGGCAAAATGAATGTCCGGATGGGCAATGGCTGTCCGCTGGAATTCCTCGAGGATATGCCGCATCTCCACGGAGTCGGACTTGAGAAATTTGCGTCGTGCCGGGACATTGTAGAAGAGGTTCCTGACCGAGAGGTTGGTGCCTGGCGTGGTGGCACAGTCTTCCTGTGCTTTGATGGTGGTTCCCTCGATAAGAATACGGGTGCCCAGAGTGTCTTCCTGGCGTCGGGTGCGCAATTCGACCTGGGCGACAGAAGCTATGGAGGCCAGGGCTTCACCCCTGAATCCCATCGTTCGGATGTGGAAGAGGTCATCGGCACTGCGGATCTTGGAGGTCGCATGCCGCTCAAAGCTCATTCGGGCGTCGGTCACGGACATGCCGCAACCATCATCCACAACCTGGATGAGTTGTTTTCCACCATCTTTCAGGATGAGCTGAATGCGGGTTGAGCCGGCATCCAAGGCATTTTCCAGTAGTTCTTTCACCACAGATGCTGGCCGCTGTATAACCTCTCCGGCTGCAATCTGATTGGCGATGGCATCTGGAAGAAGTTTGATGATATCGCCCATGAAGGATTATTCAATAACCGCTAGAATTCGCGGCAAATGTACAGTAAGAAACCAATATGCACCGATGAGCAACAGGCCCAGAACGATGATCAGAATGCGATTTGAACGCTTGATCTGCCGTTGAGTATCCGTCCGAAATGAACCGGAGGAATCGCCGCTCCTGAACTGTCGGGAGATCCGACTTTTCATGGCATCCACCCGGGCATCTCCGCTCTTGGCAGCAGGCAGATGATCTGCCAGGAAGGACTTGTCCGGATCATAATACCGGGGCCGGTAATCAAATGGTCTGGGTTTGGGTTGCTTTCGGAACATGTCCAAAGATAACGCCTGGAGGTCAGGTTTTGTTGGTGTTTTCCCTTCATTCCTCCCACGGAAGACCAGAGGGGCCAGCGATGGAAAACCAGGTGATCATTTGAATGCCGTCAAATGGACCTCTACCCGACCCGATAACAGGATGTTGAGGGCCATGCCTTCCGGCGTCAGGGCGATGTCTTCCATCGACAAATGTAAACCCGGAGTGGAAAGCCTGATCCAGGGCCCGGCTTTGACATTATTCAGTTGCGCATTGATCTCCTCCTTGACCATATTCAGGTTGTTTTCCAGGGGGAACCGCAGTTGTTCCTCCAGGGAGGACCGGATATTTCCTTTGAATAACCATCCGGCTGAACGATGGAGTACATTGCGTGTCTGGAGGTCAAAGTCAAACTCCTCCAGCTCGATCTGGTTTTCTTCCAGATTGAACACCGGCCGCCCGCGCAAGTGCACCTGGCCTTTGTAGGCACCACCCAGCCGAACCGAGGCGATCAGGTGTGTCCCCTGGCCATAGAGGTCGATCCCTTCTACCGTCACCTTCTTCCCACCAGAGCTGAAGGACTGGCCGATCAACTGATCTTCGGCCAACCGTTCCGCCTGTTCGTATGGTACTTCCGTATGGATCATGATGCGCAGGCTGTCCAGGTGATTTTCGACCAGGGCGTATTCGGGAAGGGCTTCCGGCTGGAGCAATACGGGCTCACCCCCGGCTTTGACCCGGGCCAGTCCCTGGATGTGAACCGCCGAGGACAAGGATCCATGCTCTTCCTGAAAGGTCTCCAGCCCGGCCACCTGGGGTTCGAAACGAAACCAGATCTGCATGGATTCACTGATCAGGCGGGGGCGCTTGAGTGCCGTCCATAAGGGAGTGAGGAGGACGCGAAGATCCAGGGCCTGTTGGATCTCTTCGTCGATCTTGCGGGTCATTTGTTTCTGGGTGGATCGAAGGATCAGGTCCGTCAGGCCACTAATCGGTAACTGGAAGGAACCGATGCGGGCCACCGGCTTCCTGGTCCAGCGATGAGCATCCAGGGTGGTATAGGTCTGGACCGACCAGTCCGGGCGAATATTATACAGGGTACTGAGCGTGACTTCGAGCTCTCCGAATGCGGAAAACGTGCTGATACCAAGGTCCTTGAAGATGGCAATGTCAAGCGGGATGGTAGACTTGATCTGCTGGCCTTTCAGGTCGAGACCCACCTTTCCGGCCAGGCTGGCATTCCAGGTCAGGCCACCCTGCTCTCCACTGACCTTTTGGAGGTCAAAGTCCTGTATGGTTTGTTGAAGCATGGACTCCAGTACATCCCGGTTCAGATGAACGGGTACATAGAGTGTAGAAACAGGTACCGAAGGTAAAGACATGGAATAAGACTGCGGTGGCGCAGGGGGTTGGACCGTCTTGCAGCCCGAGATTCCCAGGGCCACCCCGAACAGGAAAAGAAAGGTACGGTGCATAGCGGAATGTGGCCACAAAGTTGTGGAGAAAACCGGATATCCCGATCTCTGCCATACCGAAATGGTCTGCTGGAGAATGGTTCACCTTGGAGGCACTAAAGGCCACTCCATGGATGTCAGCATATGGATTTGTGCCCTATTCGCAGCCCAATTCAGCCCTGGAGATGGGATCGTTGTTGGGGAAACAATTCCCTGAACCGACACTGGTGGGGACAAAACGGGAGATCTGTGAGTCGTACAGGCCGTCGCGAATGAACTCGAGAAGGTCTTTGCGCTCATCCTCCGTCAGGTTGAGTGGCTGGAAGAAGGTCGACAGTTTCTCGTCGGGAACATTCGGATTCTCGGATTTCGCAGCACACTTGTAGGCGATGACCTCTTCCAGTGAGGTTTTGCTGCTACCGTGAAAATAGACTGGCGCATTCTTCAGATTGTACAATTGAGGAACGCGGAAGCGAAATTGGTCACTGTCCTTGCCGGTAAACAGAGACCGGCCCATATTGCGAGCCTCCTGAGGCCCGGTACCGACGGCTTCGACACATTCGTACAGATCGGAAACACCCAGGGCATGAAAAGTATTGGATCCCAGGTTGGGCTCAAAGTGACATCTGGCGCAGTTGGCTTTGTCAAAGAAGAGGATGGCACCCCGTTTTTGGGCATCCGTCATTTCATCCATAAAGCCACGGACCCAACGCTGGAAGGGAGCCTGGGTAGTGGTCAGTGTCCGCAAATAGGCAGAGATGGCCAGGGATGCCGTGAGTTGGGTGATCCGTTCGTTTTCAGGGAACTCGGAAAATGCCTTGTGAAAGAGATCCGTATATCCGAAAGCATCAGCCATCTCTGGAGTGATGTTCAGTCGATGGGTCTTCATGCCGACAATATTCTGCGCCTCCAGTGCCTTATACCCAGTGAAGTTGCTGGCAAAGTCGCCGGTCCAGCGATCTTCCGTACCCACATTACTTCCTTCCGAACCAAATGGTCCTGCCCACATGGTATTGGTCACCATGCAGACATTCAGTACGGATAAGGGACGAATACCCTGAACATCCAGTTCACTGACCTGATAATCATCATGCATCAACCGTTGGTCACCATGGAAGCCAAAACCCATGCCGCCGTCTGCGATCCCCTGGACCCGGCCTATGCGAAACCCGGCTTCCGGGGTATGGCAGGTGGCACAGGAATAGGTACCCAGTCCGGATGGATACTTCGGTTCAATAGCCAGACCTGTTTCAAAGAACAGGAACTTGCCGAGAGCGACCTTTTCCGGGGTGAGCGGATTTTTTGGATCTTGGGGAATTTGTGACAGGTTACTGCTCATCGGCAGTATGTAGTATTCGATAGATCCTGTCGGTGAAACTTGTTCAAGTTCCGTACGGAGGACCTCATCCAGAGGAGCGATCGTGATGACAGGGTCGTGTGTACACGACCCTAAAAACACAACAAGAAATACTGCTATATATAATAGACGACAATTCAAGTAAGTATACATGACCCAATGCTGCGTTATAATAGTTTGAACCTTAGTGCAAGTATAGATTTAAATTTCGTTAAAGTAAAGGGTTGGGAGATCATTACGAACAATGTGCTTGCAGCGATAACATGAAATTGGAAGTAATTCGAACATGTAATTTTCAACTTTTCAATCGATTAAGGCTTCAAAATCGGGATTTTTTGTGACACCAAAAATTTGCAAATTTTTCAGAAGCCTCTATTTGTCTATCTTCGAAACCCCAGATTCAACATTCGTAAACTATGCAGATCCAATTTTGCGGCGCGGCACGGGAGGTGACCGGAAGTGCACATTTACTGACATTGGACGATGGATTCAAGATCCTCCTGGATTGTGGTATGTACCAGGGCCGGAATGAGGAGATGCTCCAGTTTAATGAATCCTGGATGTTTGATCCCCAGGAGATCAATTGTGTGTTGCTCTCGCATGCGCATATTGATCACAGCGGCCGGCTGCCCAAATTGTACAAGGACGGGTTTCGCGGCTATATCTATGCAACACATGCGACCCAGTCGTTGTGTACCCTCATGTTGCTGGACAGTGCCAAGATCCAGGAGCAGGATGCCAAGTACTATCATCGCCTGCATAAAAAGAGAGGAAAAGAAAACAAGGTTCGTGAACCCCTCTACACCCAGAAGGATGTCCTGAACCTGATGCGGAACTTCGTAGGCATCCCCTACAATCAGTGGATGCGTATTCATCCCGATGTTGAGGTGCTGTATCGGGATGCAGGCCATATTCTGGGCAGTGCCAATGTGACCCTGCGCGTCAAACAGAAAAACCGGACAGTGCACATCGGGTTTACCGGGGATATTGGCCGGAAGGACAGACCCATACTGAGGGACCCGCAACCGATGCCCGAAGTGGACTACCTCATCTGTGAGAGTACCTATGGAGACAGGCTTCATGAAGAAAAACCGGATGAGAAAGATCGCTTCCTTCGCATTCTGAGGGAAACGGTAGAGAACAAGGGCAAGCTGATCATCCCGGCGTTCAGTATTGGGAAGACCCAGGAGTTGATCTATATGATGGATCAAATGGAAAATGAAGGACTCCTCCCCAGGATTCCGGTCTATGTAGATAGCCCGTTATCCACCGGGGCAACTGAGATCTATGCCCTGCATCCGGAATGTTATGATGATGAACTGAGCGAATATCTCATCGCCGATCCAAATCCTTTCGGTTTCCGCAACCTGACATTTACCCGAAGTACCCAGTCTTCCAAAGCCCTGAACAATGTCAAGGGCTCTTGTGTGATCATCAGTGCCTCCGGCATGATGAATGCTGGCCGGGTCAAGCACCATTTATATAACAATATCAGTAATGCCCGCAATACCTTCCTGATGGTCGGGTACTGCGCACCGGGAACACCCGGGTGGTATTTGCGGAATGGCGATGACAAGGTGCGCGTGTTTGGCGAATGGAAGGAGATCAATGCCCGGGTTGAAAAAATGGACTCGTTTTCCGCCCACGGGGACCGGGATGAAATGCGGGACTTCATCAGCAATCAATACCAGGGTGTCAAACAGATGGCCTTTGCGGAAGTCCTCCAAAACGATGGGATACAGAATATCCTCATTCCTCAATTAGAAGAAACGGCAACCCTGCACGGGTTTGACTAATCTCAATCTAGACCTTATGATCACTCGAACACGTAGCCTGTTTATCGGAATTCTGCTGACGGCACTCCTCTGGAGTTGCACCAAGGATGTCCAGACGATCGCATATACCCCGGAAATCGCAGTCCCCCTGTTTTCCTCCACAACCACGATCCAGGACCTGTTCGGCGAGAACACGGATACGGCGGAGCTGGTCGTCCAGAACGGGCAGCTTACCCTGATCTATCGCGGTGACATTCTGAAACGAGATGCCACTGAACTGTTCAAGGCCATCCCCCCCTTTGGTGGCCTGATGACCGATACGACCATTACGGAACCGTTTACGCTGGAAAACGAGATCCAGTTGACCAAAGCCCGGTTTACCAAGGGGACCATCAGCGTCCAGATCAATTCAAATGTTCCGGAGGATCTCGATTTTGTCCTGGAATTCGTGCAGGTCACCAAGAATGGAGAAACCCTGAAGATCCCTGCTACCATTGATTATACCGGGTCGGTACCGATCTTCCTGAATTTGCCGCCTACAGATATTGCCGGATATGATATTGCCCTGGCCAGCCAGGACATCACCGTGCGGTACTCTGCCACGAAAAAGTCAGATGGTACCCCGGTCATTCTGCCGGGCGTCATCTTTGCCGTTTCCGGGGTGGAGTTCTCCTATCTGGAAGGGTACTTTGGATACGAGATCTTCGATATCCGAAGGGATACGATCTCCATGGATATTTTTGACAACCTCCTTCAGGGCAACCTTGAGTTTGCCGAACCCAAGGTCATCCTGTTCGTCGATAATGCCTTTGGTTTTCCAGTGCGGTCGGATGTCAATGTCCTGCGCGTCTCCAAGGGGAACACGATGCTCGAGGTCGAGAGCATGCTCCTGGATGCAGGCGTCGACTTCCTCTATCCCACTCTTTCAGAAGTGGGTCAGGAAAAACGCACCGAGGTGGTCTTCGACAAGGATAATTCCAATTTCAAGGATATTCTGAACATCTATCCGAATACCCTGGATTATGATATTGATGCCATATCCAATCCGGACCAGATCCCCGATCTGATCGGATTCACCACGGATTCGTCCTACTTCCGGATCGGATTGCAGGTTGAATTACCCCTGTACGGGAAAGCATCCGACTATACCGCCGACAAGGAATACGAGATCGACCTGTCTGAACTGGATGACATCAGTGCTGCAGAGTTGAAGCTGGTCACGGAAAATGAGATCCCCATGGAAGTGATCATCCAGGCGACCCTGTTGGATGAGATGGGCAATACCCTGGCTACCCTGCTTCCGGCCGAAGAGCAGATCCTGACTGCGGCTCCGGTAGATGCGGATGGTTACTCTACCGGGCCCAGCAGTAAGATCACCTTCATCCAGGCCGACGCCGTCTTGCTGGAGCATATGCGCAATGCCAGAAAGGTGTTGATCAACACCAAATTTTCAACGGCAGAGCAGGGACAAAAGGATGTGCGCATTCGGGAAACGGACAAGGTAAATGTACGATTGGGCCTCAGGGCGACCCTGGACAAAGAAATTGGCGGTTAAACAACGAACAACATGAAGAACACACTAATCGGGCAGTGCCTGCTGATTCTACTTTGTCTGTTCATGCAGCAGACCCTCCGGGCCCAGATGAATCAGGCCTTGTGGCATGCCAACCATGTGGGCTACAGGATGCCGGGTACGGTACCTCAGGAAGGGCTGGTGGTGCAATTACCCGCTATCGGTATCGGGATGTACAACTCCGGCTTTTCCTACAACGACCTGGTTGCCTCCACCAATAATGGGATCACTACCCTGGACGTTGACGGGGTGCTGGACAAGATGGATAATGAGAATACCCTGATGATCCAGGGTGCCATCCAGACACTTGGTGTCGGATGGAAGATGAAGAATCTCTGGGTTGAACTGGGCCATCAGGTCCGCTATGAGAATTTCCTGGATTATCCCCGGGATCTCTTCAGTGTCTTCTTTCAAGGGAATGCCGGATTCATTGGCCAAACCGCCAATCTGGGCCTCAAGGTCAACAGCATGCTGTACAATGAATTCTATGTCGGTGCCGCCGGGCAGATCGGTAAGGTCAGTATCGGAGGTCGGATAAAATGGTTGAACGGAGCATTGGCAGCGCGCACAGAGCGATCCCAGCTGGACCTGTATACCAGTGACGACATTTATCAGCTGACCGTCAACAGTGATTATCTGATCCACACCTCGCCTGAGCTGGATATTCTGAAAGGAGGGAACAGCGACCTGACCCTGGATCTGGAAGATTATGAATTTTCTCAACTGATCACCCGAAATGCCGGATTTGCACTGGACCTGGGCGCGGACGTTTCCATTACGGATCGGCTTTCATTGAGTGCTGCTGTAATGGACATCGGACGGATCACCTGGAAAGATGAGGTGGTCAGCTATGCGTCCAACAAGAGTATTCAGTATGATGGTTTTGAGTTCAGTTCCCTCTTTTCGGATGACTCTCTGTCTCTGGTGGGTGCTCTGGATACCCTGGAGACATTGCTTGAATTCGAGGAGACCGAAGGTGGTTCTTTCGAGACGGCCCTGCCCTGGTCCTTTCAGATAGGGGGACGATATCAACTGACTGATCAAATTGATGTCAGTGCCGTATTCTTTGGCCAGCGCCAATCATCCTATACATTCAGTGGGGTTTCCTTTGGTGGCAACTTCAGGCCTTTGTCCTTTCTGGAAGCGGGGATCGCGTATACCATTTATGACAAGACCTATACCAATGTGGGTCTGCATCTCCTGCTGAAGCTTGGACCAGTCCGGGTATATGGAGCATCGGATAATGTGATCTCACTCTTTTCGGCCAATGACAATCGGTTTGCCAATGGACGTGTAGGGATGCAACTGGCCTTCTAGGCCGATTCTGTGGTTTGCCGGACATAGAGCTGCCGGGCGACCTGGCCTGAAATGAGGATGGGTTCTCCATCACCGAGGCGAAGACGAACGGAACCATCGTAGGGAAGCACTTCGATGACCTCCAGAGTGGCCCCCAGGGCCAGTCGGTTCTGATCCAGGTATTGCAAAAAACTGGATGCGTGTTCACGGACGCCAACCAGAACAGCAGGTTGGTGCAACCCGAGATCGCTGAGGAGGATCTGATATCGCATGCGATAGGCTCCCGAGGCATCCGGAATGGGATCGCCATGTGGATCGAACTTGGGGTTTTCCAGATAGTCATCCAGCCGATCGATCAGGGTATCAGACTGGATATGTTCCAGCTGTTCGGCAATCTCATGGACCTCGTCCCAGCTGAAGCCCAATTTATCAACGAGGAAACACTCCCACAACCGGTGTTTGCGGATCAGGAGCGTGGCCTGGCGCGCCCCCGTCCTGGTGAGACTGACCCCGTGATAGCGCTTGTAGTCGATCAGTTCCTTGTCGGCCAGTTTTTTCAACATATCGGTCACCGATGCAGGACGTGTCTGCATCAGTTCGGCGATGGCACTTGTACTGACCGGCGTACCATGCCGTTCGGCGATCTTGTAGATGGCTTTGAGGTAATCCTCTTCGGCGAGTGTATAGGTCACTTGAAGAATTTAGACGGGGCTAAAGTACAAACCCGGAAGGCACACAATTTCGTTTATTCTGTTGGTAAACCAGAACACATCTGCCATTTGGACATATAAAAAACCCTCCATTCCGCCAGCTTGGCAGGAAAAAGGAGGTTTTGAGCCTTGGAATCTAATTTGTGGTGAAGTAGCCAGAAACCAGGACCATGACATACGACGAGTTTACCGTAAAAACCCAGGAGGCCATCTTAAAGGCCCAACAAATTGCCGGCGGCCATGACCAGCAGCAGGTGGATACCGTCCATCTGATCAAAGGGATCTATGAGACCGATGATCAGGTGATGAAGTTTTTATTTCAAAAGACGGGTGCCAACCTGAACAAGGTGCTGGAAGAAGTGGACCGCCTGATCGAGACCTATCCGAAGGTGGATGGTGCAGAAAAGCAATATCTGACCCCGGATGCCAACAGTGTACTGCAGCACGCGCGCAAACTGATGAAGGAATTCGGAGATGAATACATCTCCATCGAGTTGCTCATCATGGGCATCCTGGCCGGACGTGATAAGGGTGCACAGTTGCTGAAAGATGCCGGCTTGACCAAAGATGCCCTGAAAAAAGCCATTCTGGAATTGCGGAAAGGCAGTAAGGTCACCGATCAACACAGTGAGAGCACCTATAATTCACTGAACAAGTTTGCCGTCAACCTCAATGAGCAGGCGGAGAGTGGAAAGCTGGATCCCATTATCGGACGAGACGAGGAGATCCGAAGGGTCCTGCACATCCTGTCACGCCGGAAGAAAAACAACCCCATTCTGATCGGAGATCCGGGTGTGGGTAAGACCGCAATCGTAGAGGGGATTGCCTGGCGGATCGTCCGCGGGGATGTCCCGGAGAATCTGAAATCCAAAAAGATCTTCTCCCTGGATGTCTCCTCCCTGATCGCCGGAGCCAAGTACAAGGGTGAATTTGAAGAGCGCCTGAAAGCGGTGGTCAAGGAGGTCACTGCAGCGGATGGCGAGGTCATTCTCTTTATTGACGAGATCCATACCCTGGTCGGAGCCGGCGGTGGCAATGGCGCCATGGATGCAGCCAATATTCTCAAGCCGGCATTGGCCCGGGGTGAATTGCGGACCATCGGAGCGACCACTCAGGATGAATACCAAAAGTATTTTGAAAAGGACAAGGCCCTGGAACGTCGTTTCCAAACGGTACTGATCGACGAACCAAGCCTGGAGGATACCATTTCCATCCTGCGCGGATTGCAGGAGCGGTATGAGGTGTACCACAAGATCGACATCCTGGATGAAGCACTGATCGCAGCAGCGGAATTGTCGCATCGCTACATTGCCAATCGGTCCCTGCCAGACAAAGCCATCGACCTCATCGATGAAGCTGCTGCCAAACTGCGTCTGGAGATGAACTCCGTTCCGGAGGAGGTAGACGAACTGGAGCGGAAGGTACGCCAGCTGGAGATCGAGCGTGAAGCCATCAAGAAGGAGAAGGACGAGAAGAAGATGGAGTCCCTCAATGAACAGATCGCTGACCTGCAGGAAAAGCTGCGGGAGATGCGGGCGCGCTGGCAGAATGAAAAGACCCTGGTCGATGAGGTCCAGGCGGGCAAGCAGCAGATCGAGGAACTGGAGCAGCAGGCCCAGAAGGCCGAGCGCGAGAGCAATTACGAGCTGGTCGCCACCTTGCGCTATGGGAAGATCAAGGAGCAGGAAGAGCTGGTCCTGGCTGCGGAAAACAAACTGAAAGAACTGGACCAGGACAAGCGATTGACCAACCAGGCGGTGACCAGCAATGATATAGCCGATGTGGTGAGCCGGTGGACGGGCATTCCGGTCAGCCGGATGATGCAGAGCGAAAAGGAGAAGCTGTTGAAGATGGAAGAGGAGCTCGGTCAGCGGGTGATCGGACAGAAGGAGGCCGTGACGGCGGTGAGTGATGCCGTGCGCCGGAGTCGGGCTGGATTGCAAGACCCCAACCGGCCGATCGGATCATTCATCTTCCTCGGACCCACCGGTGTGGGGAAGACCGAGCTGGCCAAGGCCCTGGCAGAAGTGCTCTTTGATGACGAGCGGGCCATTGTCCGCATCGATATGAGTGAATACATGGAGCGCCATGCCGTCAGCCGCCTGATCGGAGCCCCTCCGGGCTACGTCGGGTATGATGAAGGCGGTCAGCTGACCGAAGCGGTACGCCGTCGTCCCTATTCCATTATCCTGTTGGATGAGATCGAGAAGGCCCATGCCGATACCTTCAACATCCTCCTGCAGGTCCTGGAGGATGGCCGGCTGACGGACAACAAAGGCCGGGTAGCTGACTTCCGGAATACCATCATTATCATGACCTCCAATATGGGTGCTCCCACCATCCTGGAAAACTTTGAAGACCTGGATGCCCTGGGGGATAAACACCGTGCAGACATTGTCGAAACGACAAAAGTGGAGGTTTTTGACCTGCTCAAGGAGCATTTGCGTCCAGAATTCCTCAACCGGATCGACGAGCGGATCATGTTCCTGCCGTTGACCCGTGAAGAGATCGGAAAGATCCTGGATATCCAGTTGAGAAAAGTGGTGAAAATGCTAGCCGAGCAGGGCATCATCATTGAGGTAAGTGCCAAAGCACGAGAACTGATGGCCGATCTGGGCTACGATCCGCAGTATGGCGCCCGTCCGATGAAACGGGTCCTGCAGAAGGAACTGGTCAACGAACTGGCCAAGCACTTGCTGGCCAGTGAATTTGTCGAAGGGGATACCATGCTTGTTGATGTTGATCCCGCACTTAAGGGGTTGACGTTCAAAAAAGCGGGAATCCTGGCCGAGTTGCCACCGAACGAGAATTGAACTTAAAATACCCCCCTTTTCGGTTCCCAAACCGATTTGCCCGTGCTGTCGAGAGATGGTGCGGGCATTTTTGTTGAGGGTGAAGTGTGGGGAGTAGAGGGTATAAGGTTGAAGGCGGAAATGCGAAGGCGGAAGCAGTTTGGGCACGAAGGCACGAAGAGCCCGGACCCCGAGTACTCGGGGCGGTCCGGATCCAGACATGGCGCAGAGGCGCCATCGTCTGGGCACAATAGTCCATTTCTTTATGTGAACCCTGTGTCCTTTCGTAAGAAAAGAAGACGTTGAGACCATGTGACTCTGTGAAACTCTGTGTCACTCTGTGGTGAATTGAAGACGAAGAGAATTTGACTTCTGCAGAATTTCTTAGTGGACTCCTTCCACTTCAGAATACCCTCCAGATCTCTATTAGAAATTCTATTTCACTGCTAAAGAGCCCTAAGTGTCTTAGTGGTGAATGGAGACCGTGTGACGTTGAGACCATGTGACTCTGTGAAACTCTGTGTCACTCTGTGGTGAATTGAAGACGAAGAGAATTTGACTTCCACAGGATTTCTTAGTGCCCAGACGATCCCGCTTTCTGCGGGATGTCTGGATCCGGACCGCAAGCGTCCGGGGACTCCCTCCACTTCTGAATATCCTACAGCTCTCTGGTAAAATTTCTATTTCACCGCTAAAGTGCCCTTAGTGCCCAGACGATCCTGCTTTCTGCCCCGAGTACTCGGGGTCCGGGCCTTAGTGGTCATTAAATCCAGAATCTCTTTGCGCGAAGCTGAATACCGATTTGCCTGTAGTTCCTAACGTTTCTTCCGTTTCGGGGTTGCCGGTCTGGAGGTTCGTTTGGGTGGCGTCGGTCGCGATGGCCTTTTGGAGGTTGGGGAAGGCTTCTTTTTCTTGTTTTGGTCCACGGAGGCTTCTTCTGTTTTGGAAGAATGGGCGATAAGGGCCTGCAATTCCCGGTTTTCGGTGGGGGTCAGCTCCCGGTATTTGCCGATGGGCAAGTTGCCCAGTTCGACATTCATGATGCGCACCCGGATCAGTTTGGTGACCTCGTACCCCAGATATTCGCACATCCGTCGGATCTGTCGGTTGAGACCCTGGGAGAGGATGATGCGGAAGGTGGTTTTACTCAGCTGTTCGACAACGCACTTTTTTGTCACCGTTCCCAGGATGGGAATACCGTTGCTCATGCGGGAGACGAAGTCGGTGCGGATGGGTTGGTCTACCGTGACGATATACTCCTTTTCGTGCTGGTTTCCTGCCCGGAGGATCTTGTTGACAATGTTGCCATCGTTGGTGAGGAAGATGAGCCCTTGTGAGGGTTTGTCCAGTCGGCCAACGGGGAAGAGGCGCTCCTTGTGCCGGATATAGGAGATGATGTTCTTGGGTTCCTTGGGATCGGTGGTACAGACAATACCGACCGGTTTGTTGAAGGCGATGTAGAGGGTCTTGGGTTTAGCCTTAAGGGGTTTTCCATCGATGCGGACGATATCGCCGGGAGACACCCGGTTGCCCGTTCTGGTCGGCTGGCCATTGAGGGTCACCCGACCGGCGTCGATCAGCCGGTCCGCTTCCCGGCGGGAGCAGATGCCGGTCTCGCTGATGTACTTGTTGAGGCTGACGGAGTCGTCCTTGGGTGTTTCCAAACGAAGGAGGATTATGATTGAACTGAGAGTCTCAAAAGTAGGTCATTGTCCGGAGAGGATCAGTGTACACTCATGCTTGGCCCCAGCTGGACTGAATCCTTGCAATTACCGGCTTTCATTATATTACCTGACCCTGGTTTCTGGTCTCCGGTACAATCAGGTACGCACTCGTCAACAGAAAAACTGCAAGGATGACATTTGAATTGGGTCAGAGCATGGACATTATCCGTCGCACACCGGATGTATTGAAGGCCATGTTGTCGGCCATTTCCGAAGAGTGGAGTCATGGTCGGGATGGAGAAGATTCCTGGACGCCCTATGATGTCCTGGGTCACCTGATCCACGGAGAGAAAACGGACTGGATTCCCCGTATGGAAATCATTCAATCACAGGGCACGAATAAGGCCTTTGAACCCTTTGACCGATTTGCCCAGTTTGAAGACAGCAAGGGTAAATCCATGCAGGACCTGTTGACTGAGTTCAGAGCATTACGGATGCAGAACCTGGATCGATTACAAGGAGCATCCTTCACCTCCGAGGACTTTTTATTGACAGGGAATCACCCCGAATTTGGAAAAGTGACCCTGGCCAATTTACTGGCGGCCTGGGTGGTCCATGACCTCAGTCATATCGCCCAGATAGCCCGGGTGATGGCCCGGCAGTACCGGGAAGCAGTGGGCCCATGGGTGGATTATATGCCAATCCTTGGGCAGAAAAAATGAGGTCTGTTAATCGAAGGGTAACATCTCAATTACGTGTAAAAACAGGAATGGGTCGCAATCTGTACCCCTCCGCCTCCAGTAACCGCACTACCCCTTTCTCCCCGGCCAAGTGACCGGCCCCAACGCCGAAGAAGACCCGCTCTTTTTGCATCATTTTGACCATGAGGGGGATCCAGTTGCGATTCCTGTCGTACAACAGCACATCCATAAAGTCTCCTTCCGCTTCTTCCTCCATGGTGGTAGCCAGCTGGTTGAGATTCTCCGATTTATAGGCTTTGACCAGGTCAGAAAACTGAGAAATACCCTCTCCGCCTTCTGCTTTCAGTTGATCGACCAGCATCTGGGCCTGGTCTTCCAGGGAGATGGCGTCAAAAGCGGCCATCTGGTCCTTGATCGACTCCAGGCCACTATGTTTGATATCGTTGGATTTGGCCAGGTAATACAGGTTGAGGTCGTAGGACTCAGCCTTGGCTGCCTTGCCCATTTCCGGATCGAGAAGAGCGGATAGAAAAAGGGGCTTCACCCGTTCGATCATCTTGCTGGGCAGACCGGCCTTCTCGATAGCTTCCTGGACGAGGAGATGATCCTCCGGACTGACCAGGTCACCGATACGAATACCATCGGGCATGAGCATCTTGGGGATCATGCCTAACTGAGCAAAGAGATTGGTGGCTTTGTCCATATCCAGCTCCAGCACGAGTCGATCCGACTGGGCCAATCGGGCCAGGAGGTGGTCGGGCAGGTCATAATCCTCCCTGGGGATCATATGAATGGTGCCAAAGAGGTAGGATGTTTCCTCGAGGCCATTCCCGGAAATCTCCCAAAGCAGGGCATGGGCCAGGGTGTCTGAGGATTGCGAGAATACCTGGAAAGAAGCCAGCAAGACACCCAGGATAATGAGAATTCGCTTCATAGTAGGGATAACGTATGGAAAAGGGATTCGGTTGCCATCCCTTATATCTGCTTGATCAAACAGGATGACCTGTCACCATTCATGCAAGTCGGCAATCATGCCGCCAAAACGAATTCATTGGCTCTTCACCTCTGGCTGCAGTGGGTTGCTATTCCCCACGTGAATAGGGTCTACTTTTGATTATAACGGGCTTCAATCTTCTCCAGATACTCCGCCACGATCTGGCTGATCTTCTCTCGCATGAAGATATTCTCTTCCCTGGCCAGGGCCTTCAGCTGCTCGACCTTTCCAGGTTCAAAAAAAAAGGTCACCCGTCTGGTCTTACCGGGTGTGATCTCCATGGTACTGGTTTCCAGGGTTGAGCGGATCAGCGCATCGACTCCTTCACCATGAGGACCTTCGTCATTCGGGTTCTGTTCCCCTGGATTCCGAACAGCTTCTGCCTGGGCCATCTCTTCCTGAAGGCTCTCGTTGAGCACATCGGCCAGGAAGGCATCGAGGTCCATGCTGAAGTTCTTCTGTCCGGATCTGCGCGGCGCTTTTGACTCCTCTGCAGCGGCATCCTCACCCTCGGACCGTCGACCTTTCTTTTTGCGCCTGGGTGGAGCAAGGGTGTCCAGGGCCTCTTTTTCCCGCGGGCCGGAAAACAGGCTTTCTAAACCGTCGGTGAAGGATTTTTTACTCACTCGGTGTCAGGGCTTTTGCAGCAACCTTCACCTGGCTGGAAGTGCGTTCGAGGATCTCCTTACAGAGGTCCAGATAATCTTCGGCCCCATTGCTCTTTGGCGAGTAGCTGAAGATATCCATGCGCTGGGCAGGCGCTTCCGCCAGGGAGACATTATCCCGGATATAGGTGTTGAAGACCTTCTCGCCGAAGTATTTCAGAATGGTATCCACCACATCCCGGCTGAGGACCTTCCGGCTGTCGTACATGGTGGCGATCACACCACCGATCTCGATATCCTTGTTCAGGCGGAACTTCACCTTGTCGATCACCTGTTTGATCTTGGCCAGACCCTGCAAGGCAAGAAACTCTGTTTGCAAGGGGATATACACCGTCTGGCTGCAGGTCAGAGCATTGAGGGTCAACAATCCGAGCGATGGAGGACAGTCGATAATGATATAGTCATAGAGATCGGTCATCGGCTCAAACAGTTCCTTGAGGATGTATTCGCGGCCGGCTTCATTGATCATCTCCATTTCGGCTCCTGACAGGTCGAGGGAGCTGGTAATGACATCAAATCCGGGTTTGACGGTATAGGGTGCCAACTCCGCTTCGCCGCGGATGGACTCATAGATGGTAGACTTCTGACGGGGAATCCCCAGTGACAGGGTCAGGTTGGCCTGTGGATCCAGATCCACCAGCAACACCTTCTTTCCCAGCTGATTCAGACCTGCGCCAATATTGATGGCTGAGGTTGTTTTGCCAACGCCACCCTTGTGGTTGAGCAGTGATATGATCATTCCCATTGGTAAAGGTTACAATATGTTCGGCCCAAAAATAGGCAATCCTGATCTGTTGTCCTGTGCTCTATTCGATTCCTTGTAAAAAGAATACACATGACGATCCATTTCCATTTGTTGACAATATCACCATTATTTGTTTTATATTTGTCACGGAAACCCGAAATTGTTTGAAAAAGTTGACCTGCCATGATCACAGAAGACCGTATTGAGCTCAATGACCGCTTCCGGAAGATCTTTTCCATCCTGGAAGAAAAGGGCAAGATTGTCAAGAACGACCGCTCCGGTTTGGGCATGGGCGATTTTGCAGAAAAGGTCCTTGGGAATCGGGCCTACGGGCATATTGTCCGGGCCTTTCTCAATCCGAAAGACAAGCGGGTGATCGACTACCACCAGGCACGCAACCTTTGTGAGGCCTATGGCATCAACGAGGCCTGGATGCTCCACGGGAAAGGGACTCCCTTCGGTCTGGATCCCGTTTCTGTACTCCCCCAGCATCACGAAGGCCGACGTCAGAATATTCTCTTCACCACCACCCAGGCATTTGCAGGCTCTGCCATCGACACAGAAACACAGGAAGATTTTGACTATTTCTCCATTCCCGGCCTGGAAGGGGATGGGCTGGTGGCATTTCCGATCAAAGGCAACTCCATGGAACCGGTCATCATGAACGGGGATGTCGTGGTCTGTAAGGAGATCGATTCCATTCATCAGATCAAGGACAATGAGATCTACGCCGTCAAATCCAGTGGGTCCGTATGGGTCAAATACCTCCAGAAGATTCCCGACAGCCGGGGCCGGATCGCTGCCTTGCGCATGATCTCCGCCAATCACCTGGAACACGATCCCTTTGAAGAAGAGATCAATGAATACACCCGGATCTACCAAGTGGTTCGCCGGATCTGTGACATGGGCTAGGATCTTCCCTGACAGAGCCGTATATCGAATTCTGGTGGCTGATCTTTCCGGGAAACACCCGAACAGGCCGGAACTTCCTGCTATTCGATAAGAAAAGCACCAGATCCGTTGCCGCTGCTGGGGGGAAATTCTAATTTCACACCCCATGCAGGGAATTTTACCAGCCTTTATTGATGACCAATTCAATGAACACCGCCAATTGGGGGTGATGCAGGCTGTTGTGCTCTTTGCCGATCTCAAGGGGTTTACGGCCCATACAGAAAAGCTGATGAAGCTGGGCAAGCCGGGTGCCGAACGCTTGTCCACCCTGCTCAATGATGTTTTCGGTTCTGCTGCGACAGCCATCCACAGCCGTGGAGGGTTTATTCCCTACTTCGCCGGTGATGCCTTCGCCGGTGTGTTCCCGGACCACCTCCCTGTGGAGCGTGCCCTGCATGCCGCAGAAGAGATTCGACAAGCACTGGAAAGCGTTCAGGTAGAGATCCCGCTGCGCATCGGAATTGATATGGGACCCCTGAGCTGGCACATCACATCCGAGAGTCCCCATTCCTGGTATATCCGGGGTGAAGGGATGGCCAGGGCCGTTGCGGTCCAGGCGGAGACACCTGCCGGGGAGATCCGGATCTCAGAGGACTATTACCAGACCATTTCGAATTTGAAGGGGGTGGATTGTTTTCAGGTTGACGGTCATTACCAGATACGGGAGGTGGTCCTTCCGGAAGCAGATCTCATCACCAGCCACCCCGTACACCATACCAGCGCCTTCTACCCCACCTTTCTGACCCAGCGGTTTCATGGTGGTGAGTTTCGCAAGGTGACCAGTCTTTTTCTGGCCTTTCCGGAAACCCTGACCATAGAAGAAGTCGACCTGGTCCTCCAGGTGGCAACCTCCGAGATCTATCGGCGCGAAGGCTACTACAAGGAAACGGATTTTACCGATAAGGGGGGATTGATGGTCGCCTTTTTCGGGGCACCGATCAATACCGGAGAATCCCGCCGAATGGCGATACAGACTGCTTTGGCATTGATCCAGAATCCGATCCTGGTCCACTTGCCCATGCAAATCGGGATCAGCACCGGGCCCGCATTTTGCGGCCTGGCGGGCAATGACTTCAGGCGACAGTATGTGATCGCCAGCAAGGCGGTCAATCTGGCTGCCCGATTGTCCATGATGGCCAACCCCGGACAGATCCTGTGCGACGAGGTGACCATGGCCGGATTGAATGTCAACCTGGAAGCCCTTCCGGCGGTCCATGCCAAGGGCTTTGCCGCCCCCATCCCGGTGTTTTGCCTGCATTCCTTCCAGGAAGAAGTGGCCCGGGAAGATGTCCTGTATGGCCGGCAGGAAGAGTTGCAACATATCATCCACCTGCTGGAACAACCCCGGGGCAAGTGTCTGGAGATCCTGGGCGAACCGGGCATCGGCAAGACCTTTCTGACCCGGTCGGTGTGTCGTGCAACCAATGCCCGCATCGACTGGCTGAATCTCCATGGCAACCCCGCCAATACAGCCCCTTTTGCCGATCTCGACCAGGCCTGGACGGAGGAGATCAATGTGCACCTGCGTGAGGATGTATCCCATCTGATGGAGGAGATCCAGCACCTTCGCCATGCGGAAGAACTGTCTCCCCGGGTGCGGTTCGAACGAATTGAGGAATTGCATCAGCGGCTTTTATCCAATGGTGACCGGGACAAGCCCCTGGGTATCCTGATCGAACATTGGCGGGATCTGGACCATGCCACCCGAAAGATGATCTACGACCGTATCCTGGCCGATCAGCTGACCATTCTCTGTACCGGCCGTATCCCGATCGAAGACCTGCAAACCATCGACGAAAAGATCCATCTCATCATTTCTCTGGACGGACTGGACCAGGAGGGCGTGCGCGTCCTGGCGAAAACCATACTGGGCGGACCGGTATCAGAACCCCTCCTGGAAGTATTGCAACGTGCCGGTAACGGAAACCCCTTTTATTCGGAGCAACTGTTGCTCTACCTGCGGGATAACAGCCTGTTGCATCAGCAGGGAGAAACCTGGACAGTACGGGAAGACGAGCTGACACTTGGCGGAACACTGCGGGATATCCTGATGGCCCGACTGGACCGGTTGGAGCAGGGTGTTCGCGAAGTCCTGAAATCTGCCTCAGTCATCGGCACCAGTTTTTCCCTGCCAGTCCTGGTCCACATGATGGAGGCGTCCGGTGAACAAACGGATCTTCTGACCGATCAATTGCAGGATGCCGAACGGGCGGAGATCCTCAAAGCCATTGATGAGATCGACTATATCTTCCGGCACAGTTTGCTTCGCGAGGTGATCTATGATGTACAGCTGGAATCCAGACTGGAACAGTTGCATCGCCTGGCAGTCACAGCCATGGAACGGGTGTACCGGGATGAGATCGGCCCTCATCTCGGATCATTGGCCAGCCACTGTGAGCTGGCGGGCTGGCCGGACAAGGCGGTGAGATATCTGATAGATGCAGGCCGATATGCACTCAAACAGTACCAGAACAGGGAAGCCCTGGAATTTTTTAACCGGGCAACGAAACAGGTCGACCCTGCCGGATTGCCGGAGTTGATCCTCGAGCAATTGCCTGCATTTGAAGCGCTGGGCCAATGGCAGGAGGCCTTATCCCAATTGGATGATCCCTGTTTTGCTTCGGCCAGTGATCCTGCATTGATGGCCCGACATCATGCATCCCGGGGCCACTTTCAAGTGCTCCTGGGAGATTATCCGGCTGCCTGGATCGCTCTGCAGGAGGCCATTCGAATATTTGAATCCATCCATGATCAACAGGGTGTGACCCACTGTCACAAGGACCTGGCCACCTTGTACTTCAGGCAGGGTGATTATGAGCAGGCGGAGACCTATATCACCCGTTCGATGGTGATGATCGACGACCCCTCCAAGTTGGATAACCAGCTGGTGATGAGTCTGGCCCTGATCCGCATGAATCAGGGGCGGTATGTCGAAGCCGAACAGTTGCTGTACAACGATCTGCTGGTCCGGCACCAGACGGGAGAAAAGCAGAGCCTGATCAGTTTATACACCAATCTCGGTATCGTCCAGAACGAGATGGGGCACTTCGATGTGGCCCTGAAAAACCTGGAAAAGGGACTTCAACTGGCCGAGGAGATGGGCCATCGGCTGTGGATCTCCATTGCCCTGGGCACCCGGGGCCTGGTCAGGGAACAGATGCGAGATTGGAGAGGAGCCCTGTCCGATTATCAGAAGGATCTGGACCTGAGCCAGGAACTGAAAGACCTGCAGGGCGAATCCATAGCCCGGGAGTTATTGGGTGCGCTCCTCTTGCGGCAGGGCGAGTGGGAAACGGGAGAAGCGCAGATCCAGAAATCTCTGGAACTTTCCCGCCAGATCGGATATCGCAAGGGCCAGGTCAAGGTCATGTGCGCCCTGGCACGAGCCAGACAGATCCAGGATCGACCGGAGGAAGCGCTGGAATTGATCTCCGAAGCGACCCGAATGGCCGAGGAAATGAACAACCGCAAACTGCTGGCAAACTGCCAATTATCTGCAGTCTGGATCCTCCTCGAAAACGGAGATGTAACAAAAGCAGCCCCAATCCTCTCTTTAGCAGAAGAGGACGTCTGGCAATGGGATGATCCGGCCATGCACCGGGAGGTGATGGCACTTTCTGCCCAGATACTGCCCGCAGATAAACGAAAGGCTGTGCTGGAATCGTTCCTGGAAGAAGGTCGGGATCCGGACCTCCAGGCCGAAGCCGCCTATCATTACGCAAGACTCACCGGTTCGTCGGAGGATCGACAAAAAGCCGTCTCCATGTTCACGACGCTACGAGCACAAGCGCCCCTGGCGAACTACAGTTACAGATTGAAGCAATTACAATGAAGATCTACCATCACCTCCTCCTCATCCTGCTCATGGTGGGCATCCTCCCTTCTTCCCAGGCACAGGATGGTCGCCTCGGAAAGCCTGATCAGATCTGGAACCTACCACCGGAACTTGTAGAAATTTCCGGATTGACCTTTGCCCCCGGGGAGACACATCTCCTTTGTTTGCAGGATGAACGGGGTATCGTGTATGGCCTGGACCCGCGATCAGGGCAGATCAGTCAGACCTGGGCGGTCACCGGTAAGGGGGATTATGAAGGATTGGAAATGGTCGATTCCACCTTGTACCTTCTGCGCAGTGATGGCATCCTGTTTCGGACCCAATGGCGCAATGGTCCCGATACCCTTGTTGAAAAGATGGATGCCGGCCTTCCCAGGGGCACCGATGTGGAAGGTCTTGGATACAACGCGCAGACGGGTTCCTTGTTACTCTGTATTAAAGACTTTCAAAATGAATCCTCTTCTCCCACATTGATCAAGGGGTGGGTGCACTGGAATCCTGCCAAAGACAAACCTGAACCGGAGGTTTGCGGGATCTCTCGCGAGGCCTTGCGCCAGGGCATTCTTGAGGAAACGGATCGGAAGGTCAAGGGGAGATTGATCGACTGGTTGGACCAGAAAGAGGGGCGATTTCCATTGGGTCCGTCCGGACTGGCCATGCATCCGACCACCCATGAGATCTGGATGCTCAGCGCCAGAGGTAAGCTTCTTCTGGTTTTTGATGCAAACGGGGTGTACCAGCGCTTGTATTCTCTGAATCCATCCATTTTTCCGCAGCCGGAAGGCATCGCCTTCAATCAGAGGGGAGATCTCTTCATTGCCAGTGAAGGAAAAAAGGGCATCCCGGCCAGGGTGGCGGTTTACAGAAATCGGAAATAAGGACCGTTCATCCTGAAACAGAAGGGGCGTTGTACCGTTTACCCTGTGGAAGTCCGTATCCTTGGGCCGGATTTCAGAATTACGGTATTTTTGCAGCCAATTTTTGTTCATGAGTCTTATCGAACTTCGCGTCCCTTCCGTGGGCGAATCCATTACAGAGGTCACATTGTCGGCGTGGTTAAAGCCGAACGGTAGTTTTGTCCGTATGGACGAATCCCTGTGTGAATTTGAATCGGACAAAGCCACGCTGGAGTTTCCCTCCGAAGCATCTGGAAAATTGATCCATGTGGCAGCAGAGGGTGACGACCTGGAGATCGGCGCGCTGATCGCCAGATTGGATACGAGTGTGACGGAAGGTCCTGAGACGACCGATAAACCCGCACCGCCGGCAGAAACACCGGCACCGGTACCGAGTCCGGCTCCTGAACCGTCATCCCCCTCATATGCGGAAGGACATCCTTCTCCCGCAGCGGCAAAGCTGATGCGTGAAAAAGGACTGACGGCCAGTGATGTTGCCGGGACGGGTAAAGGGGGTAGGATCACCCAGCAGGATGCAGCTTCTGCGGAGGCAGCAGCACCTGCACCAAAAGCATCTGCAGAACAACCCCCCCACAGCAACGCAGGTCCGGCCGCCTTCTCCAGGGGAGAACGACGGGAGAAGATGACCCGGATGCGCAGAACGATCGCCAAGCGACTCGTCTCCGCCAAAAACAACACGGCCATGTTGACCACGTTCAATGAAGTGGATCTCAGTGCCATTTTTGACCTGCGCAAACGACATCAGGAAGCCTTTGTCAAAAAGCATGGCATCAAGCTGGGCTTCATGTCCCTGTTCGCCAAAGCCTGCTCACTGGCCTTGCAGGATATGCCGGAGGTGAATGCCCGAATCGATGGTGATGACCTGATCTATCACGATTATACAGATATCTCTATCGCGATTTCCACGCCTACCGGATTGGTGGTGCCGCCGGTTCACAATGTGGAAAGCCTGGCCCTTCACGAGATCGAACTGGCGATCAAGGACCTGGCAGAAAAAGCCCGAACGGGAAAGCTGACCCTGGAAGAAATGAGTGGTGGCACCTTTACCATTACCAATGGTGGGGTATTCGGCTCCATGATGAGCACACCGATCATCAATGAACCCCAGTCCGCTATTCTGGGCATGCATACCATCAAGGAACGCCCTGTCGTGGTCGATGGTCAGATCGTCATCCGCCCGATGATGTATCTGGCTCTTTCCTACGATCATCGGGTCATTGATGGCAGCTCTTCAGTGACCTTCCTGATCAAAGTGAAGGAATTGCTGGAAGATCCGGTCCGGTTTATCCTGGGTATTTAATTCAGCCTATGACACTCGGCGAACTCTTCCATCTGCTGGCCGCAAATCCCATCCTGTTGGTGGGATACTTTCTGGTGATCCCCCTGACAGCCTTGCTGGCCGGTATATTGGGTCGGCAAGAAGGCGAAGAGATACCCTGGAACTACCTCTACAGCCTGCTCGTCTATCTGGCTGCTGTACCGGGCATCTTTGCCCTGGTCCTCAGTGTCTATTTCTGGCTGTTTGAAAAGCGAAGTATCCTGGAAACCGATGTGTATATCCAGGTCCTGCCCATCGTGAGCATGGCCCTGACATTCTGGTTGATTCGCTGGAATGTCCCCTTAGAGAAAGTACGCGGCTTTGGCAAGCTGGCCGGACTTCTCATGATGATCTTTGTGGTTCTTCTGCTGATGTGGCTGATCGATCGCACCCATATCATCGCATTTACCTATCTCCCCTTCTATTGGGTCATCCTCATCCTGGTCGTCCTTCTGGTTGTTTTTCGCCTGGGCTGGTCCAGGGCGTTTGAACGTCAGTAGGACACTACTCGACCAGTTTCGCTTTTTCCAAACCATACATCAGACGGTTGACGTCTGAATCATTGAGATGCAACACCCCGGTCAGGGTGACCGGCTCAGTGGTGTATTTGACGGGAGTAATCGCTTTGACTTCCATGACTGTTTCGGGGCCGGCCCCACCGCAGAAGAAGCACATGTTATAGGGGAAGGCCGAGAAGATAAATTCGGTATGACTGCGATACCCTTCAACCGGAATGATATACCCGCGGAGGGTGATCACCTTGCCATCCAGCTTTTTGACCTCGCTGCCAAAGACGGGTACATCAACCTTAAAGCCCAGCAGCTCATCATACTTTTTGGTGAAGGTGATCTTGGACAGGGTTTTCCAGGTACTATCCTGTGCTGACAGGGTGGGCTGGCCGATAGCAAAGGTCAGACCGAGGATCAGAAGGGCATGCAGGAAGGATCTCATGGAAGTGAAACAAGTGGATGAGGGGCAAAGTTATGCCGCATTCGTCAATACTTCGTTAAACTGCGGATCGCCCGGCATTCCAGGGGGCATCCATGTATCTTTGCCGGCTGTGATCAAAAAGACCCTACAATTTATTCTTCAGGCTCTTCGGGGTGACGAACAGGACTATACGCATCTGCCCATCCGGCGGGCTATCCTCCTGCTGTCCATTCCGATGGTTCTGGAAATGGTCATGGAGAGTCTGTTTGCGGTAGTGGATGTGTTCTTTGTGGCCAAGCTGGGTATCCATGCTGTCGCTACGGTGGGCCTGACGGAGTCCGTCATGATGCTGGTGTATTCGATGGCAATCGGCTTAAGTGCTGCTGCCACAGCGATGGTGGCCCGTCGAATCGGTGAAGGCAACAGGGAGGCTGCGGCCACGGCTGCGGCACAGGCTATCTGGCTCGGACTGGGGATCTCTTTGGTTCTGGGCATTGTGGGCTATTGGTTCACCCCGGACATCCTGGCATTATTAGGCGGAGATGAGCAGTTGATCCGGGAAGGTCAGGGATATACCAAGATCATGTTTGCCGGGAACATCACCATCATGTTCCTTTTCCTGTTGAATGCCATCTTTCGCGGAGCCGGGGATGCCGCATTGGCCATGCGCTCGTTGTGGCTGGCAAACGGGATCAATATCATCCTGGATCCCTGCCTGATCATGGGTCTGGGACCCTTTCCGGAGATGGGTATCGAAGGGGCAGCTGTGGCCACATTGATCGGTCGGGGAACCGGTGTGCTCTATCAATTCTATCATCTGTTTGGTGTGAAGCACATCATCCGGATGGGGCGTCGCCACCTGATCCTGGTCAAGGATGTCACCCTGCGTTTGCTTACGGTGGGTTGGAATGGAGCGGCACAGTATCTCATTGCTTCGGCATCCTGGATCTTCCTGGTGCGGATCATCGCGGATTTTGGACCGGCTGCACTTGCGGGCTATACCATATCGATCCGGGTCATCATCTTCACCATCCTGCCCGCCTGGGGGATGGCGAATGCCGCCTCTACCCTGGTCGGGCAACACCTGGGTGCAAAGCAGCCGGAAAAGAGTGAGGCGGCCGCCTGGATAGCCAGCCGATATACCATGATCTTCATGTTGATCGTTGCAGTGATCTATATCTCCCTGGCGAGTCCGATCATTGCCTTTTTTGATCCCACCCCGGAGGTGGTACGGGTGGGAGCCCAGAGCTTGCAGATCATCAGTTTGGGATATATTTTCTATGCCTACGGGATGGTGCTGAGCCAGGCGTTCAACGGTGCGGGGGATACCCGCACGCCGATGATCCTCAACCTGGTCAGCTTCTGGCTGGTGGAGATCCCGTTGGCCTGGGTTCTGGCGATGAAATTGGAATGGGGCCCATCCGGTGTCTTTTTTGCGGTGGCTGTTGCCGAAAGTCTGTTAGCGGTACTGTCCATCCTGCTGTTTCGAAAGGGGCGATGGAAGGCAACCATCATCTAGGGATAAAGGCTTGACCGACAGCGGATCATAATGCGTGTTTAAAGCCTGTTCGGAAGGCTGAGAGATACGAGATCCGAATAGAGCAGAGGAAGAAAACACTTCTGGCTGGGATCGAAAGGGGAACCTCCGGGAGACCCGGAAGATGAGGTGGAAGCTCTGAAAGCCCTTTTTTTAAAGGGTCAGGCAGCGCTCCTTCTCTTTCAGGTATCTGAATATTGGCGTATTTTTAGAGGATAACGAAGACAATCGTTTGACGGAACGAGAATTGATCGAGGGATGCTTGCGTGGGAATCCTCAATGTGAGCGGGCTTTATTCGACCGGTATGCCGGACGGATGATGTCTGTTTGCCTGCGTTATGCCAAAGAGTATTCGGAGGCAGAAGATATCCTTCAGGAGGGCTTTATCAAGGTCTATGCGAATTTGAAAAGTTTTCGTCACGAAGGATCTTTTGAAGGATGGGTACGTAGAATCATGGTCACTTCTGCTTTGAAGTATCTGAGAAAGGCTCGACCGACTCAGGAGATCACGGCGGCAGAGGAATACCGGGAAAGCTCGGATTTACCTGATGCCATCGCCCACCTGGGGGAGCAGGAGATCATCAAGCTGATCAGCAACCTTCCCGATGGCTATCGGGCAGTGTTCAACTTATATGTGATCGAAGGATATAAACATCAGGAGATCGCAAACCTGTTATCGATTGAAGAGAGTACCTCACGGTCTCAATTGGTGAAAGCGCGAAAATGGCTGCAAGAAAAAGTACTGGCCATTACGCGGGTAGCATTATAGAGAGAAGATGAAGAAACGACAGCACGAATTCATGGACGAGGCCCTTCGTCGTCGGCTGGAGAATGTTGATTCTCCGGTACCTGACGATATGTGGTCCCGGATCCAGGCTGCCCGAAAGGACAAGCGGATCCACCCCTTTGGCTGGTACTATTTCAGTGCCAGTATCCTTCTTGTCGGGGTAGTCTCCCTCTGGTTGAGCCTCGGTTCAACCCAGGCAGATCAACCGGCGACGAACCAGGGAGAACAACCCGTTCTGCAGGAGATGCAGACGGCTGAACAGGCAACTTCATCACAACCTACAGCCGAGATTGCAGATCTCTCCGCCTCATCCATTCACTCTTCTGAACCAGATCAAAACGACAGCTATACCACCAACACGGACATTCAATTATCAGAAACTGCGTCGTCAATCACCCGGAACTCCGGTTCTGAGACCAAAAAAGGAGCAACAGACTCCCAGACAGCTTCAGCCAGTCATTCAAGATCCAAGGCTGGCAATCAAGCCAGCAGGTCTTCTGTGTCAGACCGGCAGGCAATGAAAGAACAGCAAGGCGACAGGGTATCTTCCAAAATCAGTAATGGTACTACCGATGGCCAGGTTGCCTCTGCTGATTTACGCCAGACTGCTTCTTCCCACAAACAGCTGTCTAGCGACACCCGGCAGAAGTCTGAAGTTGTCGAAGTGGACTATCGATTTGCAACGACGGACAAGTTGTTCCGTGATGGAACGGAAGGTGTCCAGACAGAACAGACACGCTCTCTTCCCGGAATGGGAAAAGCAACCAAGTTGAAATCGTCACCGACCTGTTACAGCTTTAACAGCTTTTTGCGCGGACTATCGGTCGACGCCTATGTCGCTCCCGAATATGCGTCACGACAGCTCGTGTACAAGGATCCGTCCATGATCGGTTATGCAGAGCAACGGAAAAATGACGAATCCTACATGTTTGCCTATAGTGCCGGATTTCGGGTGAATGCCCACTTCAAGGGAGGGTTGGCTTTGCGTACGGGATTGATCTACACGGATATCGCCGAAAAACTGGAATACAGAGATGAGAATGCGCAGATCACCAAGGTGATCAATGTTACCCTCGATACCATCTATCAGAATGGCAATATCGTCTACGTCTGGGATACACTTTCCGTAACGGAATACGGGTCATACAACAAGATCGGCTACAACCGGTACAGGTTCTATGACATTCCGCTCATGGTCGGTTATGAGATTGACCGGGGCAACTGGGTGATCCAACTGAACACAGGTATATTGTTCAACATTGCTGCTTCGCAGCGGGGTGATTTCCTGGATCCCGATCATCAGCTCGTCAATTTTGATTCGAACAATGAACAGGGGTATCAGGCGTTCCGGACCCAGGTGGGCAGCAGCTTGCTCATGAGCATGGGCTTTAATTACGCCCTCCGACCGAAGCTTCATCTCTTACTGGAACCACAGTTGCGGGTGTGGATGCAACCACTGAATATTCAGGCCTACCCGATCGACCAGAAATATGTCAATCTCGGAGTGGCCATGGGTATTCGTCAATATTTCTAATGATGATCCGACCGATCATATGGTGCTTCCTTGGAGGCCTGTTGATGGTTTCCTGCCAGGCTGAAGTCGATGACTTCAACCCGGACTATACCGTGCCGATCCCGAGGGGAAACATCCTCAATTTTTATCAACAGCTACCGCTTCAGAGTGATACGATATTTGCCCTGACGGGGCAGACGGGAAACCCGGTGCAAGTCCGTTCTGAATCCGGAGTGCTGATCGAGATCCCGGATGAGGCCTGGACGACTGCTGATGGCAAGGTGGTAGAAGGCGGGTATTCCCTGGCCTGGAAGGAGATCCGGGGAATTGCCGACCAGGTAGACTTTCACATCTCCATGCAATATTATCAGGGGCAGGTTCGATCTGACAAGGCCTTTCAACTGCGCGCAGAAAAGGAGGGTGAAGAACTTGTTCTGACAAAGGATATTCTGATCCGCTGGCCCTCTGCCAGTGGTGGAAACCTCAGCATGTGGAAGGGCATTCGGCCTACCCCCTGGGTCTTTCGATGGCAGGACGCCCCGCAGAGTCAGTTGAGTCTGACCAACTGGATCGATCCGGTCAATGGGGCCGGGGTCAATGGATATCTGGTATCCGTACCCCAGGCGGGCACCTGGTGTGCCGGCGAGGCTGTTGATCTGTATCCGGCTGATCCGGAGATCCAGGCACAAATGCCAGAGGGTTTTGCGGAAAGTAATACAGCGGTATATTGGCTGGATACGGCTACAGGTTCGGCTCTGGCCCTGGAGTATATCGGTGGTGGTGTCTATCAGATCGAGGACATTCCAACGGGAAAGACGGGACGCCTTTTTTGCGTGACAGAAGCCGTTCAGAATAATTTCTATTCTGCCTGGATCGATCTGTCGATCACGGCAGGTGGATATACCTGGAATCCGATTCCGCAGAAACGATCACTCGGGCTGGTCAGGGCGATGCTTGAATCGTTGTAGATTGTGAGAACCTTCCTTCGCAAAAATCGTTTCACTTTCTAAAACAGCCAATCATGAGCGATGCGGTTAAGACGCCGGTAATGATGTATACCGAGCAGACTCCCAACCCGGAATCACTGAAGTATGTGACCAACAGGATGTTGTACCAGGGTACAGCAGACTTTCGGACGGCGGAGCTGGCGGAAGAATGGTCACCTCTTGCCCATGAACTGTTTGCATTGCCATATGTCAAAGGTGTCTATATCTCCAACAACTTCGTCACCGTCACCAAGGAACTCTCGTTTGCCTGGGAAGATGTCATGTTGCGCCTCAAGGAATTCCTGAAGGCGTATATCGAAGAGGGGAAGGAGATCATCAAGGAGGGATTCACGGAGGCGATGCAGGCCATTGTCGCAGAACGTGGTGCAGATTATGACTATTCCGAGGAGGACGCTGCGATCGCACAAAAGATCGTCGAGCTCATCGAGACCTATGTCAAGCCCGCCGTCGAAATGGATGGAGGGAATATCGAATTCAAAGGCTTTCGCGAAGGTGTGGTCAGTGTGATCATGCAGGGATCCTGCAGTGGTTGTCCGTCCAGTACGGTGACCCTGAAAGCGGGCATTGAAGGGATGCTGAAGCGGATGGTCCCCGAGGTCAAAGAGGTCGTCGCTGAAATGGGCTAGATCATTTCCAACCATAAGATACCGGATGCCAAAGTTGCTTGCATCTGACTGACAAAAATAAGCGCCCCGAGAGATCGGGGCGCTTTTTTTATGGCGAACGTATCCTTTACTTCGGCAGCAGATTTTTCATCTGGACATATTTCGAATTATAGGTCTGACTTCCCGAGCAGGTCAACTTGACCTTCTCCTCGTCGATCTTTTTCACTCGGTTGTTGGGGTTGGGGTGTGTACTCAGGAAAACAGGTGGTGAGGGCTGTCCTTCCATTTTGCGGAAGAACCCGGCAGCGCCGGCAGCATTGTATTCGGTGCCACACAGATAGTTGACCGAGGCCATGTCTGCTTCTGTTTCGTGTTCCCGGCTGAAACTCAGTCCGATCAACCCCACAGCGATATCCTTCAATTGTTCCTGCTTCTGTCCCACCAGGATTTCGGCGAGAACGCTCAGTCCCATGGCTTTGGTAATCTGACGGGTAGAATGTCGCAAGTCTGCATGCGCGATCTCATGGCCCATGACGCCGGCGAGTTGGTCTTCTGAATCGAGAAATTTGATCAGACCGGTATAGACATAGATATACCCTCCGGGCGCACAAAACGCATTCAGGGTTTTATCGTCATGAATGATCTTGACCTCCCAGGGAAATTCATTGCGGTAGTTCAACTTTCCCGTATTCAGGATCTTGGTGGTAATGCCCCTGATGTATTGATAGACCTGCTCATTTCCCTGTTCGGGAAGCAACGGAAAATCAGCGGGTTTGTTGGCAATCTCCTTTTGCACTTCCTGACCCAGTTGGATATCCTGTTCAATGGGCAGGAGGTTGAAGTTGCTGAAGATGTTTTTTCCACCGGAGCACTGCCAGCCGACGAGTGGCAGTGAGAGCAGGAGAAGGAGAGAAGCGAGACGGATATTCATACGGTTACTTTTAAAGAAGACCAGGAAAGGGAGGGCGTTCATCAAATCCGCAGGCGGGTTTTGCAAACTTTTAACGTTCAATCAAAGGTAAGGCCCAGCCCCAGAGAAATATATTCTGCAGTAATGATATGTGATTTCAGGGTAAGGCCCCCGTAAAAACGGGCATGCGTCCTGGGAATATAGGGCAGGTAATACCGGAGTGCCAGCTTGTTATAGACCGGAAACGGGATCAAAAATCCGAACCCCCCAACATAGGTGCCCATCTGGACCATGACGGACCAGTTTCCAAACATAAATTCATCTGCGACAAAGACCATCAGCCGGCTGGCCGCCCATCGGCGGGCATTGTCTCCCTCAAACTGCCAGTTGAGTTTGCTGAACGTATAAATGCCTTTGTTGAACTCATATTCAAGACCGGCATAAAGCCGGTTGATCCGTGAGAGTTGATACAACCCGGACATACTGGCGATATAGATCGGATACCGCGGCCCTCCGAAGGCAAAATATTCCCGAAAGGCAATTCCTGAATGTGTACTAAATCCCCAGCGGCGAAGGGGGATATTGGGTTCTGAGGCGGGGATATAATCTTCCCGGGTCAGGGGATGAGGAATCCACCGGGCACCGACCATTCCACCAACCACATTGATCCCGTAATTGGGTGTTTGAGCCTGGCCGTTGGAAAAATGTGTAAAACTCACTCCTCCGGTGATCCGCCAATGGGGATTGACCAGATAGTCGGCGTGGAAACGAAATGCCGCCGTATTATTCAAATGAGACCCGATGGCATTGTGGAGCGGGTTTCGAATGCGATCAAAATGCCGGGTCAGCCAGGCCAGTCCACTGCCCACCTGAAAATAGGCGCTCCAGGATTCCCGGACAAAAAGAGGTACATCCACAAACGGGTAGACACCAAAGGCATGGCCGAGCTGCTCTGATCCCAGATTCATCCAGAGTGCATTGATCCCCAGGATGGGGTAGCGGTTCCAGGCTTGCCAATCCTGTTTGCCGTAGGTCTGGTAGGTGAATGAAGCCTCCAACCCGGTCGTGATCGGCGGAGGTGTAAAGGTGAGTTCGTCGGAGTGTTTCAGGATCACTCCGGTATGATTGGCCAGAGTCAGGCCAATGCCCTTTCGCGTCTGTCCCTGCAGGGACAGGGACAGGGTCAACCCGATGAAGACAAGGAAAAGATCAGTCCAGGATATGCGTGTCATATTCCCGAATAAAGTCGAGGGTTTTGTGAATGTCATCGCTGATAATCCGGTCTTCCGAAAGGAAGGGCACGCGTTGACGGTAGCTTTGTACCAGGGGATTCAGGGCCTCACTGGCCTGATTTGGATCCCGGAAGTCCAGGGCCTGAGCGGCGGTCATCCACTCGATGGCCAGCACGGTCCGTGTATTTTCAACCACTCTGTAGAGCTTGGTTGCCGCATTGGCCGCCATGCTGACATGATCTTCCTGACCATTGGATGAGACAATGCTATCTACGGAAGCGGGTGTACAGAGCTGTTTGCTTTGACTGACGATGGATGCAGCGGTATACTGAGCGATCATCAGACCGGAATGGAGCCCGGGCTTGTTGACCAGGAAGGGCGGCAATCCGCGTTTTCCGCTCACCAGTTGGAAGATCCGCCGTTCCGATATACTGGCCAGTTCCGCCAGGGCGATGGCCAGAAAGTCCAGGGCCAGAGCTACGGGTTGAGCATGGAAGTTTCCACCGGACAGGATCTCTTCCTGTTCCGGGAAAACGGTTGGATTGTCTGTGACGGCATTGATCTCCCGTTCAATGATCTGATGCACATAATGCCAGGCGTCCTGACTTGCCCCATGCACCTGGGGTACACAACGGAAGGCATAGGGATCCTGTACTGCCGGACGGGGACTTCTGGAAAGTGGAGAATTTTGCAGCCATTTTCGAATGCGGGCTGCGGCATAGATCTGACCATGCTGCTGCCGCAGTTGGTGCAGGTGATCCGCCAGGGGAGCAGGCTGGCACAGATAGGCATCCATTGACAGGGCCGCAGTGGCATTGGCCCAGCCGAGCAGGGCTCGGCCTTCTTCGACGGCCCAGGCCCCGTATGCGGTAGAGAACTGGGTGCCATTCAAGAGGGCCAGACCTTCCTTGGCTCCGAGCTGGAGGGCGTTCAGTCCCAACTGGTCCAGGATGGATTGTGCGGACAATCGGGACCCTTGAAAATCGGCCTTGCCTTCTCCCAGGAGTACCAGAGCCAGATGGGCCAGGGGAGCCAGATCACCTGAAGCGCCCAGAGATCCCTGGGTGTGGATGACGGGCCGTACACCGGCGTTGAAGAGCGCCACCATTTGCTGTACCAATTCCGTCCGGACGCCGGAGTAACCCAGAGACAGATTGCGAATTTTGAGAAGTTGGATCAGATCATTGATCCGGGGAGGCACCTCTTCTCCTGTTCCACAGGCATGCGACAGGATCAGGTTGCGTTGCAGGGCCTCAATGTTATCCGGGGATATGCGCACATCGCAAAGATCCCCAAACCCGGTGTTGATCCCGTAATAGATGGCATCCGGTGCCTGGGTTAATCGTTCCAGGACCTGGCGGCTTCCCTGGAGACGGTGCAAGGTTTCACTTCCCAATTGGACGGGTACCTTACGCTGGGCCAGAGAGAGAAGATCGGTAGGTGTTACATGCTTGGCATCAATGGTGATCATCGAAAAAATATACTTTACGGGTTTCTCACACAGAAAGGTAAAGGTACGGTTTTGGAAACCTGTAATAGCGTTCTGGACCCATCCTGATTTCCTGCTTCTCCCGGAGTTGCTGGTGCTAGTCGGGGACGCCGGTTGGCGGGATCTGCTCGGTGTCTTGCACTGCTGCCGATGAACACTGGTGGCATCATTGGGGTTACAGAGGTCCGGCAAGCTGATGTACCGCGGATTGCCGCACCGGCTGTTGATTGTGAATCCTTAACTTCATGGTATGAAAAAGGCGGATAGCCCATCCATCGGACCCCTGGTCTCCGAACCACCCGGGGCAGCAGAAGCCCGAAAGGCCGATCATATCGAGCTGGCTTTTCGGTCGCAGATCCATTCCGGTGAGCTGGATGAGCGATTTTTATACGAACCCCTGTTCAGTGCGCATCCGCAAGAGGGGAGTCTTCCAGCCACGCCTTTTCTCCAGAAATCCCTGCGGACACCGATCTGGGTGTCCAGCATGACCGGCGGAGCAGAATGGGCGCAGGTGATCAACACTCGCCTGGCCAAGGCATGCGCTGTATTTGGCATGGGTATGGGGCTGGGATCTTGCCGGTCCCTATTGACCAGTGATGCGCATCTGGCAGATTTTGATGTCCGCGCCATCATTGGCCCGGACCAGCCGCTCTATGCCAATCTGGGCATTGCCCAGCTGGAATCCCTTATCGAAGGCGGAGATGTACATCTTATCGGGTCGATGATCAACCGACTGGAAGCGGATGGACTGATCATTCATGTCAACCCCCTTCAGGAATGGTTCCAACCGGAGGGCGATCGTTTCCGCCAACCGCCTCTGCGGACCATCCGGAAGATCCTGGACCAGGCGACTTATCCGGTCATTGTCAAGGAAGTCGGCCAGGGGATGGGGTATCATAGCCTCAAAGCCTTATTACAACTGCCACTTGCCGCCGTCGACCTGGCTTCTGCAGGGGGCACCAACTTTGCCCGGTTGGAAAACCTGAGACGGACGGATGACCGCCGTGAACACTGGGCACCGATGGTTCATGTGGGGCATCATGCCGAGGAGATGGTCCGATGGATCCGTCAGATCGAGGGGGAGAAAAAGGGTGCACTTTCCTGTCAGCAAATCATCATATCCGGGGGCGTCCGTCATTTTCTGGATGGCTATTATCTGATGCAATGCTGCCCATTGCCTTCGATCTATGGTCAGGCATCTGCCTTGTTGCGCTATGCCCAGCAAAGTGAAGAGGCCCTGCATGAATATCTGGAAGCGCAGATCAGAGGGTTGGAGATGGCACATGCCTATTTACGGATCAAGGAAGATGGAATGATATGAGTACGGCGCCAAAACAACCGATCACCGGATTTTCAAAGCTGTCCAAGGTGGGCAAGATCAAATGGATCGTCGAAAACTTCTTTCGGGAACCGGATATCGTGATGCGGGAGCTGACCAGTTACTGGCATCACAATGAGGATCAGCAAAAGGTCTTGGACGGATTCAGCGAGAATACCATCAGCAACTTCCTTCTGCCCTACGGAGTGGCACCGAATGTGTTGATCAACGGCCAGTACTACTGTGTCCCCATGGTGATCGAAGAGAGTTCGGTGGTGGCGGCAGCATCCAGTGCCGCCAAATTCTGGATGGATCGTGGGGGGTTTCAAGCCCGGGTGATCAGCATGGTGAAGAAGGGCCAGGTTCATTTTCTGTGGCATGGTCCCAGAGAAAAACTGAAGGGGATCTTTCCTGAACTGAAGCAGGCATTCCTGGAGGAGGTGCAACCGCATGTCGCCAATATGGAGAAACGAGGCGGAGGGATCCGGGGCATTCAGTTGCGTGAACTGCCGGAGGTACAAGCAGGGTATTATCAGATCGATGTGGACCTGGAAACCTGTGACAGTATGGGGGCCAACTTTACCAATACCGTATTGGAGTCATTTGCCCGGACCCTGACCAGCTTTATCGATGCCCATCCCGGTTTTTCAGCGGAGGAAAAGGAGGTACGGGTGATCATGTCCATTCTGTCCAACTACACCCCGGATTGTCTGGTCCGGGCGGAGGTGTCCTGTGCCATTGAAGATCTGGGCAGCTTCCCCAACCAGATCAGCGCCGAAAAATTTGCCGAAAAATTTGCGCTGGCCGTAGAGATCGCCAAGCATGATCCCTACCGGGCAACAACACATAACAAGGGCATCTTCAATGGTGTCGATGCAGTGGTCATTGCCACCGGCAACGACTTTCGAGCGGTAGAAGCCTGTGGTCATGCCTTTGCAGCCAGGGATGGCCAGTACCGCAGCCTGAGTCATTGCGAGATCAGTGATGGTGTCTTCCGGTTTTGGCTGGATATTCCGCTGGCACTGGGCACCGTCGGGGGGTTGACCAGTTTGCACCCCATGGCCAAACGTTCGCTGGAACTCCTGGGCAACCCGTCCGCCCTGGAATTGATGCAGATCGTTGCAGCGGTCGGCCTGGCGCAAAACTTTGCGGCCTTGCGTTCGCTGGTCACCACCGGAATCCAGCAGGGTCATATGAAAATGCACCTCCAGAATATTCTGAACAATCTGGGTGCATCTGATCCCGAAAAGGATATGGTCCAGGGGCATTTTTCGGATAAAGTCATCACTTATCAGGGTGTACGAGAATATTTGGAGCGGATTCGGGACCAACCTGCTACCTTCGCGGTTAAACCGTGAAACACCCGAGATCTTGTCAAATCAGAATTCCTATGGACATGGCAAACTTCTGATTACCGGGGAATACCTGGTATTGGAAGGTGCCGAAGCACTAGCCGTACCCTTGCGACTGGGCCAGCAGTTTGTGATCAGAAGTGCTCGGGGAGCGGATCTGCATTGGAAGAGCCTGCGTCCGGATGGCAGCGTGTGGTTTCAGGGGTTGTTCAATATGTTGGATTTCACGGCTCAGGAATGCACCGATCAATCGTTTGCAGATCGGTTGACCGATATCTTAACGGCGGTTACCCGGCAAAACCCGGATTTCCTGTCGGACTGGAAGGGACAAAAAGTGGAGTCCAAACTGGAGTTTGAGCCAGAATGGGGGTTTGGGACCAGCTCCACCCTCATCCACGCGATTGCAGAATGGGGAGAGGTGGATGCCTACTCCTTGTATGAGCAGACTTTCGGTGGTTCGGGATATGATCTTGCCTGTGCCACAGCTGAAGGCCCGATCATTTTCAAAAGTACAGAGGAGGAGATCCACATTGAGCCCCTCGGACTGGAATGGCCATTCAAGGAACAGATCCACCTGGTCTACTCAGGACAAAAGACCAGCTCCAAAGGATCGGTAGAACAACATTCCGCCAAACTGAAACAGGCAAAAGGTGCAGTTGAGGCCATTTCTGCCATCACTCAGCGGGTAGCGGATGCGGAAAGCCTGGAGGAGTTTACGGAACTGCTCACGGATCACAATGAACGGATGAGCAAGATCCTCGGTGAGCCCGCCAATCCCTGGATTCCGGATTTTCCCGGCTTGATCAAGCCACTGGGAGCCTGGGGAGGCGATTTCTTCCTGGCAGTTAGTCCAGAGGACCCCAAAACCATGAAAAAGAAACTGGCCGAAAAGGGTTTCACCACGATCTTCGGCTGGAATGACCTGGTGCTGGAAGGCTGATCGGCCGATCGAATGCAACCATTTCATCTTGAAAAGCCTTTATTGTCAACAGTCCTGAATGGACGAACTGAAATCGATCATTCAATCCGTTTTGCCTTTTTTCTATGCCCGCTATCTGGTATACAGCCTTGATCAACAGAATTGAATCAGCCACTCCGAGGGTTCGGCGAATCTGGCTGACGCTTCCAGAGGATGCACCTGACTTCAGCTTCCAGGCAGGTCAGTTTGTGACCATGGACCTGCCGATCGGTGAAAAACGCTTGCAACGATGGCGGAGCTACTCGATCGCCAGCGCCCCCGATGGCGGACGAGAGATCGAATTGTGTATTGTCCATATGCCTGGCGGATTGGCTTCGGAATATCTGTTCACCCGGATCGAGGTGGGCACGGTCATCAAGTTCAAGGGACCAGATGGAGCGTTCGTTCTTCCTGAAAAGATCGATCAGGACCTGATCATGGTCTGCACCGGCACGGGTGTCGCTCCGTTTCGGAGTATGTTGCTAAACCTGGATCAGGGAAACTGGCCCGATCGGAACATTCATCTGATCTATGGTTCGCGCACACGGGAAGATCTCCTCTATGCCGAAGAATTTCTGGATCTGACGGCCCGCCGACCCAATTTTCAATATACGGCCACTCTGTCGAGGATAGAGGAGCATCCAAAAGAGCCCTGGATCAAAAAAGGGTATGTCCACTCGGGATATGAGGAATTGTATTCCGAGCCAGTGGCTGATCGCAAGTTCCTCCTGTGTGGATGGACCAATATGATCGATACAGCAGTTGAAAAACTGCTGGTCGGGATGGGTTACCGCCGTGATCAGGTTGGGTATGAGCTCTATGGCTGACCCCAAAAGGTCAAACATCTTCCCGGAGCTCCCAATAATTCTGATTTTCGATCTCCTCAAGGATCTGGATATAATTCATATAGCGCAGCGTATGGATTTTCCCTTCCTCTACGGCTGCCTTGACCGCACAGCCGGGTTCATTCCGATGGGTACAATCCCCGAACCGGCATTGATCACTGGCTTCAAAGATCTCCCGGAAGTTGTGACTGACATCCTGGACCGTCAGGTGGTTGAAGGATAGTGTCTTGATACCGGGTGTATCAATGATCTCACCACCAAAGGTCAGTGGAAACATCTCGGCAAAAGTGGTGGTGTGTTGCCCTTTACCGGTGTGATCCGACAAGATGGTTGTCTTGAGATCCGTGCCGGGTTGCAAGGCATTGATCAGGGTGGATTTTCCCACACCACTCTGTCCGGAGATCAGACTTCTCCTATCTTTCAGGACGCCCTTTAATGCATCGAGTCCGGTCCCATCCAGCGCGGAACAGGCCAGGATGGTATATCCCAGGGGTTCATAGATCATACCCAGGCCGCCGAGGATATCCAGGGCATCTTCATCATACAGATCGGCCTTGTTGCACACGATGACGGTGGGTATTTCATAGGGTTCGGTCATCAACAGGTACCGGTCGATAAACCCCTGTTTGATATTGGGTTCGACAATGGTGACCACCAGGATAGCCTGATCGATATTGGCTGCCAGAAAGTGGACCTGGTGTTTTTGACGGGGACTCTGTCGGACGACATAGTTGGTCCGTGGCTTGATCGTTCGGATCATACCAAAACCATCCGATTCGATGCTGACCTCCACAAAGTCGCCAACGGCTACCGGATTGGTCAATTTATAGTTGCCAAGGCGATGTTTACCCGTTATCCGACAGGCCAGCAGTTCTGATCTGCCTGGGATCTGCACCTGGTACCAGCTGCCGGTGGATTTGATCACGGTTCCTTGGTGTAACTGCATGGGTTCAGGTGTGAATCATCAATCGAGGGGCCATTTCTGACATGGATTTAACCGGCATAATGAAGGGCACTATGGACTGCCTGGGTGAGGCTTGACAACTGTTCAGGGTCCTGTTCGATCACGGTGCCGATGACCACGATATCTGCGCCCGCTCTGGCGGTTTGGAGAGCTTGTTCCGCGGTCCGAATGCCACCCCCCACGAGGAGTGGAAGTCCGACTTCTTTCTTTACGGTCCGGATCATCGCTGCAGGCACGGGGTGTTGAGCACCTGACCCGGCATCCAGATAGAGAAGCTGCATACCCAGATATTTACCAGCAAGAGCTGTTGCGACAGCGATCTCAGGCTTGTTGGCTGGAATGGGTGCGGTCTGGCTGATGTAGCTGGCCGTCGTCGGGGCGCCTCCATCCACCAGCATATACCCTGTTGACAGGACCTCCATGGACGTTTGATGAAGGAGGGGTGCCGCCTGCACCTGTTGACCGATCAGGAGGTCGGCATTTCGACCGGAGATCAGGGAAAGAAATAGCAGGGCATCGGCATCCGGACAGATCTGCCAGGCCGAACCGGGGAAAAGGAGGACGGGTATTTCCGTTTCCTTTTTCAAACACTGAACGGTTTCCCGGAAAGTATCGCGATGCAGCAGGCTTCCACCGACCAACAGATAGTCCACCTGAGCCCGACGGGCGTTTTTCGCCAGCAGGATCAGTTGCTTCGGATCCTGCTTGTCGGGATCGATGAGCAGGGCCAGCTTCTTTTCACCAAAGCCCGCATCTGAAAACAGCTTCTGATACACCATGATGATCAAAGATAGGAAGCGATTCGAGCCATCCAAGGTTCCGGGCCTCCTGATCAAGTGCTGGAACCGGGAAAAAGCAGGGGTGAACACCAGAACCGGGAGGATTCCATTGGCTGGGATTTCCGCTCATCGGGGAAAGTACCCTATCTTGATTCTTTATTTTCAGTCCACACAGAACGATAATTCCATGTTGAGAGTCATTCTTTTTTCCGCGATTTTTATGTTCCTGCATACCGGCTGGTCGCAGACCCCGGTCAATATCGCCTTCAATCAACCTGCCAGTCAGTCGTCGACGGCCAACAATGGTGAGGCATCCCGGGCTGTGGACGGGATCACCGATGGAATCTGGGCAAACAGTTCCGTCACCCATACCGAAAGTACATTACAACCCTGGTGGGAAGTCGACCTCGGCAGTATCCAGGAAATCGGAGGTCTCAGTTTGTGGAATCGGACGGATTGTTGTAAAAACAGGCTGAGCAACTATTATCTTTTTGTCAGTGAAGATCCGTTTACGTCGGATGACCCTGCCGTGACGCAGGGGCAAGCGGGGGTATTCAGTCTCTTTGAATCATCCTTTCCCAATCCGGACCATACGGTGATCATCAATCAATCCGGTCGCTATGTCCGGGTTCAACTGCAGGGAACGAATGTCCTGTCCCTGGCTGAAGTGGAGGTGTGGCAAAGTCCGGGCGGTGATTTTCAGACCATTGACTTTCCTGCGATTGACAAGCAGCTCTCCACGGGTGGTGGGTTGACCCTGACGGCTACAGCCAGTTCAGGGCTTCCTGTGGTTTATGAATTGACCAGTGGCCCGGCAATGCTGGCCGGTGACCAGATCACCTTCACCGGTGCCACAGGAATGGTGGTTGTTCGTGCCCTTCAATCCGGGGATGGAAGTTATGGGGCTGCCAACCCGGTAGAACGATCCTTTCTAGTCGTCAACCCGAACGACGTTCAACCTGTTGTGGAAATCCGGACACCGGGGCCCTCCTATCCCGTGTACATGCCCCAGCTGGGGTGGTATGAGATCAGTGCCACCGTCAGTGTAGAACACCCCGAAGTGCTCTCCGTAACCTCAGTCATCTTTACGGTGGATGGGGTAGACATCCAGGCCACGGGTGAGAACGGCTATTACAGGGCGCTCTGGGAGGCCGGTGATCACGGGCCACATCAGGTCAAGGCAACGGCCACGATCACCGGAGGTAATCAAGGGTCGCAAAATCGATTTTTTGATGTCAGCTCCTCTGGGAACATGGAATCGGTCAACACCTTTGACCATAACCAGATCTTCAGTGGTGGTCCGTACGCCTATACGGGCACCTACGAGCTTCCCTCCTCGGTTGGCGGTTACAGCCAGATCATCGGGCACCTGTCCATTACCTGTCCTCCGGGAGGCTGTGATCCCTGGGATCGGATCGCCCAGATCTCTGTCAAGGGAAGGGATGGTCAATGGTATGAGATCATCCGTTATATCACGCCTTATGGGATAGCATGTGACCACTCCATTGATCTGACCCGTTTTGCCGACCTGTTGCAAGGGGTAGTGGATGTCCGGATGGACCTGGTCACCTATCAGAATGGTTGGGAGTTCAGTCTGGACTTCGAGTTTATACCCGGGAATGTGGTCTTTCCCTATTCGCGGGTAGAAAAACTGTGGACTGGCACCTTTCCTTTCGGTGACCCCAAGAATCTGCAACCGCTGGATACGTTCCATATCCAATTCAGCCCCCAGGCCCAGGAGGCAGAGCTTTTTGTGGTGAATACCGGCCATGGTTGGGGCGAGAATAACAGCTCCAATGCAGCCGAATTCTTTGAAGCGGATCATCTGTTCAAGATCAATCATCAAAGTGCCTTCGGGCAGAAGTTATGGACGGGCTGCAACCCGAATCCGGATGGATGTGCAGATCAGTTTGGCACCTGGAAATTAAGTCGGGCCGGATGGTGCCCCGGTGCGATCAGCCCGGGATACAGCTACAATATGTCCGGTTGGATCCTGGATGAAAAAGTAAAATTATCCTACATATTTGACACCTATGTGGATGCCTGTCATCCCAATAATCCAGGTTGTGTCAGTGGCATTACCTGTCCGAATTGCAAGGACGGGTTTAATCCCCATTATGTGATCGCCTCCTACCTCATTACCTACGGACTGGAGCCGGTGCAACCCAGTGGCATCCAGACAGCCATCCAGGAGCCGGTTGGCGGGCAGTTATCCGATCTGGGCATTTCTATTACACCAAATCCCTCTCATGGAGAGGGCACTTTGACCCTGTCCCGGGATCTTGACGGTCCGGTACGGGTCAGCGTGCTGGATCTGCAGGGGAGAATCCTGCTGAAGAAATGGGTGCAAGCGCCTGAACAGGGATCTGTTATTCCACTACAACTCGACCACCGACCTGCAGGTGTGGTGTGGATCGTCATCCAAAGTCAGGAGGGCATTGCCTCAGGACGGTGGATGATACACTAGGGGCCTGCATGCACTGAAGTTGTGAACGTGTCCTGGATGCCCTGATCAGGGCATGGCATTGACATTGGTTTGGATCATCCTTTGTTCCAGGGCCAGGCGTTCCAGGGATATTTCGCCTTTGAGGTATTTTTCGAGTACCAGGCTGGCGATGGGAGCGGCATAATCACCGCCCCACCCGGCATTTTCAATATACACGGCGATGGCGATGCGGGGGTTGTTGCGGGGAGCAAAGCCGAAGAATACGCTGTGATCCTTACCATGGGGATTTTCGGAGGTTCCGGTTTTACCGCAATAGGGGATTCCCGGAATATAGGAGGCATGTGCCGTACCGTACTGGATCACTTGTTCAAGTCCGTCAACGATAGGTTCAAAATGTTTCGGATCCACAGGCACCTGGATGCGTTCCAGGTATTTGGGATCGATCTGCATCGTGTCATTCAGGAATTCCCGAACGAGATGAGGGATATAATAATACCCCCGGTTGCCAATGATGGCTGCCAGGTTGGCCATCTGGAGGGTGGTCAACTGGATCTCACCCTGTCCAACGCCGATATTCATGATGGTGGGTGAATACCACTTCCGTTTATTGTATAACCGATCATAATAGGCTGGATCCGGTGTAAAGCCTCCCTTTTCACCCTTCATTTCAAGACCCAGGGGGTGACCCAGGCCAAAAGCGCTCAGATAGGAATTGAAGTTGTCGAGACCGAGGCGAACGTTGGCTGGTCCGTATTTATCCAGGATCTCCCGGGTCAGTGTAAAAAAGTAGGTATTGCAGGAGACGGTCAACGCGGCCTGGATATTGGCATTGGGCCAATGCAGATGGCAACCCCAGGATTCATCCTTGTAATAATAGGCACCGGAACATTGGATCTTTCGGCGCGCATAGGTCAACCCTTCCTGCATGGCGATCAAGCCGACGATGGTCTTGAAAATGGACCCCGGAGGGTATTTGGCCATAATGCTTCGATCAAAGAACGGCTTCAGGCTATCCTGGTCGAGGGCCTGGAAGGCCTTTCCCCGGCTTTGGCTGATGGTGAGCAGGTTGGGGTCGTAACTGGGGGAGGAGACCATTGCCAGGACCTCTCCGGTGGAAGGTTCGATGGCGACGATCGAGCCCCGTTTATTTTTCAGCAACTGCTCCGCATAGGCAGTCAGGTCGATATCGATGGTGGAGAGGATATCTTTTCCGGACAAGGGTTCCTGGTCCTGTTGACCATCGAGGTATGAACCGACTACCCGCCCGACATTGTCCTTCAGCAGGTATTTCATGCCGCGTTCACCTTTCAGAGGGCCTTCATAAGCGGCTTCGAGACCGCTGAGACCAATGTAGTCCCCCGGTAGGTAGACACCATCCGAGGCGTCGACCTGATTGCGACTGACTTCTCCCAGATACCCCATGACATGGGCACCCACGGGATAGGGATAGGCACGGACATTCCGGTTCTGGAAATAGAATCCGGGATATTCGAAGAGCAATTCCCGGGTTCGGCTGAATATTTCCGGACTCACCTTACTCAGGAAGACAAAGGGGACGTGTTTGGAGTAGCGTACATCCGACCAGTCTTTCTTGATATTCTGTTCAAAGGTTTGATGGTCAATCCCCAACAATCGACAGAAGGCGGCGGTATCCATTGCCGGGTCGAGTTGATTATAGGTGACCATCAGGTCAAATGAGCTTTCATTGTGGACCAGCAATCGTTGATGCCGGTCATAGATCAATCCACGGGAAGGATAGATCCATTGTTTTTCGATGGCATAGGTGCGACTCCTGTCTTTGAATGAATCGTCAAACAACTGGAGGTAGCCCACCTTTCCCAACAGGATAACCGAGGCCAGTATGAACAGACCTGAGATCACCAGATAGGCACCGGAACCTTCTCTACTCATGCCTTGGGATTGAAGATGATATCAGCCAGAAAAATAATGGAGACCGACAGGATCCAGGTCAACCCCGTACGCAAGAGCAATTCATCCCAGTAATAAAAGGTAAAGACTGTCAGCAGCTGGACGATCAGGATGTGCACAAAAAGAAAAATGGCGATGTAGGAGGCCATCCAGGTCATACCGAATGTGGCACGGGTGAGGTGTTGTTTGGGGTCATAGCCGGACCGGGGCGAAATGATCCTGAGGACGACGGGCCGGAAAAAGGCAGAAAAGGTGGAGGCACCGGCATGGACACCAGGAGTATCATAGAATGAATCAATGATCAATCCGATCAGGAAGGCTACCAGGATGATGATCGCGGGTGACCATCGCATGGGCAGCATCATCAGAAGGAGGGGATAGATCAGGATCTCGGCAAATCGCAGCCAATCCTCTCCCAATTGGATCTGACGGAGAATGAGGACCTGGAGCAGGACCAGGAAGATCAGGCGGATGATATGCGGGCGAAGCTCCTGGCTCATTTGGATTCAGTGCTTTCCAGGGTTTGGAGTTCATCCCAGTACCGGTTGCGGATGATATAGGCACGATTGATCCGGCTGAGATCGGCAAACAGTTCGACTTCGATCCGGAAGCTGTTACTTCCGGAGGGCACATGATAGCGGGTCACTCTGCCAATCTCCAGTCCCGGCGGAAACACTGAGGAGTGTCCGCTGGTGATCACGGTATCCCCGACCTGGATATCCAGATGCTTGGGAATTTCTTCCAGGACAACCTTGTTCGGAAGCAGCCCATCCCAGTGAATCACCCCAAATGCACTGTTCCGTTTGATGGCAGCACTGATAAACGTCTGGCTGTTCAACAGGGAGAGGACACGGCAGAAGTGTGGTGAAGTGGTCCGGACGATACCCAGCACGCCTTTTGACAGCATCACCCCCATTCCTTCCCGGACACCATCCAGTTCACCCTTATTGAGGGTCAGGTTATTGTTGGGTTGATTGATGCTGTTCTTGATGATCCTGGCTGGAATAAACTCGAAGGGAGATAACAGGGAATCCACTTCTGTATCCCGGGGGGTGATGGCCAGTTGGCTGTACAGGCGATTATAGAGGGCAGCATTTTCTTTTGCCAGCGAATCTGCCACTTCTACCATGGAGGCATATTGCCGGATCTGGGTCGTCTTCTCCAGGAGGATACCGCTGTAATACCGGGAAGAGTTGAGGTAGATGTCCCGCTGGGTTTGGTTGTATCGGACAACCAGGTAGATGGATAGCAACTCAAGGAGTACGAAGGTCAACAGACCACCGTACCGCGAAAGGAAATACAGCAGATTGATCATCGATTACATACTCCTCCGATCGATCAGGAAGGTAAATCGATCGGTATTCCGTAATGCTATTCCCGTACCGCGCACGACTGCCCGCAGAGGATCTTCAACAACGTGAACCGGCAGGGCTGTCTTGGCAGAGAGCCGTTTATCCAACCCTCGCAACAATGCGCCTCCTCCTGTAAGGTACAACCCGGTACTGTAGATATCCGAAGCCAGTTCAGGCGGTGTGTTTTCCAGGGCGCGAAGGACCGCCTCTTCGATTTTTGCCAGAGATTTATCAATGGCTTCGGCAACCTCAGAATAGTTGATCTTGATCTGTTTGGGGATACCTGTCATCAGATCGCGGCCATTCACGGCATAATCATCCGGCGGGTTATCCAGTTTGACCAGGGCTGAACCGACATGGATCTTGATCTGTTCGGCGGTCCGTTCGCCGATCAGCAGATTGTGTTCGCGTTTCAGGTAGTCGATAATATCGTCTGTCAACTCATCGCCGGCCGTCCGGATGGATTGGTCAGACACAATTCCGGAAAGAGCGATGACCGCGATTTCCGTGGTGCCTCCTCCGATATCGATGATCATATTGCCTACGGGCTCTTCCACATCCAGGCCGATACCCAGTGCCGCAGCCATGGGTTCGTGGATCAGATAGGTTTCCTTGGAGTCGACGTGATCGGCAGAATCAAAGACCGCTCGTTTTTCGACTTCCGTGATCCCGCTGGGGATACAGATGACCATCTTCAGGTGGGTAAAAAAGCGTCGCTTTCCTCCGGCCATGTTGATCAATCCTTCGATCATGCTCTCTGCGGCCTGAAAATCTGCGATCACCCCATCCTTCAATGGCCGGATGGTCTTGATCTCGTCATGGGTCTTTTCATGCATGAGCATGGCCTTTTTCCCCACGGCGATGGTTTTTCCGGTCTTGCGATCCACTGCAACAATGGAGGGTTCATCCACGACGACTTTTCCGTCTTGGATGATCAGGGTATTGGCGGTGCCAAGGTCGATTGCCAGCTCTTGCCGGAAGAAATTAAGAAGGCCCATGAATGGTAGAACTACTGAAGGGGTTACAAACGTACAAAGCAAAAGAAAATTAACCGGGAAAAGAAGAGGAATTCCTGACTAGCCGATCACAACTTCGACAAGAAGGTCCGGATCCAGCCATCGGTTTGCCAATTCCTGAACATCTCGTGGTGTCAGATTTCGGATTGCATGCACCAATTGGTTGAAGTCGTCAAAGGTACCACCTTCGATCAACAGATTCTTCAAGGTATCTGCCCGGTTGAACGGACCATCCAGTAAATGCAGCAAATTGCCCGCAGCAAATCGCTGCATCATCAGCAATTCTTCCGGTTCGACGGGCTCCTTTCGGAGCCGGATGATCTCTTTCCGGATCTCGGCCAAGGTGCGATCGGTCTCTTCCTTGCTCACTTCCGCAGAGATATAGAAATATCCACTGTGCCGCATGGCGTCAATGTGGGAGTAAATATTGTAGGTCAGACCGAGTTCCTCCCGGATCTGGGTCATCAGTCGAGAGCCGAAATAACCACCCAGCAGCAAATTGACCGCATGCATGGGATAGTAGTCTTTATGATTGCGATCAAAGAGAAGACGTCCGATTCGTACTGCATTCTGTAGGGAATCACGCTCCTGAACCCGCAATTCTCTGCGAACAGCCGGTGCAGGAGTCGGAAAATCGGGAGTAGACATACCCGGTCGAAGGTGCCGGCAGATTTGGTCATCGATCGCCTTGACCATGGATTCATCATACTGACCACTGAGAATGAGCATGGCATTCCCCCGGACAAAGTGCTGCTTCCAAAAGGACAACACATCATCCCTTTTCAGGGCGGCATAGGTTTCGGGAAAAGAATTCCAGCCATAGGGGTGGTTGGCGCCAAAGATCAAAGCGGTCATTTCCCGGTAGGCGACGACTTCATTTTTGGCCAGATCTTCAGACAGTCGTTGCTGGTTGTTCCGGACAAACAATTGAAATTCCTTTTCCGGAAAACTGGGTTCGAGGATGAGAGCGCTCAACACCGGCAGGAGATCCAGGAAGAAACGACTCAGGCAGTGCAAGGTCAGGCCGGTGTGGTCCATGCTGTCCGTCGTACTGATGGACCCTCCGTAAAAATCCGTGAGATCGGCAATGGTCGCTCCATCCAGGCCCGAGGTGCCTTCACGGATCAGCCGGCCGGTGGCCCGGGCTGCCAGCGGTTGTTCTTCATGGACCCGACCCACCAGAAAAATCACCTCCAATTTGACCAATTCCTGGCTGGAGCCTGGAATACAGTACAGTGGTACTCCGTGTGAAAGTTGTCGAATTTCAGGGGAAGGCATCACCAGATGGGCAATCTCCCGGAAGGGTGGTGCATGACGGCGATCGATCATCCGGCAAAGATAACCGGGAGATGGTCAATGTGTGGACGGATTAATCAGGAGATGCGCTATCTTTGACCCGAGCATTACGCAAGATCCATCCTCCATGAAGTTTACTGTTTCCTCCGCCGAACTCCTGAAAAAACTCCAGCTGGTTAGCGGAGCCATCGGGAATAACCCGGTTCTCCCCATTCTAGAAGACTTTCTCTTCACGATCACAGGCCCGAAACTGACCATTACGGCCTCTGATCTGGACATTTCCATCAATACCTCTCTGGAGATCAGTGCGGACCAGGACGGAGAAGTGGCCATCCCTGCACGGATCCTCCTGGATACGCTGAAGGGATTGCCCGAACAACCGATCACCTTTCAGGTAGACCCGGACCATTTCAGTGTAGAGATCACCTCCATTTTCGGTAAGTATAAACTCGCCGGAGAAAATGGTGCTGATTTTCCGGATACGCCGATCCCGGACGGGGTGGATGAAATTCATGTTTCCGGCATGGAACTGCATCACATGATCTCCCACACCATTTTTGCGACGGGAAATGATGAGATGCGCCTGGCGATGATGGGTGTTTACTTTCTGATCGATCCAGACACCCTGACATTTGTCGCCACGGATGCCCACAAACTGGTGCGATATCGTCTGTCCCACAAAGGACAAGACACCTCTGCCTCCATGATCCTGACCAAGAAGGCCCTGAACCTGCTCAAGGGGACCATTCACGATACGGATGATGTGGTCATCAACTACAACAAGTCGAACGCATTTTTTACCACACCGGAGATCCAGATGAGTGCCCGATTGATCGATGCGCGCTATCCGGACTATAACGCGGTTATTCCTACGGATAATCCGAATACACTGACAGTTGCCCGGAAGGACTTCCTCAACTCGGTCAAGCGGATCTCGTTGTACGCGAACAAGACGACCAACCAGATCCTGCTGACCATCAGCCAGGGCAGTCTGACCGTCTCTTCCCAGGATATCGATTTCTCCAACGAAGCGACAGAGCAGTTGACCTGTGCCTTCGAAGGCGAACCGATGACCATCGGCTTCAATGCCAAGTACCTGATGGAGATGCTGAATGTGATCCAGTCGGATGAGGTGAAGATCGAGCTGTCCAGTCCACATCGTGCCGGTATTCTGCTGCCGTCCGAGCCTGCAGAAGGCGAGGATATCCTGATGCTGGTCATGCCGGTCATGCTGGGTAATTAATCGATCGGCACCTTGCCGGATCCTCAATCCACGAAGGGAAAAGCGTCGGACGTACGGGTTTCTTATTTTTGTCCTATGCGTCACAGCCTCATTCTATTATGTCTATGGACTCTGGTCCTGTTTTCCTGTGCGACAGAACCGGCACAGGACCAGGATGGCGATCTGGCAGAACTCCAGGCCATGCTTAACCAGCAGTCGGAGCTGATCGACAACCCCCAAACCCCCGAAGAGATCTTCCAGAACTGGCAGATCCATATGGACCTGAATCAGTTTGATGAGGCCCGCATGTGGAGCACTCCTGAAACACAGACCTGGATCGAGACCATCCAGACCATGATCGAGGTGGCTCAGGCAGAAGACGAAACGGTGGTCACCCGGTTGGAAGGCATCCAATGTCGGGAAATGGGGGATACCGCGGTCTGTCTCTTTGCCGAGGAGGCGGGGGATGCGCTTCGACTGGACAGTATCCGCCTGATCCGACAGAACGGGGCCTGGAAGGTGGACCTGTGGAGTGAAGACGAACGGAACCTGCCATGAAGACCACACCCACCCGGATCGGACTGTTTTTCGGCTCCTTCAATCCCATCCATATCGGGCATCTGATCATCGGCCAGCACATGCTGGAACATGCCGATGTGGACAAGATCTGGTTTGTGGTCTCCCCCCACAATCCCCTCAAACCCAGAAAAACCCTGGCGAAAGACGCGGACCGTCTGCACCTGGTCCGCCTGGCCATTGACGACAATCCGGGATTCCATGCCTCCAATATTGAATTCTCCCTGCCCAAACCATCCTACACGGTGGATACACTGGCCTATCTCAAAGAGCACTATCCGGAACATGAATTTGCCCTGATCATGGGTGGTGACAACCTGGCCAGTCTGGCCAAATGGAAGAACTATGAGATCCTGTTGAGGGACTATTCCATTCTGGTCTATCGCCGGCCCGGGCATGATGGAACTCCTTTCGATGAACACCCCTCCGTTCAATTCTTTGAAGCCCCTCAGCTGAATATCTCGGCCACCTTCATCCGGGAACAGATCAAGGAAGGCAAGAGTATCCGCTATCTGGTGCCCGATCCGGTGTTTGATTACCTGGATGGGGGGTCGTTGTACAGATAATGCCATTGATGATCCAGCACATCGAGCTTGATCTGGAGCTGATATTTGTTCCGAATCTTACTGAATCACCACCTGAATGGCATCCACAGCCTTTCCGTGATTGTACCGATAAGATAAGGTATACACGCCGGGTAGCAGATTGGCAGTGGAAATCTCCTTCGGACTGGTAGTCAATACCCCTCTCTCCGTGACTACCTCCCGGCCGAACAGATCACTCAGCTGTAGCGTGCCACCTCCTACTGCCACCTGCACCTGAAGTGGATGGCCAGAAGGGCAAGGTACTGGCCAGGCGCGCAGAACCCCCTGGATGGCCGGAAAGGTTGTGATGACGGAAGGCTCTGTAAATACCTGCTCCTCATCCTGGCATCCCGGCTCAATGCACCCCAGGCTGTCCAGCCTCACTATCCAGTAGTTGACCCATTTCGGACTTGATTGGCTCGTATTGCGGATGGAACCAACTAGGACCAAATCGCCATTTTCTGCTTCTGCCACATCATAAAACTCACCATCATGGGGATCACTGATGGTCGGATCGCTGATCAACCTGCGATACACCATCTGTCCATCCGGGGAGAAACGAAGGATCAACCCTTTGTCCACATTTCCTTCGAAGCCATATCCAACCATGACCATATCTCCATTGTCTAGGGGGACTGCGTATCGGAAAATCATGCCAAAGGTCGGTAATGGCCAATCTTTCATGGCCAGCTCCCACTCTACCAAGCCGTCTTCATCGAGGCCCAAAACCATAAACGTGGCCGTTCCATAGGCCGGATCATTCGGAGGAATTTCCCGGCCGCCGGTCAGGTAATACCCTCCCGGCCGGGGTTGGACAAAGGTGTAAAACGGCACCTTGTTGGCTTTGGATTTCAGGTAGTTCATCTTCCAGACCAGGTTGCCATCCAGATCCATCTTGCGCAGGACGTAATGGAAGGTATCCAAACAGGCCACACTATCTGCACAAGTGAAGGTGGAAAACAGAAAGGTGCTGTCCGGACCAAACGCCACATTCCACGCATCCTCCCGATGCTGGGGCCAGCCAACGGTTTTTTCCCATAACTGGACACCGCCGGGGTTGATTTTCCGAAGTAGCAAGTCAATAGAATCCAGATTGGTAAACCGCATGCCATACAGCAGGATATTGCCGTCCGGACAGCTATAGATATTCCAGGATTGATCGATCTGAACAGAATCGGCCCTTGGGTATCGATAATCAGCCAAAATCTTCCCGTCCAGATCTAGTTTCAATACACCGAACTGATAGTGCAAGGTCGAATCCGCAACCCGGTTGAAAAAATACAGTGCCGAATCCCGAACTAGAATGTTGGAGCCATTTGCTGAAGCAGGCTGATTCAATGAATCCTGAGTGCCGTACATCTTCTTCCAAATCAGATTGCCAGCTGGATCGACCTTCATCAGACTCATCGCAAAGCGGGTATTCTGCAAATACCCTGAAGTCCCCGAAAGCAGGAACCCATCTGGTACCTTGTTAATATCCCAGGCAAGGTCCACATCACCATCGAAATCAAATTCCCTGGAAAATGACGATTGCGCAGACAAACTCAACGTTACCACGAGGTATATACCCCCAAGGAGAAAACACCTCAAGGCACCCATATCTTTCCAGATATCTGACTATCAATATGCGCCAATCGGAAATAATACATTCCGGTTGGTATCGAGCCGACAGAAACGATAGGAGAAGATCCGGAGTAAGTTGCTACAACCTGCCCCTGGGCATTCACCATGATGAACATGTATTCTTCTCCAAGATGTCCTTCAAGACAAGGCTTGAGATTCACCGACCCATTAAGAAATGTTGGGTAGCAGACCACTTGCTTTTTGCCTGCATGCACTCCAACTCCTCTATCAGATGACGACCGTGGTTCGGATTCCAGATCCGGCATGAACCGCCAGTCATAGATAGCATGTAACAAGCCTCGTGCATAACCGGCATTGGGGGAGAGGGAACGGGCTACCTGATCGACCCAAATACTGTCGGAAACCGTGAAAAAGGAGGTGTCCTGATTGAGGCGTTGGAGATTATAGGCCTGCAACGTGCGGAATTCGGTGGTATCCGGATAGGGGATCAGAAGGGTATTCAACATGGTAGATGCACCGGACACATCCCCGCTTTGCGCCCAATAGCCAAAGGTCTTCCATTGACCGGGAATGGCTGATTCGGCCCACAGTGCCATCAATCCACTGGTATCCCGGTTGGCCCATTCCACTTGCTCTTGGGCCTGAAATTGAGCCAGGTAGGCCCTATTGGCCGCAGCCCATGCATATAAGGCGGAAGAGTCGGTATAGGTGCTACTCCATTCGGCCCACAAGCTGTCTCTTAATTCGAGCAGCGACTCCCGCTCTTCCTCATCGGGTGTACCAATAGGATCTGGTATGGAAGGACAATTTGGAGGGTTTGTAAACTTGACATCAAGCGTAAAATTATCAAGCACTGGGGGCACTAAATTGCCATTGGGATCGCTATTCGGTACATAGTATTTAAAGGGCTCACCTGAATTGGAGATCCACTTTTCTGCCGGTGTGGAGAAGATATTACCAACCGGAAGGTCGTTTCCGGAAGAAGGGTCTTTATAAGCTTGATCTTTAAATATCTTGCCAAAATTGAGAATGGCCGAAAATTTCAAATTGGGATTTACCGCCTCCTGCACGGTCAATTGATTTCGGAACATCAGCAGTTGGGAATTATCCTCCTCACACTGGATGGATTGCTTTGTCTTTTGAGTGATGGTATTGCAAAATACATTACCATTATTCGAAAGGCTGGCATTTATTGCCCATACACCCGAAGCTGAACCATAAGTTGATGATATTTGGTTCCTGGATATGTTAACCGAAGAAGGGCCCGATACTACAATACCTTCAAATTGGTTCGAGATTGAATTATATACAATGCGGGTACCCACCCCCATATCCAATGCATGAACATCAATCGGACGTTTTCCCACAAAGGTGTTTAGCGCTTGCGGTGCGCCTTTTATATCTACCCAACCTGCAAATGGAGTTGTACCATAGGCATCCACTCCACGAGGGGTATTAAAACTGCATACATCATGTATGAGAACCATACCATCCAGCATATCCACTCCAACCATATACTGGCCAGAGAAAGAAGTGCCTGAAATATCAATTTCGCCTGTACCCACGATCTTTACACCTGCAGCAAGCAGATTCCCTTCTAATGGGGGGCCATTATAAATGAAAGCGCAATCTTCAATGATGGATTGATTCTCAAATAACTTGTCATAGGGTCCGAAATGAACAGCAATATCGTTTTCTTCGAAGGTTGACTCCGTTGCTTTTAGATAACCCCCACCCAACGTAGGATCAAAATAAGGCAGCCCTTTATCCTTGCTGTATGGAGCTACATAACCATAAAGCAAAGCACCACATCTTACACCGGTAAGTGCATCGCGAATTGTTGATCCATTCTGAATGACGACGACACCATTAGTCGTTTCATCCAGGGTGCCATTCTCAGTTATCTGTACTGCCGCCCCATTTCCATGTACTTCAATACCTTGCCATTTGTCGGCGCATTGTGACCGAAGTGTACTATTCGTCACTACAAGTTTCCCTCCTTTAGCTACATAGATTCTAGATTCAGGAGTAAAACATATTGTCCTATCTGTAATGGTAAGGACGGCCTCTGATGCCACATAGATAATTCCATTAACGTTTTCCTGGGTCCAATAGGTGGTTCCAGGTCCGGAAATCGTATACGTTTGAAAGGCTGGATTGGGATCAGCCAGGAAACCGTGTGTGGTGCCATACTCCTCAACAACCTTTCGCATTTTCAGCCCCTGGCAGAAGGTAAATTCGCCTCCCGCCCAGCAATTGCCTGAGGTGATGAGCTGCCAAAGGGCCATAATATTGGTCACAGGAGTGGTATAGTCTGGAATTGGAAATTCTTCATAACACCAGGTCTGAATAGGACTAGCAACTCCATTGATAATAAGTTCCGGAAGATATACACAATTGGAACCATAATTACCGGCTGGAAAAGGGTCCGGATAAGTATCGCAAATTAGGTCACCATCAAAAGCACAAGAGCCGCTACATCCGCACGTTCCTTCTCCGGGATAGTTTTCAAAGCAATCGCCTTGAATGTCGATATCCAGATCATCATTTGTATGATATAAACCGAGAACATGGCCTAACTCATGCGAAATAATATGGGTGAGTCCAGAATACGAACCTTTGAAACTGCCTACAATGGACGCGGCCGGATAGTCATCATCACCTGGCAATGTGCCATATCCGAACTTTCCAGCGTTCAGATTGGATGGGAAAAAGAAGATATTGATTCCATCATGTTTGAGAACTTCCTGAAAGATATCGCTCAGATCACTGTCGGAGTACCCGGTTGTATAATCATCATTTCGGATTTCATCCGGATCACAATCAGTAAAGAATGAAATATTGTGATCCTCAAAGTCTTCATTCAACACTTCCAGGCAATCCAGTGCATCACTGACAGAAATACCTCCTGATCCATCTGAATTCCGAACGATATGCAAATATACCCGAAGGGTATAGGGTCCTTCAAAACAGTCATCACCCATGTTGAAACTGCTGGGAAGGTAGTAAGGCACCGGTTGGGTCAGACAAAATGAATCCTGTTGAGCCAATGCATCAGTGGTGCTGCCGAACAGGACGATCATAAACAGGATTTTAATGCTGGCTACAAACGAATTTGAGTTCGAAACGTAGTGATTACTGTACTTTCTGAAAGAATCAGATGTCAAATAATTCGGGGGGGGGGGGGTAGATGTTTCATAGTTTGAGGGAAATTAAATTTGAAATATATGAGGTTAAATTAGGCTACTTTTTTCTTATATGAAAGAGGTAACATCATTTTGACGTCTAAACGACAGTTGAAGATGAAGTTTATCCTGCACCTGGTGCCCGATCCGGTGTTTGATTATCTGGATGGGACAACTCTGTACAGGTAATCCGGTAGACAGGGTTGGTGAATGCAGAATCAATCGTATCCTAAGATGTTGATTATCTGCATGTTCAGTCATGATGCGCGTCAAATTTCCCAAAATCACAGAGGAGTGACTTAACCTTCGCTTAACTTAGGCGTCCAAATGCTATGTCATTGGAATTCTTCGACTTTACAGCCTTTCAAACCAATACGGACAATCCGACCGTGATCAGTCTGGCGTTTACGCTGATCTGTGCCTTGATCCTGTCATCCCTGGTTGCCCTGACGTATGAACGTACCTCCCGGATGGTCCACCGTCCGGATCACTTTATTCAGGCACTGGTACTGGCCTCTCCGGTCACCACCACGATCATGCTTTCGATTGGGGACAGTGTGGCCCGAGGCCTGGGCATTATTGGCGCATTGGCCATCATCCGGTTTCGGACAAATATCACCGATCCGCGCAACATCCTTTTCATCTTCGCCTCCCTGGCAATAGGTCTGGCCTGTGGTGCCTACAGCTTCCAGATTGCCTTTGTGGGCACTGGTTTTTTCTGCCTGGCGGCCTTTCTGTTGTCCTGGTCTCCCTTCAATGCGCCTTCTGTTTTTCTCGGAGAATTGAGGTTTACCATTCCCGAGGACGGATTCGATATGAGTCAGGTGCAGTCGATCATGAAGACGTTTTGTCGGGAATCGGAGGTCAAGCGATTTCGACTGATCTCCCGGGAAGACCTTCCTCCCCGACTGGAGTACATGTATGTGTTTACCCTGCGTAAATCGGAAGAGGCACAGGCGTTTCGGCATGCCTTGTTGCATGTGCCAGAAATCCATGATGTCCGCGTGACCCTGGAACAGAATCAACCGGCAATCTGATCCCTATGAGTACGCGCAGTCTTTATCTGTTCCTTTTCTTTCTGGTCGGGATAATCGTCCTCTGGTTATTGAATGGGCAGCACAACCGGCATACAGAGTATTTCTACGGGTTTGCGGAGAACCAGGAGACCGAAATGAACCTGGAAGAAGATGTGCAACTGATAGATATCCTGGTATCAGAAGGCGAGGCGGTCAGTGAGGGGGATACCCTGCTGCGGGTGCGCATTGCCGATCTCGACTATCGCCTCCAGAAGGTTGATCATGAAACGGATGATCTTCGGGCCCGGGAACGAATCTGGCAGGCCGAACTGTTGGCCCGAATCCAGCAAAAATCGGAATCGATCCAGCGCCAACGAGAGGAACGCGCATTGAAGCTTGCCCAATGGGAAGCCAATCTCGCCTTCCAGAAGGAGATCCTGGCTTCGGTTGGGGATCAGACAGACAAACCGATGGCCACTCCTCTGGCTTTGGAACGCCAACGCATACTCAGCGGCTTCCAGGCAGGTATATCCGCAGATTCACTGGAGTTGGTAGAACTCCGGGAAGAACTTCAGATCGGGATCACCCCCTTCCGGATCCAGAAAGAAAAACAGGCTTCGGAGCGAGACTGGCTCTCGATTCGCAAAAAGAATATGTACATCACTGCGCCCTATGATGGCCTGGTAGGGAATATCCATGGTCGGGTTGGAGAGCATCAATCCTCTTTTTCCACATTGGTAACCTTCTACGAACGTCATCCAACTCTGGTGAAGGGGTATGTGCATGAAAGCCTGCTCTTGCAGGTCAAATTGCACGACTCACTGGATGTGGTCTCCATTGCGCGGCCGGAGCTTTTTGTACGCGGGCAGGTGGTTGCCCTGGGTACACGGGTTGTCGAGATCCCCGAGCGACTGCGTAAAATCCCCGAGCTGAAAACCTATGGTCGGGAGATCCTGGTAGCCATTCCGCGAAAGAATGATTTTTTGCAAAAGGAAAAAGTCCAGTTGTTTATTGAAGCTTCGAATTGAATGGCCGGCAAAATCCATCTCAAACGATTGAAATCAGTCCTGGTGATCGGACTGTCCTGGCTGAGTTGCTTGACGCTCGTCGGTCAGGATGACCCGGTGACGCAATATCTGGCGGCGCAAACAGCAGGACCGGAGGTCCAGATGGCAGAAGAAGCGGCTTCGTTCCTGATGGCACATCCGCCTACTATGTCCTGGATCGATAAACTTGAGTTTCGGACAGAAACCGGCAATTTCGACCTGCGCCAGCAGGAGTATGTCTTTCGGCTGAGTCCATCTTCCATAACGGCCAAAAACCGGCAGTCTGACCTGGTCGGGGTCTTGAATGACCAGTATGCCTTGCAAACCAGAAAAGCGCTGCATGAATCGCTGGCTCAGGCTTATGAACAGCTGATCGATCTGTATGCGGCCGACCGGGAGATCGAGTTGCATAACGAGGCATTGGAGATCGACAATCAGCACCTGACGGTGTTGGGACAGATCGGACAGGTGGATGGGGCAAATCTCAAGGATCTGCTTCAGGTAGAGGAGGATCGGCAGCAACGGTTGAGCCGACTTCAGGAGCTGGAACGGTCCCGACAGCTTCTGGAGCGTCCATTGACGGGAAACACTTCCGCACCTGCACCCGAAGATCTCACGACCTACCCCTGGATCACCGAAGATCAGATGGCGGCAACGCTTGCCAATAGCCCACAGGAACCCGCTACTCCGATTATGATCGCCCAGAGCAAGTTGGACGCCGTCAAGATGGAGCAACGGGTCGAGAAGGCAGAACGGGAGAAGGTCCTGGATTTTGTCCAGAGCCGTTACCAGCAGGATCCCAAAGATCCCTTCCGGGAAGAATTCAGCATCAGCATGGGGGTGAATATTCCCTACGCCAAGGCAGGGAATGTCAAACGACAGGAGCTGGCGCTGGAACAACTGGAATCGGAGCAAAAGATCACCAGCCTTCAGCGCCAGACCCATCAGCGCCTTAATGATCTCCGGGTGGAATTCGAGCTTCTGCGCCAGCAAAAGCAGATGCAGGAAGAACAATGGGCAAACAGCTTTCTTCAGAAAATGGAGACAGGAGCATTGCCCGGGCTTTCGACAGAACCATTGTTGATCCTGGAAGCAAAAAAAGCCAGGATCAAATATGCATTGCGCATCCTGGATCTGGAGCAGAAAGCCTTCGAGGTCTATGTCAAATGGCTGGACCTGTCTGGCACTTTGTCACAGACGCCGTTGATCAATCATCTGCATACGCTGCGACCAGCTTTCTAGCGGATCAACAAGATCTCCCCAGCCCGCTCGATCACCTTTCCCGGTTCGATCTGGATGCGACAGCGGTAGACATAAACCCCGTTTTGGCATGGGTCGCCGTTCATGGTCCCATCCCAGGATGAAGCATCATTCAAGGTGGTATTTGAACGTGAATACACCAGGTTTCCCCATCGGTCGTAGATGCCCATGTCCACCAGTTTTGCCAGTGGCGAAAGGGCCACCGGCAACCAGAGATCATTGATGCCATCTCCATTGGGTGAAAAGGCACCGGGCCAGTAGATCTCTTCCCTGGCTTTCACCCGGACGATCAGATCATCAGAGGCGGTACAACCTCCATCATCCACCATCAAAACAGTAACCGTGGTATCCATCCATGCCTGGAAGGAGAGGCTGGGACAATTCGGACAGGCAAAACCGGGCCAGGTCAAGGAGGCAGCTGTCCCGGATATGGTAGGATGGATATCGACCCAATCACCCAGGAGGACAGTTTTGTCAGGACCGAGATCGATTGAGGGCGGCAGTCCCAGATCCAGGGTGACCTGGGATTCGGAGGTACAACCCGCAGCGTCTACAACAGACAGCAGGTAGGACCCCGGATTCAGACTGGTAAAGGCAGGGCCAGTGCCGATCTGTCCATCCAGAAACCAGGAAAATGGGGGCTCACCTCCACCGGTTAAAATGGTGATCTGTCCGTTGGTGGCCGTTGCACAGGTGGGTGAGATCAACGCTGCATCCAGCGGGAATGGTGGCTGGGTGCCGACATCGGCATTCGCGCTGACAAAACATACGCCTGCATAGTGGAGGATCAGTGTATAGGTGCCGGGGGCAAGACCATCAAAAAGAGGATCCGGGCTGGAACCACCCGGCTGGATCTCATAGGTAAAGGGTCCGACACCGCCCTGGATATTCTGGATGGTCAGGCTGCCATTCTGGGCGGTGGTACAGCCCGCCGGAGCCGAAAGCACATTGAAGTCAGCCAGCGGCAGGGGCGTGAGATTCACCAGGGTATCGGCAGCACAACCCGCCTGATCGGTAATACGGATGGGTTGATTGCCGGGAGAGAGATCGGAGAGCAGACCATTTACGGCAAGCGCTCCGGTATTCAGGTGTTCGATGGTATAGGGAGCGGTTCCTCCCTGGATATTGTCAATGAGGACACTGCCATCACTGGCCAGGTCGCAGGACGGCTGGACCAGGGTAAAATCCATGGTCAGGGAGAGGTCCAACGCGGGTACGACAAGGATGCTATCGTTGAAAAAACAGCCGTTCAGCGGGTTGGTCACCTGTACGACAAACCATCCAGGAGACAGGGCTGTGATCTGTGAAGACAATGGATCGCCGGATATCTGGCCTGTACTGGTCCAGGCATAGATGTAACCCTGATTCAGGCCCGGACCTTGCAGGGTGGCGACCACTCCGGTTCCCAGACAGGGAAGGGTGTCTTTTGAGGTGGAAAGCGCAATGTTCTGAGGGGGCTGTATGTCCTGCTGGATCTCCACCGAATCGATGGAGGAACAGCCATTCGCCGGATCGGTTACGATGACAGAATACCAGCCCGGGCAGGTCCCGTCGACCATGCCCTGATTGGGGTTGCCCTGGGTACAGGGGCCACTCCAGCTGTATGTCAGGCCATTGCCGGAAGCAGAGGCGTCCAGGGTGGTCGCTGTATTCACACAGGTCAACAGGGCCGGATCGGTCAGATCGGGAACGGGATATACCCGATTGTCGGTCACCTCGAAACTGTCCGTCCGCTCACATTGAAACTGCTCATCCCAGACAGCCATGGTGTACCATCCGGGGGCGGTAATCGTGAGTGTATCGGTCATGCCGTTTTGCAGGATGGTACCGTTCTCATCGGTCCAGGTCCAGGTGTACTGGTCACTGCCATCAAAGGCGACACCTTTCAGGACCACCGGATCGGTATAGCAATCCAGGGCCACTTTCTTGGGCGGAAGGATCTCGACGCCCAGCATGCAGATGGGTTCGAAGAAGGCCCAGAGGGTATCCGGTCCGTTTAACTTGCCATCTACAGGATTGGCCATCAGGTCGGGACCGAGGTCGAGGGAGTCGGTCTCCCAGCGCACAAAGGCCCAGTCGGGATCCGGGATGGCGGTCAGATCGAGGTCGGCACCTCCGTAGTATTTGCCAAGGAAGGGATATTGGGTCGGATTCAGTGTGTTGATACGGACATTATTGGGGGAGCCCTGGGGCATGACGATGACCGTCAGTTCATGGGGTCCGGAGAGCTGGTAACAATCGGTCAGGCCATCTTCGATCTCTACACACCGGCTGAGGATAAAGTCGCGTAACTCCTGTACTTCTGCTTGCCATTCGGCCATGGTGCCTCCCCACCGGGTGATCTGTCGGGGCATTTCCGGTTCGATCCGGGCGATCAGTTCGTTAAGCAGGTCGATCATAGATGAGCAACTGAGGGCGGTATTGTTCAGATCGGCGTAACGGTTGATATAGAGGTCGTGAAAGTCCGGGTTGTCGAACAACTTCATGAGCACATCGACATGGCTCTGCGGGTCTGAATTATTGGGCAGTTTTTCGATATCGCAGGGATCGGCAGCCGGTCCTGTATTGGGGACATTGGTATAGTTGATATAATGGCCAAAGGTGGCATCCATATCCCAGAGGGTATAGCGCCACTTGACTTTGTTTCCCTGGCCGTCATCACCACCCCACCAGGCCGTGTTCCAATTGAGCCAGTCCTTGCAAACGGTGTGGATATTGATGATGAAGTAGTCGGCCAGACTGAGCATATCGAGGCGATCGGCGACATATTGAAAGTTGGCTGGAATGGTCATGTCATTGGCCAGGATATAGCTGCGCAAGGCATTCCAGTTGGCAGTGGTGCCGTATTCGGCCCAGGTCCCTCCCCAGGTCTTGATAAAATCGATCTGGGTCCCGTCCAGACCGTAATAGCGTTTGGTGTAGTCCTTGTCATCCACCTTTTCCCGGATCTCATACACACCCCAGTAATTGCCATTGACATAGAGAATGCAAGGTTCATAGCTGCGGACATCCAGGTTCATGCCGGCACGCTGGGCCAGTTCATGTACAAAAGCATCCCGAATGTGAGCACCCTTGATAAAGGGGTAGTTGTCATTCGCTGCTGCCTTGATGATGAGGCGCTGATAATCTTTCCGGTTCTGTAGCGGAAAAAGAGGATAGTGGATCTCGTCATCCACGCCCATCTGATCCCGGGTGATATAGTCGATCCCCCGCTGTGCGTAGGCCCAGGAGTCCTTGCCATGGCGGTTGTATTCGCCACTGGCTTCATCAATGAAGGTGCCCGTTTCTGAAAACAGCTCGAAGCTTCCCTGTGGCTTGATCGAAGAACCAGTCAACAGGGTTTGGAGATTATCTCCACATATGGAGACCACTTTCAGCTCATGCTTGTCCGGACCGATAAAGTAGCTGTTCGTTTCTTTAGCTGAAGGGTGAATGGTCGGATCATCAGGAATGAGAAACCAGCGCAGGATTGTAGTTGAATTGATGGGAATGGGTACGCTGTACACCGGAGACCCGGCACCGGGAGTAGTGCCATTGGTGGTATAGCGGATGGTACCGGGAATGCTTGATGTCAGGGTGACAGAAATGGCTCCCGGGTAATACCCGGCTTCGACATCTGCAGTCGGGCTGGGGCCATAGCTGGAATAAGTCGAGTTATTGGTAGACCCGGGGGTGGGGTTGGTGCCGAGGTTCCAGGGTCCGCCATCTGGAAATCTGCACCAGCTGTGGTTCTGCTGATTGGGGATGTCGATCTCATGATAGTCCAGGATGGCCCCTGCCGGATCGGCAAAGACCACGGCTTCCTTGGGGTCGGTCTGGGTGATCTTGAAACTCGTATGATGCTGTCCGAGCAGCATGCCGTTTTCGTCGGAGGCAAAAAAGACCATATACCCTCCTGGAGGGATGGACACCCCATTGGGGATGACCCATTTGGTCGGGTTGTTGACCCGGTCACTGAGGTGGTATCCACCGAGATTTGCCGCTCCGGGTCCGGGGTTATAGAGTTCGATCCAGTCCTCATATTCTCCGGTATTGGCAGCTATGGTGGTCAGGTTGGCAGCTGAAAACTCGTTGATGACCACCTGTGTATAGCCAAACTGACCAGCCAGCAAGCAAAACAGGAAAAGGGTAAGGCGTAAGCCCGATCTCATAAGACACTCATTTAGACTGTCTAATGTACTCAATTTGGGTTGTGATCGGAAGGAATGCAATTTGAGACTCTGGATTGGGAATACTTAGGGTGTCTCGCAAAGACGCAAGGGGCGCAAATAAATGAAGGTGCAAAGAGATTTTGGATCTAATCACCACTTAGTCACGAAGGGCACTGTAGCGGTGAAATAGAAATTATACTAGAGACCTGGAGGGTCTTCTGAAGTGGAGGAAGCCCACTAAGAGATTTTAGACCACAGAGTCACATGGTCTCAACGTCCCACGGTCTCCGTTTCACCACGTAGTCACGAAGGACACTGTAGGGGTGAAATAGAAATTCTACCTGAGCCCCTGAGGGTGTTCTGAAGTAGAGGGAGTACACTAAGAGTTCTTGGAGAAATCAGATTCACTTCGTCTCTCAGTCTCTATGTCACTCCGTCTTCTCACCACCACAGAATTTCACAGAGTCACATGGTCTCAACGTCCCACGGTCTCCGATTTACCACTAAGTCACTAAGGACACTGGAGCGGTGAAAAAGAAATTCTACCTGAGCCCCTGAGGGTGTTCTGAAGTAGAGGGAGTACACTAAGAGTTCTTGGAGAAATCAGATTCACTTCGTCTCTCAGTCTCTATGTCACTCCGTCTTTTCATCACCACAGAGGGCACAGAGTCTCATAGTCACAAGGTCACAGAGTCTCAAATTCACCACAGAGTAGAAAACGTTTATTCGGTTATGGGTTTATTCGTTTAATGTGGACAACCTATTGCTGGAAGGTGATAACTCTGAATAATTCAAAGGTTCTCTGCGCGCTCTCGCATCGCCAAATAATGAAGACGAATGCCATTCGTAAAAGCAAAGTGTTCAAAAAAAGCATGACTCCCCTTTGCGGCACAGCGCCCGGACGATGGCCCCGAACCCTTGGGGCCATGTCCGGATCTAGACCACCCCGAGTGCCCGGGGTCTGGGCCTTTGTGCGATCCATTTCTCGCAAAGGCCCGGACGCTTTGGTCCGGATCCAGACAGGATCGTCTGGGTGCAATGGCGCGGGAAGATTTAAGGCCCGGACGTATTAGTCCGGATCCAGATATCCCGCAATGAGCGGGATCGTCTGGGCGCAAAGAAATCCTGGAGAAATTTAATTCACTTCGTCACTCCGTCTCTTCGTCACTCCGTCTTTACATCACCACAGAGGGCACAGAGTTCCACAGAGTCTCAGAGAATCTCTTCGTCACTATGTCCCTCAGTCCCCTCGACTCCTCCCCTCCTCGACTCCTCCCCTCCATCATCAATGCTGAATCACCAGACGCTGGACGACAGGTCCGGATTGTGCGATATAGACACCGTTTGGCCAGGTTGCAACAGCAATGGATTGGAGGCCTTCTCCCGTATTTGACCACATGACTTGCCCGGTGATATTGCGAATGGTGATGGCTTCGTCAGTCACTCCTGACAGATAGAGCCATGAGCTGGCAGGGTTGGGAATAAATTGCCAGGTCAGCACATCTGTACCATTGGGGTCAATGGCTGAAGGACCTTCATTATTCGCAGCAAAGGTTGGTTCCTGGATCACAAATGATCCTGTGCCGTTGGGTATCCGGGCATATCCCATATCCGTTTCCTGTTGGCCGAAGATGACCTCATCCACCAATTCCAGATCAGGATTGGAAAGGTAGAGGGCTTCTCCGGACGCCGAGAGTTTGAAGTTGGCATGCAGCGGTCCTTCGCTGCCATTTTCGTCTGCCCAGACAATCAGGTATCCATCTGCCGGAATGGTGGTATTGTCCGGAAAGACCCACTTGGTCAGATTGTCAGCCTTGTCGCTGAGGTAGTATCCGCTGATGTCCAGCTCAACTGTTCCCTTGTTGTAGAGTTCGATCCAGTCTTCATATTCACCCGCTTCATCCATGGCCGTCATATCATTGCTGGCCATCAGTTCATTGATGACGAGATCCGGATTGCTGGCCAGTTTGGATTCTACCTGGAAGAGATAGACATCATGTTCGGCTCCGACCGGAGAATAGGAAACGGATTTGTCCGGGTTGTCCGATGCCGCTTCTACGTAAAATCGCACCCATGAACCGGCATTCATACCGGGCAACACATTGCCAAAGATGCCATCCTGGGCGTCACCGTCCTGGTGCAAGCCATCATCATACAATTGGACAACAGAAAAATTGCCGGTTAACTGATCTGACCAATAGGCTTTTACGGAAGAGATACCATTTGTGCTGGAGACCTCCGCCCGGATCACGGCTTCTTCATCCCCTTTGGGCGCGTTCCACTCGCCCTCGTTGCTCAACATGATCACATTACTGATCGTCGGTGCGGGTTGGGCGATCTCATTATTGTTCTGGAGGAAAGCAAAGCGATTGTTGAAAAAGTTCTTCAGGACGTTCGTCTCGCTCTGGAAGTTGGCATAGGAATACAACTTCTTGGGGTCGGCCTGCACTTCGGTATCAATGAAGGATGCATACTGATCGATCAGGGGGTGGACGATCGCCGGATCAAAAGATTCGGCCAGTAATGTGCGGAAGTGTGCCAGGTAGCGCTGCCGAATTTTGGGGACTGCAAGCAAACGATTGAGCAAAGGATAATTGACCTTATCTGCATTATAAAATGGGCTCCAGTTGATCTTGTTGGTGGCCATCGGGCTGTTGCCATCAAACTCCAGGGGGGTTATCCGTCCTGTTTCAGGATCCCAGTAGAGATAGTAATCCATCTTGCCTTTATAGACATACCCGTCATCATCCGTGAACAGGATTTCTGAAGCCAGAAACCATAAGGTCCGATCCAGGTCCAGGTAGTCGGGAATGACAGCAGCGAGTTGATCCAGGGGTGTATTGTTGAGGACATCACAGACAGTGACGAGGTCATCCCATGGATTGTCTTTGTTTGCGGTTTTCAGGGTATAATATTTCTGGTATTCGGTCGTATCCGGTCCAAGGTCATTCAAGGCCGCAGTGCCATCACCCCACATGGGGCCCGGAGGTCCGCCAGGGGAGGATCCAGGTGGTTTGTCAGCACGCCAGCGAGTGCCATTATTGCTGAAGAACCATTCCTTGAGAAACTGGCCGTTGATCTGCTGCACATGTGGATATAGCCCCCAGTTCTCATCATTTATGGTGAGATGAACATAGCAGGCTTTGGCAGCGGGAATATGCTTTCGCAGGAGATGGAGATACAGCACTTCGCGCATGAACGACCGATCCTGGAAGGCATTGTTGAGGTTGGTAGTTTCGTACCCGCCCCAGTTCTGGTCGGGATCCAGGTAATCAAGGGTGATGTTAAAGGACTTTTTGTCAGAGCCGCCCAGTTGGGAATACGAGGTTTGCCCTTTGAACCGGACGCCCACATTGGGGTATGCCTCTCCGTCTACGGTCATGGTGGCTGGAATATCAATCTGGGCCGTCTTGTTCTGGGTCAGGAGGTTCCAGAAATTGGGTTGTTCAAATTCCAGGTTGATGGACCGGATCACGGATTCATCGTAAACACCCCCGGTCAACTGGCCATTGGCCGACAGGATGTGGGTGTTTGGATCGAAATGCATGGCAGAGGGCAGCTCCTGGCAAAATCCCTGTTGAACGGTCATTCCAAAAACCAGAAGTAGAAGGTGGCGCATAAAAACATTCATTGTGATGTGAACGAGAGGTACTCGGATGCTTGGACTCCGGAAAAGCCTCCGCGTTTAATGGTGATGGAAAAATACCATAATTGGTTGCTTTTGGCTGAAAATGATCGAGATGTTTGTCCTGGAAGCCTGTTTTTTCAAGACTTCTGGTCGTGGAAGTCAATTCGCCCTATCTTTGCGGGCTATGCGCATGATCACGAGTCTCCTTCTGGTATCGGTCTTTTCCAGCTGCATGCTGGAAGAGGGGAGTTCATCCTGTCTGGATGGAGGGAAACTGTATTGGTTGACCGGCTCCTGGAAAATGGAAGATCAGGACATCTATGAGACCTGGTCGGTTGATAGCGATACCCGGCTGCTGGGGAGGTCCTTTGCTATCGCTGATGGCGATACCAGCCTGCTGGAGCACATGAGTCTTGAGATCAAAGGCGGAGAAGGGGTTTTTGTGGCTCGGGTCACGGGTCAAAATGGGGATCAACCAGTCGCATTTGTCTTGACCCGATGTGACGAAGGCCGGCTGGTGTTCGAGAACCCGGAACACGATTTTCCACAACGCATCGTCTATGAACGTGGTGAACATGGTACTCTTCTGGCATGGGTAGAGGGGGGAGACCGTAAATTGACCTTTACTTATCAACGGGCTGAGTCATGAAGCAGGAGGAGAAACCCATCATGGAAATCGTGAATCGAAGGGCCCGGTATGAATTCCATTTCATCCAGACCTTTGAAGCCGGTATCATGCTGACCGGAACGGAGATCAAATCCCTGCGGAAAGGAGCTGCCAACCTGAATGATGCCTTTTGTTATTTCAAACAGAATGAACTGTTTGTCAAAAGCATGTTCATTGCGGAATATGAACTGGGGACGTCCTTCAATCATGACCCTCGTCGATTGCGCAAATTGTTGCTGCGGTCTACAGAATTGAATAAACTCCAGAAAAAAGTCAAGGAAAAGGGTTTGACCATTATTCCGGTTCGATTGTATATCAATCAACGCGGACTGGCCAAACTGGAGATCGCCCTTGCCCAGGGAAAGAATACCTATGACAAGCGGGATTCGATCAAAGCCAAGGATCAGGCTCGCGACATGGCGAGGATCAAGAAGATGTTATGATTTCCCCTTCCGGTCTATATGAACGCCAGGATGCACTGACGACCTGATTCCAGCGATCAATTTCCGATGATTTGTCTGTTCACCGACATAGTGGACTGGAAAACCGGGAACAGGCGTACCTGATTCTTTTCCTCGTTGGCGTATCTTTTGGATTCATCTCAATTGAATCTGATGCGTTCTATCTGGACCCTTCTTCTTTCGCTTCTTCTGACTGCCCTTTCTGCGCAGGAAATGCTGACGGTTTATGTCAGCAGCAGAGCGAACAATGCTGTAAAAACCTTCGAAACGGATGGCACCTATCTGGGAAACTTTGTGTCTCCCGGGCTTGGTGGCCTTTCTGGAACAGAGGATATTCTCTTTCACCCGGATGGCCGGGTTTTGGTCACGGGGTTTCAGAATGCGGCGATCAAGATGTATGATGGGGAGTCGGGCGCGTATCTTGGAAACTTCAGCAGTGGATATAATCTGGCAACGCCTTCTAAAATGTCCATTGGCCCGGATAGTCTGATCTATGTAACGCAATGGGGTGCAACCCAGAACAAGGTTGTCCGATTTAATCTGGAAGGGGATTTTGTGGATGAGTTTACGGCAGTAGGCGTACCCAATGGATTGGGTCATATTTGGGATGCCAATGGTGATTTTTATATCGCTCAGTATGGTAACGGGGGGAATGGTATCATTCATCGTTTCGGACCGGATGGTACGGACAAGGGTACATTTATCAACTCCGCAATACTGCAGGGGCCAACCAATATCTGGTGGGGCCCCGGGGGTGATCTGTATATCACAGACTGGACTGTAGGAAATGTATTGAGATATAGCCCTGCCGGATTATATAAGGGTGTCTGGGCGACGGGAATGGTCAATCCAGAAGGCGTGGCGACGCTGCCCAACGGAGATGTCCTGATCGGCGATTGGGGGGTCGATGTTGTGCACCGGTTTGACTCTACAGGTACATCTCTGGGTCATTTCAATACAGCCGGAGGCTTGCAGGATCCCAATAGCGTACGCTTGCGGACCACCACGATATCCGGAAGGGAAGATCTGAGCTTATCCGATGACCAGGTGAAGTTACACGGACCCGATCAACAGGGTGGCTATGTCCTGGTATTGGATGTGAGGGAGCCCATCCAAATGCATGTTCGGATGGTCAATGCACTGGGGCAGCCCTTGTCAAATCTTCTGGATCATGAAATTGTAGATGGATACCGGGAAATTCAATGGCAGCCCGGTGCTTCGTGGCCAGCTGGTGTGCATTATTTACAGATCCGGACACCAACAGCCTACCGGTCATTTTCATTTATGGTTTACCCGTAAGCGAAAAAGTTAGAAAAGGAACCCTTTCAAGGGTTGAAAATGCGGATCATCCTTCCAATACAGGAAAGGGTTATTGCTGGGAGGGATAGAACGTCAGGTCCAGTAATCGGACCCGATATCGTTTGCCCATCGATTTTTTGGTTTCAGGAATTCCCCATCGCAATGCAGCACCTCCGACCCATGCACCACCACCTGCATAATATTGAAAAGGGGCGGGCTCACGGGAGTTGATCACACTGTCCAGGAGACTGTAAAGCGTCCATACACTGGCAAAGGTCAACAACGTATTTCCAAGTCCTTTGGCCCAGTTGTTGGAGCCGGGAAAGGCGATCACAGCTATGGAGTCGAGATGCAGGGCGACATCTGTAAGCTGAATAATACCAATTTCCGGAAACAGATCGACGATCATTCTGGTGTAAAACTGATCCGGGGCACCGACATCGCTGAAGGTGAGTTCATCACCCACATGAAAGCGCCAGGTTTTCAGGCTGTTGGCCTTTTCGATCTGGAGGATCTTTTGTGCCTGGACCGTTCCACAAGAGATGCACATTCCCAGCACAAATAAGAGAATTCGGCAGCCTGTCATAGTTGAGGTGTAGCGTGATATACAGAAAACGAAAAATTCAGGATGCAAGTGCTTCGATCAGAAACGCTGTGAGTGGACGAGCAACCTGATATCGAGCCATGACCTGATCCAGGAAGTCTTCTTTCGTCACAATTTCAGGCTTCCATTCACTGAAATAATAAAACTGCTTGTTGAAAAGAACGGGTTGCTCTTCGGCTTCGGCCTTGATCTCTTTGGGGAGTACCTTGTATTTCTCGCCGCGCACTTCTCCATAGTATTTGACAAAGTCCGGATCGGAGATCAAGGATTGAAATCGCTTTCCTTCTGTAATAATTTTTTCCCGGATCTGCTGGAGCTGGTTTTTATCTGGCTTGTACGACCCGCTGTATACCCGAACATGTTTACCACTCAATTCGACATACATTCCCGGATAGTCCATATCCTTTCGCCCACCCGGGCTGATGATCGCACTGACCTGGGTTTTGTACGGCGTTTTATCCTTGCTGAATCGGGTATCCCGGTAGATCCGAAAGATGGCATCCTTGGGGGTGATCAGGATATTGCGATCAACCGATTGCATTCGATCGATCAGATCACCGACAAATTTCTCAAAAGGCTTTTTCACCACTTTCTCATAAGTGGACTTGTTGGCATGAAACCAGTCGCGGTCGTTGTTGATCTCCAGCTGGTGGAAAAAATCGATAAAGGCAGGGGTGAAGTAAGCCATGTATGTTTTGATTTTTGAAGGTTTGGAATAAGGGACCGGATCATTCAATGATCACTTTTGCAATGGATTGCCCGGATTCTCCTTTGATCAGGATAAAATAGATCCCTGCCGGAGCATCCGAGCATTCAATTCTAGCTGTATCGGCATCAAATTGATATCGAACAGGTATGGAAACGCCAAGCATGTTGACCATTTGTAAGGTCTGGGGTGAAGAGATCTTCTGCAATGTACAGGATAGGAAGACATTGGCAGGATTGGGAGAACAAACCAAGGGGATGGATAGAAAATCATTGTTGAACCCTGGATCAACCGGTTCCTCAAAGACAGTCATGATCTCCAGCTCGTCTCCACATGTCCAGACCGCATTGTATTTCAATCCATCAAACTCTTCAGATGTTAATGCACCGAATTCTGCACAATAATTACTTTGATCGCAGGTCCGGAATTCCAGTAAATTTCCAGCACAATCATAGAGGCTGATATCAATCAGGTACTTCGGTTCAGGAATAAGTTGACTATAGCAGATTCGCTGAATATAGAATACAGTAATGCCTCTGGCATCGACGTAGCCGGCTGTCGTCTTCTTCGCCATACAGTCTTCAGAGGTACAGCTGATGGCGTTTAGCGAATCGACTATCCAGGGATAGTCATCCAATGATTCCCATTCATCACCGGTACAGGCCACATTACAAATGCCAAGGAAGCGATCATAACTGGGATTGACCTCCAGGATAGTATCTCCATATGGACAGAACCAAATGATCTTTTGTGTCAATGAGTCAATCTCATTGTCACTGAAATCCACCTGCCCCTGTTTCAATTTAGTCAGCATGGTCAAACCCTCAGGGAGTTCACCGTTGATCTGGTTATGATCCAGTCGAAGTGTTTCCAATTCACAGAGATCTCCCAAGTCTGGAGGAATGGAACCATCAATTATGTTGGATCCTAAATCCAATGTATGAAGATTCATCCAACTGGTCAGAACATCCGGAAAATCGCCTGATAGTTGATTATTGCTCACATCAAGAGCCTTAAGGAACGGAGTATTTATTTCCGGAAATGAATCAATTAGATCATTATATTCCAGGATGAGTGTATCCAGTGTATTCAGGTCCAGCTGTGGCAGTGTGCCAGAAAGGGCATTGGATGCCAGGTCGATCTTTTGAACACATCCAAGTGAATTAACAGTAATACCATGCCATGAGGAAATAGGCATACCTGATTGTAGCCAGTTCTGATTATTTATCCACTTCGAGCCATCTGTTGAACTATATAATTTGACCAATTCGAGGGAATCTTGTTCTGAGTCACAGATTCTGAGCGAAATTGGCCTGCTATAGAGATACAAGGAGGGTGCCTCGCTATTGGTCACCCGAACAGTGTATCGTCCAGCATCAGCGGTGGTCACTTCAGGGAGAATAAAAATATTTTCGCTTGGATCATTCGGTGGAGGAGTTGGAAACAAGTATTGATCATCTTTTGACCAGAGATACTCATTTGTCGTAACGGCCGGGTCGATCTCCAGATCGAATTGGACATCTTCTCCTGACAGGACAAGAATAGTCGTGTCTATGTAAATGAGCTGTTGTGGGCTGTATTCAAATGTTTTTGTAGTGGCCAAATTGCCAGAAGACAGAATTTCAGAGAATGTATATTTATTGTTCTTGATATTCACTGATGAATTTAGTAGGGCAGGTATGGGGGTTGATAAATTGTTCCCCTCTAATGAAAGATAGGCTAGATTCCCGTGTTGGGAGTAATCTGGAATTGTACTGGAAAGTTGATTGAATGATAGATCGATTGTCCGTAATTTAGGTGACAATTGCAAGTCTGCTATCTGTCCATCCAGCTTATTGTTTTTCAGATACAGGTATTCAAGTTCGGGTAAGGACGAAAAATTGATCACGTCTCCAGTCAATAAATTTCCGGATAAATTGAGGGAGAATAAATTTGGTAAATTTGTAAAATCTGGAATGATTCCATCCAAATTGTTGTCATTCAGGTAAAGCCAGGTTACAAGAGGTAGTGATGTGAAATTTGGAATCGTACCCGTCAATTGATTATTTCCCAAATAGATCTGTTCCATATCTGGACAGTTGTCAAATTCTGGTATTGTCCCTGAACATTCATTTTTTGTGAGATACAATCTCTTCAGGGAAAGAAGGTTCGAAAAATCCGGGATTTGACCTGATAATTGATTGGATTGTGCATCTAAACTTACCAGATTTGGTATTTTTGAAAAATCGGGAATTGTTCCAACTAGAAAATTATAACTACAATTAAGAAATTCTAATAGGGGTGTAGAAGAAAAGTCGGGGATTGAACCTGTGAGACTATTATGACCCACATTCAATGAGACCAAGTCAGGGAGATTTGAAAAATCGGGAATGCTGCCCGATAATTGATTGAAGTCCAGTGACAGATCATATACTTTGGGAATCGATTGAAAATCAGGAATGGCGCCTGTAAGTTGGTTTTTAGTCAAGAATATCCGTTCCAGTTCAGGATTGTTTTCAAAAAATGGCAATGGCCCTGTGAGCTGATTGAATCCTAGGTCGATGAATCGGAGAGAGGGCATACCCGAAAACCCGGGAACTTCTCCAATGAACAAATTGGAAGTGAGAACAAGTTGCTCCAGTGAGGGCAATTTTGTAAAGTTGGGAAGAGAGCCAGAGAATTGATTGTTATCAGCATAGAGGAGGAACAGAGAGTCCAGGTTGTTGAAGTCAGGCAGTGTTCCGGTAAAGTTGTTTCGACCGATGAAGAGTTGTTCCAGTTTTGGAGTGGATTGGAAGTTGGGGACCTCTCCTTCAAGGTCATTGGATGATAGATCAATAATATGCAGCTCATTCAATGAAGAAAAATCTGGAAGGGATCCGGAAAGATTGTTGTTAGAAATCCGTAATTCTTCAAGTTGTGGTAAAAACTGAAAGTCCGGGAGAGCTCCGGTAATACTACCGATTGAAATATATAGAATTTCCAGTTCAGGGAAGTCCAGTTCATAGATTTCACCAGCGGGGTTATTGGATAATTGATAAATGGATTGGACACAGCCATTCGGGTGGATGTTCACACCGTACCAGGTTTCAATGGGCATGCCGGGATTGAGCCAATTCGTATTATTGTTCCAATTGTCCCCATCAAAGGCATTGTAGAATTTGACCAGTTCGAGGCTATCCTGTAATGGATCACAAATTGAAGATCGTTCGGTTTGAGAGTGACCAGCCAGGTATATATGGAGAAGCAAGACGGATAGGATGTACTGTACTGATAAATTCATATGTCCGAATTCGTTTATAACATTATGCTGGTCTTGATTCCAAAGAAATTGGAACTATTGCAGGATTACCTTTGCAATATACATAGTATGATCGCTTTGAATCGTTATGACGTATAGACCGGGAAGTTGCCCCTGTAAGTCAAGAAAGACTTGTTCTCCTTGAAACGATGTAGGAGCCAATATGCGTTGTCCGATTGAATTGACAATTCTAATCTTACTATTTTGGAGTTTTGGAATACCGTTGCAAATGATCCACTCTGTAGTTGGATTTGGTGAGCAAACCATAGAAGTGATATTCAGATCAGTTTCTATATGCGGCTGTCCGGGGTTTTGATATGATGTATTGATATCCAGAGTTTGACCACAAATCCACTGGATATCAAAATTCAAGGCAGCAAATTCTGCCTCATTGATTGCACCAAAATCTGTTTGAAATGATCCTTCAGAGTAATAGACAGTTTCTAATAAATGACCCCCGCAGTCAAAGAACCGTACCACTTCATTGAAGACTGGATTGATACCAGTTTGCGAATAACATCTTGTCAATGTAAACATGACCCTGACTCCCCTTACATTCAAAAAGCCGGCCTGCGCATACAGGTGCGCACAGTTGGCTTGGCAATCGATAGCGTTAATAGTATCAGCAACCCATAGATAATTCTCCAGGTTTTCCCATTCATCCCCATTGCATTGAACATTACAGATGCCAAGGAAACGGTCATAACTGGGATTACTTTGGAGTATAGTATCGCCGTATGGGCAAAACCAGATGATTTTCTGGTTAAGCGAATCAATATCATTGTCCTGGAAATCAACCTGTCCCTTTTTTAACTTTGTTAGCATGGTTAAGGCTTCTGGAAGCTCACCAGTAAATATGTTGTGATCTAGACGAAGAGTGGTCAATTCACAAAGATCTCCCAGGTCGGGGGGAATTGACCCGTCAATTATATTGGATCCTAGATCTAGTGTATGGAGATTCATCCAGCTGAACATTGCATCGGGGAGTTGGCCACTGAGTTGATTGTGACTTACATCCAGAGCCTTGAGAAAAGGAGTCTGATTGTCTGGAAATGTGTCGGATAATGAATTGTGTTCCAGAATCAATGTGTCAAGGGTATTTAAGTCCAAAACGGGAATTGACCCGGTAAGATCATTGTTTGATAGATCTATTTTATGGACACATCCCAAATGGTTGACGTGGATGCCATGCCAACTGTCTAATGGTTTTCCGGGTACTAACCAATTACTCTTGGTTTTCCAGTTGTCTCCATTCGTACTGTTAAACAATTTCACGAGCTCCAATGAGTCATGTTGTCTATCACATATTTGTAGAGAGACTGTATAGCTGTGCAAGGCCAGCTGATCGGCTTGGGGATTAAAGACAGATACGGTGTATCTACCTGCATCAGTTATATCCGGGTCATTAAATATGAGTTTATTTGACTTGTTGCTATTACCTGGAGGCGGTGTCCAGGGCATGCTGTCTTTCGCCCAGAAATAAAAACTTGTAGTCAGATCATTATCAATGCCCAGATCTATAATAAAATCTGAATTCTTTTCAACCATTATAGTTGTATCGTGGAAGAAGAGATTCTGGGGGTTGTAATATAGATTGGAAAATGCCAGATTTCCAGAGGAAATTATATCTGAAAAGGTATAGTTATTGTTTTCAATATGGATGTAATCGGCATTTGGAAAGGAAGGTATGTCACCTGAAAGTAGATTGTTGTTTACGCCAAGGTAGGATAGGTTTGGGATATTATTGAAACTGGGTAGAGTGCCGACCAGGTTGTTATTGTCTAATTGAAGATAGTCGAGATTGGGAAATCCATTGAAATCCGGTATCTGGCCTGATAATTTATTCTTATCGATCCAAATTGCCTGTAATTGTAATAAAGAAGAGAAATTTGGTATAGGGCCTGTTATTTTATTCGAGGATAGATCGAGAAGCGTCAAATCAGGGAGATTTGAAAAATCAGGCAGGGGTCCTGAAAGTTGATTTTGGCGGAGAAATATGCCTGTGAGTTTGGGTATTTTACTGAAGTCAGGAATTGGTCCAGATAACAAATTGGATGTCAGCCAGAGTTGGCCTTGAAGTTGAGGTATTTTTGAGAAGTCAGGAATTTCACCTGTGAATTGGTTTGTTGAAAGGTTTAAATATTCTAATTGAGGCAGGTTATTAAAGTCAGGAATTGAACCTTTTAACAGGTTATCTGAGGCGCTCAATTCTTTTAGAAAAGGAAGATTGGAGAAGTCAGGTAGTGAGCCTGTCAATCGGTTTTCACCTAAGAATAATATTTGTAAGTTTTGAATGTTGGAAAAGTCCGGTATGCTGCCCGATAATTGATTTCCCCGAAGATCAAGTGTTTGCAATTGAGGCAGTTGTTCAAAATCTGGAATTTCACCTGATAATAGGTTATTACTGATGCTCAGATTGAGTAGGTTTGGCGTATTTGAAAAGTCTACGACTGGGCCCTCTAGCTTGTTGGACCATATACTCAAGCTTTGAAGTGCTGTGAGATTCGAAAAATCAGGCAGAGTCCCAATAAGGTCATTATTGCTGAGATAGATATTAACCAGTTTGGGCGTATTCTGAAAATCTGGTAAATTTCCGGAAATTAGATTATCGTTAATCCATAGTGTTTGAAGTTCAGGAAGGCCGGAAAAGTCTGGTATAGAGCCTTGAATTGAACCGATGCTTAGAATAAGGTGATTTAGGTCGGGGAAATTGAAATCATAGAGTGTACCACTCAGATTGTTATCGTAAAGCTGTAATGTCGTTACACAGCCTTCGTTATTAACGGTTATACCGTACCAGCTTTCAATCGGCTGTCCAGTGACCAACCAGTTTGTATTGTTTGTCCAGTTCAGGCCATCCATGGCCTGAAAGAATTGTGTTAACTCAAGACTATCCAGAACAGGGTCGCAAGTGGTTGATTGATCAACCCTGTTTATGGCTTTTGTGGATAAAGCCACCAATAGTAGCATGCTTAGGATATGTATTCTTAGGGATTTCATTAATTAAATATTTAATTATTCCAGCAGTATAAATCCTGCCCATTGATATGGATTATAGAATTGTTCTCTGTATCGGTGTTGTGTTTTTTGGAACGCTTCTCTGATCGTTAAATGGTCATTGAGCCAATATGTATAGAATGTGACCATGAAATCTTTCGTTTCTCGATCGGGTACTTGCCAGAGACTCATGATTATCTTGTCGGCTCCGGCAAGTTTGAACGCGCGCTGGAGTCCGTATACACCTTCTTCGTCAGAAATATTTCCCAGGCCTGTTTCACAAGCTGATAAAACCACTAATTCTGTTTTATTCAGGTCCATTCGACTGACTTCATAGGCAGAAAGCAGTCCATCTTCATTTGGCTTTGCAGAATCTGAAAATAGTTGATTGACCCCAGCGAGGACCAGCCCGCTATTGGTCATACCTTTACCATAATATGAGCTTTCAATTCCATTATCTGGCGAGTTATCGACATTAAAGTATCCATGTGTTGCAATATGAATAATTCTCCATCCTTCCTCTTCACCAAGGGAATGAATTACATTATACTCATTTGCCTCATTTCCGCTGAGTAATTCTACTCTGTAGCCTGCTTGTGTTAGTTGTTGTGAGATCTGTTGGCTTTCTTTTTCAGCCCATGGGAGATATTGCCAGGACTGATGGCCATCCTTGGAGCGACTTGCTAGTTGATCAGTCTGTTCTCCATCGTATTGAATACCGCCAATCAGAAGAGAAGATTTATCAGAATAATTTAGAATTCGATTATCTCTTAAAATGACCTCTCGAGAGGATGTTTTCAGGACAAGTTCAAATGAGTCTGAAACGACTGTTTCAAAAGAGGTTGGCAATGCTGCGATAGCTATCCGGTGTAAAAAACCATCCGGTATGATATAGATCCGTTTTGATGATCCAATCTTTTTTTGAACTGGTGTCCACAGTAGATCTACCAATGGTATCTGTTCCTCATCTTCGGGTGTGAGACCTCTGTTCCTGAATCCGTATAATTGACTGATGTATTCTGATTGTAGGATCGGTTTGTCTGGAAATAGGTATTCAAAGGTGGATTGGGGGCATAAATCAATATAGACTGGAGCTTCACCATACTCATCAAGTACAAGGGCTCCATAGAAAATGGAATCTTTTCGTTCTGGGTCTGCAAAAGCCAGGTATTCGACTACTGCTTCATTCTGACCCAAAGCTAATTGTACGTCTTCCCAGTGTATATCTTCTGTTCCTATTTGTAGGGATCCCAAAGTCCTGGAAATTTGACTTTCCAAGTCAGATATCTGACTTTCCAATGCTGCTGTATTGCCACGTTGTTCAACAGGTTGATTCAATTGGTTTTCCAATTGTCGATGAAGTGAGATCAACTCATCTCTTTTATCACTTACCTGACGGGCCTTCATGATTCCTTGACGGATGTGCTTCATGTTATTGAGTACATAGCCTCTGAAGAATAAAGTTGCATTAAATGCAAGTCCGGATAACTCACGATTGTCTGGAACATCGCGAAGCAAGCTGTACATTTCTCTTGAATAGAATTGATATTCTTCTATTTTATCATTCAGTTCCTTTTCGGAAAGAAATCTGCTTGTACGTTTCAGGTAATCTTTTGGAATTTGATCTATTTTTTTGTATAATAGGATAGCTTCGTTTTTGCTACCTGATTTTTGCAGAAACCGGGCGTACTCAAATTGCGCATGGAATGCCTGAATATGCTCTTTGCCGAGTGACTTTTGAATGATGCGAATGGCTTTTAGATGACTTTCTCTGGCTTGCTTCAGATTCCCTTGTACGGCCAATGCTTTGCCTAATAGTGTATGTACATTGCCATAATTGGGGTGATTTTCTCCATAAATAGAGACGATTAACGGAGCAGCTTTATTGGCGTAGAACAGGGTTTTATCTGCCTGATTTTGTTTTAAGTAATTTTGGCCTAGATTGATTAGATTGAGTGCATAATCATCTTGATTAGTTGCACCCATATCTTCGCGTAATTTGAGTGTTTCCAGGAAGAGTCTCTCTGACTCTTCAATTTTGCCTGTTTTTTCAGTGAGAATGGCTTGGTAGTCAAGAAATTTAAGATACTCAGACTGGGGAGTTTGATCAAGGGAGCGATGAATTGAAATTGCCTCTCTGATCAGTGTCAGTGCATTTTCATACCGGCCTAAAGTGGCTTGAAAATCTGTCAGATTATAAAGTGTTTTAGCATAATCCCGACTATTTTTTCCACTTAAGGACTCTTTTATCCTTAACGATGTCTGATAGAGTTCATCAGCCTGGTCCATACGATTTAAACAGGTGTAGACATCAGCCAGGTTGTTTATTATTCTGGCATATTGCATATTTTCACCACCTGTGGTTCGTAAATTTATTTGTCTGGCTTCCTGGAACGTACGTTCGGCTGCACTGTAATTAGCCTGAATATTGTATAAGAACCCAAGAGTATTAAGACATGCAGTATACTGGGTAGATTCGGGTCCAAAGATCTGTTTGTAAAGATCACGTGTAACCAGGATGTGTTCTGTAGCTGCTGAATAATTACTCTGTCGGTAATAACTTAAACCGATCTGGTATTCTAATAGGGCCCTGATCGTATCATTTTCTGCAGCTGCATTGATTCCAGATCGAAGAGCTGAGATTGCCTGATCATATTGACCTAAACGAGAATGACACGATCCCAACAATTCATATAAATCTGTTTGCTGAGAGGGTTCTAGTGAAGCAATGCCCTTACTGATTTTTTTAAGGATATTCAGGCATTCTTCAGGTTTGTTCTCCTTGAGCAAGACCTTTGCCTCCATAATTTTCCGGGAAATGTCAGTCGATTGGCTCCACAGCCCTGTTGAAAGGCTGAGGAAAAGTAGGACATAAAGGCAAACGCGCATAAGCATAAATAATTCACAACCATGAAAGATACATGTTTTTGAAAAGTATATCAGTTGAATCATATCACTGATGACAACTCACTAATGGAAAGAGTGAAGAGCTGTAGTCCTGATTCTACAGGAGTAGAGGGATCCAATCTTCTTTTCTTCAAGGAGAAGTACAAATGATTGGGGAATCTCTTACTTTTCGAAAAAATCTGCCATGAGCCTGTTCAGTAATCGTGAAAGTAGCAATCCTGTTCTCAACGAGAAGCGCTTTGCCAATCAGGAGGCCATCCTGACTGCTGATGGTCATACAATGACCGCCAGCGGGGCGGTGACCAAGACCCTCTTTCTGGCGGTGCTGATGTTGTGTACAGCCGTGATCGGGTATACAACGCCCAGTACCATGTTCCTCCTGGGAGGAGCGATCGGCGGCCTGGTCATTGTAGTCATTGCCAGTTTCAAAACAGCCTGGTCGCCTGTTCTGGCGCCCCTCTATGCACTGGCCGAAGGATTCTTTGTGGGCACGGTGACAGCCATGTACGCGGCTGCCTATAACGGTATTGTATTCCAGGCCGTTTCCCTGACCATCGGCATGCTCTTCATCATGCTCTTTCTGTATCAGGCCAGGATCATTGTGGTTACACAGCGGCTCAGATCCGGTATTATCATGGCCACGATGGCCGTCATGCTGGTCTATCTCGTTTCCTGGGGATTATCTTTTTTTGGCGTTCAGGTCCCCTTCCTGCACGAAGGCGGAATCATGGGCATCGGGATCAGCCTGGTCATCATCGGTATTGCTTCCATGAATCTCCTGCTCGACTTCGACATGTTTGAAAAAGGGGAGCAACTCGGGGCGCCCAAATACATGGAGTGGTTTGCAGCCATGGGTCTGCTGGTCACCCTGGTCTGGCTATATATCGAGTTTCTGCGGCTTCTCAGTAAGCTGAGAGACTAAACGCGGTTGTTCGGATTTGGGTATTCGGCGTTCGGTCAAGTATGGTCGGTCTAACCATTGCCAAAACGAGGTTTTGGACTATACTTTAGCCTCAATTTTCTTTTCACTCAAACGGCCTTTACTGCATATTGCCAATTGGTCTTGCGATGGTCGCCCGACAGCAGGCTTGGAGAGAGTCGATGTTCTCTTTCGTAGTTGAACGATTATCCAGATAGTGAGCGACCATGATATTCTTCCGAAATAATCATGAACTAAAATGTTCACGCTCAATCGTCTGTGCTTCGCCTCGTAATGGTATTCGACATTTTTAGATTCAATCTTGTTGACCGAATACCGTAAACCGAACGCCGAATACCCCCTCTTCCCCCCTCCTTTTCCCTATTTTTGCCCACTAAACACCACGTCCCATGGCCTCCAATCCGGGTGAAGAACTCCAAACCCTGTCCGGGATGTATGAGGAATACTTCCTCGATTACGCATCCTATGTCATTCTCGAACGTGCTGTTCCGGCCATCGAAGATGGGCTGAAGCCCGTTCAGCGCCGCATCCTCCACGCCATGAAGGAGATGGATGACGGCCGTTTTAACAAGGTCGCCAACATCATCGGGCAGACCATGCAATACCATCCCCACGGGGATGCGGCCATCGGTGATGCCCTGGTCAACCTGGGCCAGAAAGATCTGCTCATCGATCCCCAGGGCAACTGGGGTGATGTCCGAACCGGGGATGGAGCGGCGGCTTCACGTTACATTGAGGCGCGACTCACCAAGTTTGCGCTAGAGGTGCTGTTCAACCCGCAAACCACCGAATGGCAATTATCTTATGATGGTCGGAAAAAGGAACCCATTACCCTTCCGTCTAAGTTTCCCATTCTGCTCTCTCAGGGGGTGGAAGGGATTGCAGTAGGCCTGTCTACCAAGATCCTCCCGCACAACTTCCTCGAGCTCATCGATGCCTCCATCAAGATTCTGCAAGGCAAGAAATTCGAGATCTATCCCGACTTTGATAACGGTGGCCAGATCGATGTGAGTGAATACAACCGAGGAGGCAGGGGTAGCCGGGTCAAAGTCCGGGCGACGGTTGAAAATCCGGACAAAAAGACCTTGATCATCCGGGAGCTGCCCTATGGTGTCACGACCGGTTCGCTGATTGATTCCATTGTCAAAGCCAATGATAAGGGAAAGATCAAGATCAAGCGGATCATCGACAATACGGCCGAGCATGTTGAGATCCAGATAGAGCTGCAATCCGGTGTCTCTCCCGAGGTGACCATGGATGCACTGTATGCCTTCACCAATTGCGAGGTGTCCATATCTCCCAATGCCTGTGTGATCGTCGATGACAAACCCCATTTCCTCACCGTAGACGAGATCCTGCGCTATAATACCCAGCAGACTCGCACCCTGCTTGGCCGTGAGTTGGAGATCAAGAAGGGGGAACTGGAGGAAAAATGGCACTTTGCCAGCCTGGAGAAGATCTTCATAGAAAATCGCATCTACCACGATATCGAGGAATGTGAGACCTGGGAGGCTGTTCTGGATGCCATTGACCTGGGCTTGCGCAAATATGTGCTGACCCCGGAAATGAAGCCCGCCGCCAATGACAAGCGGATGCGACTCATGCGTGAATTGACAGAGGAGGACCTGACCCGACTGACGGAGATCCGGATCAAAAGGATCAGTAAGTACAACAGCTTCAAGGCAGATGAACTCATCGCACAGATCGAGGCAGATCTGGAAGAAGTCAAACACCATCTGGCTCATCTGACGGACTACAGCATTGAATGGTATAAAAACCTGAAGACCAAATACGGGAAGGGAAAGGAACGGCGAACCCGCATCACCTCACTGGAGACGATCGAGGCGCGTCAGGTAGTCGCCAATAATGCCAAATTGTATGTCAACCGGAAGGATGGCTTTATCGGCATGGGCTTGAAAAAGGATGAGTTCGTATCCGACTGTTCCGATATAGATGATATTATCACCTTCAGAAAGGATGGCACGTTCAGTGTGGTCCGGGTGGATGAAAAGGTCTTTGTCGGCAAGGATATCATTCATGTCGGTGTCTGGAACAAGAAGGACGACCGGACGACCTATCACCTTGTTTATTTTGACGGGGATAGTGGGAATGCCTATGTCAAACGATTTAATGTTACCTCCGTAACCCGCGACAAGGAATACCCCCTGACCAAGGGCACGAAATACAGCAAGGTCCTGTACTTCTCTGTGCAGCCCAATGGCGAGTCTGAAATGATCGAGGTGATCCTGTCACCCAACTGCCGGGCAAAGAACAAACAGTTCGAATTTGATTTTGCAGAGCTGGCCATCAAGAGTCGGAGTTCACAGGGAAATATCCTCACCAAATATCCGGTCAAGAAGATCCAGCAGATCGGTCTGGGAAAATCGACCCTGGGTGCCCAGAAAGCCTGGATGGATGAGGCCAGTGGCCGCCTGAATACCGAAGATCGCGGGATCTACCTCGGTGCTTTTGATACGGGCGATCAGATCCTGACCCTGTATATGGATGGCAGTTATGAGATCTCAGATTTTGACTTGAATAATCGGTACGATCCTACCACGGTGATCGATATTCGAAAGTATCATCCGGATATGGTGATCTCAGCCGTTCATTATGACGGCAATAAAGGGTGGACCCTCGTCAAGCGATTCCAGATCGAGACAACGACGACAGGCCAGAAATTCTCGTATTTAACGGATCACCGGAATAGCAAATTACTATTTGCAAGTGTATTGCCGGATGTGGAAGTCGAATACTGGTACCGGGATAAAAAGAAGGTCAAGCAACACGAGATTGCCAACCTGTCGGATATTGTCGACATCAAGGGATGGAAGGCCCTGGGCAATCAACTGGTGCCGTATCAATTGGATAAAATTCAATTGTCAGAGGCAGCCGCAGCGCAGGCAGAAAAATATCACCCCGGTGATACCGTTGAGTTTGATGTCGATATCAAGCAGGGCGATCTGTTCGGTGAGGAGGAATAAAATACGTCAGTGAAGGAAATGGTTAAAACCATTCCCTGAATATGGAAAACCGGCTAACCCGGGGTTTCCTCATTCGGCGGATAAAGAAAACCCTGGGCTACTGCGTTTTCAGTTTGGGAAATTGCGGGGTTGTCCTTCCCCGGCAGAAGCAGAAAACCCGGGACTACGACGTTTTCAGGATGGAGAATCACGGGTTTGTTTTCCCAAGGGGTATCAATTTTTCTCAGGCATAAAAATACCACGGGTTACCACGTTTTAAGGGTGGAAATTCGTGCATTGAACTCTTTTGGGCTTAGTAGAAGGGTTTGCGGCATATGCATGCATTCGCCAAATGACATTCTCTACCTGAGAAAATGGGATCAATTCAATTGTTGAACCATTCAATTTTCTCATCTGTAATTCTGCGAAACCTGTACCGCCGTAGCCCAGGGTTTCCTGACCGCTGATGGAGGTTAATCCTGGTTTGTCTGATGGAGAAGATTGTAAATGATTTCGTCACGGGTCAAATCCAAGTCTTTCTTCTTGTGTGAACACCTGTGAAACATATAGAGCCGTAGCCCAGGGTTTTAACCCTGGGTATTCAATGAACGCGATTTCAGAAACCATTTTAATGGTTTCCCTTCTTTCACAAATACCCCACATTGTTTATTTTAGGTGGAAAACAAATGTCATGGGCCAATCCTATACCCAATTAATCATTCATGCAGTATTCCATATCAGGGACAATCAAAGATTGATCAACCAAGATGTTGAGAAAATGGTATACAATCAATTCAAGCACCAACTTGAAGAACTATCATGTCCGCTTCTGGAAATAGGCGGAATGCCTGATCATGTACATCTATTATTTCGGTTGGATCCCAAACGATCTATTTCAGATGTCATGAAACAGGTAAAAGGAGGCATTTCACATTGGATCAACCAACAGGACCTTTTATCAAACAAATTTGCCTGGCAAACAGGCTATGCTGCCTTTACCGTGAGTAAATCGCAGATGGATACCATCCGACATTATATTCTCACCCAGAAGGAACACCATCGTACGATGACATTTAAGGAAGAATATGTCGGATTTTTGAAGCTTCATGGCCTGGGGGATTGAAATGGTTAAAACCATTCCCTGAATATGGAAAACCGGCTAACCCGGGGTTGAAACCCCGGGCTACCACGTTTTCAGGAAGAAAAAACGCAAGAGGAAAGAAGATCAGTATTGGATAAAAGCCTTTTTGTTGGATATCCAAATGTGAAAACACTGTAGCCCAAGGTTATAGAACCATCTGAGTAGGTTGGCCCCTGAATAAATAAAGAAAAGTGAAGATGAACGATGGTATCAGGAATCAAATATCTGCCTTCTCCTTGTGTGTACACCTGTGAAACACATATTGATGGTGCCCAGGGTTTCAACCCTGGGATGTCAGGATCCTTTACCACAGAAGAAACCATTTTAATGGTTTCCCCTCACCCAACCGTAAAACCGTAGGCAAACGGATCCTCCTCAGGGTCAATATGAATGGTATTAAATCCGGTAACCACCGCCCATCCTTCAATGGAGGGAATGATCGCCGGATATTCTCCCACTTGCGTCAACTGTTCGATCCGACCGGTAAATAAACTGCCGATCACAGATTCATGAATAAATGGCTCATCCGGATGCAATCTTCCTTTGGCGGCCCATTGGGCCATTCGAGCTGACGTGCCAGTACCACATGGAGAGCGGTCGATCGCTTTTTCGCCATAAAAAACAGCGTTGCGTGCACTGGCTCCATCAACCGTCGGCCGACCGGTCCAGAGGATGTGACTGATCCCGTGAATGTCTTCTCGGTCAGGGTGGACCACTGTATAGCGGTCATTCAATCGTCGGCGCAATTCCGGACTCCAGGAAATGAGGTTAGACAGGGCGTAATCTGCCATGTCTGAATAATTCGATTGCGGATCGATGATGGCATAGAAATTACCTCCGTAAGCGACGTCGACCAGAATTGAACCCAAACCCGGGCAATCGATCTCCAATCCGGAGGCGGCGAGAAAGGAGGGAACGTTGGTCAGTCGGACAGAGGAAACTTTGCCGGATGGCTGTCGTTCATAACTGACCAGGATCAATCCGGCGGGTGCTTCCAATCGAGCAAGGCCTTCTTCCCGGGGTGAGATCAATTCCTGTTCGATCGCAACGGTAATGGTTCCGATCGTTCCGTGGCCACACATGGGCAGACAGCCACTGGTTTCAATAAACAGGATGGCAGCATCATTGGCCGGGTCATGCGGTGGATAGAGAATGGATCCAGACATCATATCATGACCCCTGGGCTCGAACATCAACCCCTGTCGGATCCAATCGTGATGGGCCAGAAAATCCAGTCGTTTTTCAGCCATGGTATTGCCCACAAGGTCAGGCCCTCCCTGAGCCACTACCCGGACGGGGTTGCCACAGGTGTGAGCATCAATGCATTGAAAAATTGAACGCGCCATGAGGTAGAGTCAAATCACAAAAGACAAATCCCAAATCCCAAAAAACAAATAAATCCTAAATCCCAAATTCAAATGACCCAAACAAGAAATGGATAGTGTTTCACTGCCTTTCAAAAGAATGATCAAACGGTCAAATGAGAAGCAAATCACAAAAGACAAATTCCAAAAAACAAATAAAGCTCAAATCACAAATTCAAATAACCGAAACACGGAGTGCCAGGATGCTGCTACATTGTTTTTCAAAATAACGAAATAACAATTCCGCTTTCCGCTTTCCGCCTTCCGCCTTCCGCCTTCCCCTTTCCGCCTTTGATCACATCCCCGCCCTGGTCCATTCCCCGGAAATACGTCGCCAGATCCGCAATGGATTATGCGACTGTAATGCCGGTGGGAGAAGGGCTTCCGGTAAGTTCTGATAGCTGACAGGTCGCACCCATCGCCGGATGGCCTGCGTCCCGACCGAGGTGAACCGGCTGTCCGAACTGGCAGGCCAGGGGCCGCCATGATGCATGGCCGGACTGACTTCTACCCCTGTGGGAACGCCATTCCAGACCAGACGGCCACAGCGGTTGACCAGATCCGCAAGGAATGCTTCCCGACCTGACATATCCTCTTCTTCAGCCATTAAGGTGGCGGTCAGCTGGCCGCCCAATGATCGCAGGACCTGTTGTAAAGCAGCATCATCCGGACAGACGACGATCAGGCTGAATGGTCCGAATACCTCATGTTGCAATTCCGGTTGGATCAGAAAGTCTACGGCATTCACCCGTGCCAGGGTGGCCTGTCCATCCAGGGGTCCGCCATCCGGACCCTTGCCGATCAGGGTCACCCCTTTCTGGTGCAGCATCTCCCTGGTTCGGGTATCATAGTTGGTCCGGATGCCCTTGCCGTACATCAACTCTGCCTGGCGGTCCAGGACGGCATCGTGCATGGCTTTGATCATCTTGTCAAACCCATCTCCTTCGCGCACGATGATCAACCCCGGGTTTGTACAGAACTGTCCGGCGTTGAGGGTAAAGCTCCACACCAGTTGCTGACCGATGACCTCTCCTCTCGACGCCATGGCCTTCGGCAGAACCACTACCGGGTTGGTACTTCCCATTTCTGCAAAGAAAGGAATGGGATCCGGTCGTTTGCCGGCCGCTTCCAGCAGTGCCTTTCCACCAGAAAAGGAACCGGTAAACCCACCAGCCTTGATTCCCGGATGTCGCACGAGCTCCAAACCGGTGATATAACCATCTCCGACCACATATTGGAAGACATGCTCGGGCATCCCGGTTCGTTTGGCAGCCAGTCGAATGGCTCGACTCACCAGTGCATTAGTGCCGAGATGGCCTTCATGCGCTTTGAGGATCACCGGGCAACCTGATGCCAGTGCGGAAGCTGTATCTCCGCCAGCGGTTGAAAATGCCAATGGAAAATTGCCGGCACCAAAAATGGCAACTGGTCCCATGGGCAGCAGCATCTGCCGCAAATCGGGTTTGGGAAACGGTTTTCTGTCCGGGTCTGCCGGATCGAGAATGGCCTCCACCCAGGATCCATCTCGAATCTGAGCCGCAAATTGCCCCAACTGTCCGATTGTTCGACCCCGCTCGCCGATCAGGCGGGATTCCGGAAGACCGGTTTCAGCCATCGCTCGTTGAATGAGATCATCTCCCAGAGCCAGAATTTCATCCCCGATGGCCTCCAGGAAATCTGCTCGTTGAGCACCGCTCATCGTTGAAAAAACAGGAAATATGGCTATGGCTTGCTCGACAGCATATTGAACCTCCTCACTCCTGGTGACCGGATATTCATCCTTCAACTCCGTCCCGGACAACGGGCTGAAAGCACGCATCAGCTTGCGGGCCTTTTCGGCATCCTTCCCTCCGGGTATGGTGATATCCTTCATGTGTGATCTCTTTGGATTAAAGATTTGGCCGCTGAGCCAGGCCCAGGTGAATGACGTTCATGACCCGATTCAGTTCGTCTTCTTCCAGGGGTTGACGCGGTGCGCGTACAAAAGGTGTCCCGCGACCTGCTGCCCCTTCAGCCAGCTTGATATACTGCACCAGTTTGGGATGAATATCCAGTTCGAGCAATGGCATGAACCAGGAATAGATCTGTCGGGCGGCGTCAAAATCGCCTTGTCGGGCCAACCGGTACAGTGCTACAGTTTCATCCGGAAAAGCATTGACCAGTCCGGCGACCCAACCGTCAGCACCCAACATCAGGCTCTCGAGGGCAAGGGTGTCTACACCGCACAGGACCTTGAGCCTGTCGCCGAAGGCCCTGTTAAGGCGAATGACCTGGGTGACATCGCGGGTAGATTCCTTGACGGCTTGTACGGTGGGAATGTGTAACAGGGTCTCAAACTGATGCAGGGATAATCCGATGCCGTAATCCACCGGGTTGTTATACAGGAGCAAGGGTAGATCCGTTTCATGTGCGATGGCACTGAACCAGGTGGTCACCTCATCCGGATCAGCTTTGTATCGCATGGGTGGCAGGACCATCAATCCATCTGCACCGGCATCCGCGGCCCTCCGTACAAAGATCAATGCGTCCGCAGTCCTGGATTCGGCTACATTCATGATGACGGGAACCCGGCCGGCGGTATAGGTCACAACATGATCCAGCAGATCCATTTTTTCGTCGGGAGAAAGCGTGGAGGCTTCTCCCAGGCTTCCACCCAGGATCAGTCCGTCGGCACCACTTTGGATCTGGTCGTCCACTTTTTTTTCCATGGTATGGAAATCCATGGTCTCATCGGGTAAAAATGGTGTGGTCAAGGCGGGGTAAATCCCTTTCCAGGCAGGTCGCATAGGCATACGTTTGGACAAACCTACGGATTTTACGCCGGGAAAACAGCTGTTAAAAGCCCGTTAATGTGATGCTAATCAGAGTTGATCACACCCTCTAACCAACTGGTATACAATGATGTCTGTTAAGAAAAGACTAAGCTTTTTCCAATAGTCACATCTCGGGACAGGGAGTGCGACTTCCCGAGGCAATAAAACCGTATTTTTACCGCTTAGAGTAGTGCACCTTTATTCGATATTAAAATAGAACACACGTGAAGTACACTAGAACCCTGCTCATACTGGCTATTGGCATGCTCCTGAGCGCGACCACCCTGCAAGCTCAAAAAGTTGCCGTTGTGGACATTAATCTGATCCTGGAAAGCCTGGATGACTATAAGACTGCCCAGGCAGATGTCGATAAAATTGCTGCCCGTTGGAGACAGGAGATCGAACAGGAATTCGACAAGGTAAAAGGCATGTATAACAAGTACCAGGCAGAACAGGTCCTGATGAGTGAAGAGATGCGTGCCCAGCAGGAGCAGGAGATCCTGACCAAGGAGAAGGAGATCCGGGAAATGCAGAAGTCAAAGTTTGGCCCTGAGGGTGAATTGTTCAAGAAACGCCAGGAGTTGATCCGGCCTGTACAGGATAAGGTCTATGGGATGATCGAGGCGTATGCCAATGAGCGTGGATATGACTTTATCTTCGACAAGAGCAGTTCCTCCGGAATCATCTTTGCCAACCCCCAGTTTGACAAGACGGAAGATCTTATCCAAAGACTGGCCCGTAATTAACCGCTTTACCTACTTTTGCGCCCTGACCATCCACCAGTTGGAGGATGATCTGGATCCGGATGATGTATATCCGGACCTCAATCACAGAGAAACCATTAGAAAAGCATGAAGCACCTTATCATCACCCTTTGCTTCGGGTTCCTGGCCCTCACGGCCTCGGCTCAGAAGTTTGGTTATGTCAATTCCGCCCAGGTCATGAGCCTGCTCCCGGAAGTCAAAGAAGCCAACAGCTCCCTGGAAGTCTTCCAGAAACAATACGAAGCACGCCTCAAATCCATGATCGAGGAATATCAGAAAAAGGGCATGGAACTGCAGACCAAAGTCCAGCAGGGAGATATCGCTCCGAAGCAACAGGAAATAGAGGCCAAGGCCCTGCAAGATCTGGAAACCAACATCGGAGCTCTGGAACAGGAAATGCGCCAGAAGGTGGCCGAAAAGCAGGAAAGCCTGATCGCACCCATCATCCAGAAGATGCAGGATGCTATCGATGCCGTTGCAGCAGAAGGGGGATACCAATACATCTTCGACGCCAGTCCTGGTAACGGGATCTTGTTGTATGCCGAAGAAAATCTCAATGTCACACAGATGGTGATGACCAAGATGGGCATCACCATTCCGTCGGAAGAAGAACCAGCTGTCCAGAAATAAAGTGGACACCAGGAATAGCCCGATCGGCATTTTTGACAGCGGCATTGGCGGCCTGACGGTCGCCAATGCCGTTGTGCGTTTATTGCCTCAGGAGCAGATCATCTATTTCGGGGATACGGCCCATATGCCCTATGGGGACAAGTCTGCAGACGCCATTCGCTACTACAGTTTGCGTATTGCAAAATTTTTGCTCGAACAGAAGTGCAAGTTGATCGTCGTGGCCTGTAACAGCGCCTCCTCAGCCGCCTATGAAGTGCTTCTGGATTTTTTCGAACACCGGACACTTTTTGTGAATGTTGTCGATCCACTGGTCGAAGAAGTGGTCCGCTCCGGACACCAGCATGTTGGCGTGATCGCCACCAAAACGACGGTGAATTCAGGCATATATGCCTCCCGACTGCGGGATAAGGTGCCCGGGATGCAGGTTCACTCCCTGGCCACCCCGTTACTGGCCCCGATGATCGAAGAAGGATTTGTGCATGACGCCATCAGCAGATCGGTCCTGGACACCTATCTCGGAGACCCCAGGCTGGAAGGTATTGAGGCACTCTTGCTGGCCTGCACCCACTACCCCCTCATCCGCAAGGAGATTGAGACGTGGTATGATCAAAAAGTGCGCATCCTGGATTCTACGGATGTGGTAGCCCATGCCGTGAAAAAGCGACTGGAAGAGGCCGACATACTCCGGACCGATCCCGCTCCGCCCCATCGATTTTATGTTTCCGACTATACACCTTCATTCGAAGCGACCACCCGCCAGTTTTATGGCCAGGAGATCCATTTGGAACATTTGGGTTTGTGGAACTGATCGATCCTTCAGGACAAGCCATTCTTTGACCTGATCCAGACAGCTTGGGCATGACGGGTCCACCAGTTGAATCGGGCAGTTCATCCGCGATGCAGGTGCATCGGCAGCTTATTCCAGTACCCATCGTACACCCATCGAAAACTGCCGGCGGGGCAAGGGAAGGTTTTTGACCAGCGTGTACTCGTGGTCCAGAATATTCTCAACCCGGATCCACAGCAGGTATTGCTGGCGCCCCCAATCCAGCTCACGAGCCAGATCCAGATGGACCAGATGGAAGGCAGGCAGGGTACTGCTTCCGTCGGCCAGGGTCGACACGGCATCTGTCCACTGATGTCGAAGGCGACACGTAAACCCGGCATACCCGGCATACACTTGCTGGCGAACGCCATGCATCGGCACATAGGGAAGTTGCTGGTGATGGGTCGCCAGGCTCTCGTCTGTATCCTGCCGCCTGGACCGGGTGAGAGCATAATGGAAATTGTACCGCAACCACTCATTTATCTGCACATTCAGACTGGCTTCCAGCCCCTGGCTCTGCACGTGGAACAGGTTTTCAGGCGACCAGAGTCCGCTGGATTGAGGGGTCCATTGGATCCAGTCATTCACCCGTCGATAGTAGCCCTGGATATCCATAAGGGCCGTCCTGTTTTCCAGGGGCAGTCTCCATTGAAGCCCCCCTTCGACCGCCCACCCTTTTTCAGGCTGGATATCCGGATTTCCCCCCGGCACCCAGTACCGATCATCCCAGGCGGCCCATCGGATATGCCGACTGATATGTGTTCGCAATCGAAGTTGATTCCATTGGTAATCGACACCCAGTGCCGGTATGGACCCGGCCCATTCTTCAGCCGCTTTTTCCGTGCGGTGAGAAACCCACAACTGCCAGGGCGTATGATGGGATGACCAGCTGTACCGGAGTAGGAGATGACTGCGCGATTCGTCTGCGAGGTCGGGATAATGATCCGAGCTTCCTTGTATGAGACGATACCCGGTTTCTCCATAGAAGGAATGCCCTTTTCCGGCGTGATAGGCAGCCCAGGTCTGCACTTCCTCCTGATTGGATCGGGTCTTGTTGTCCAGGCCACCGGAGGCGGGATCAGTATAATGCAAAAGATCGCTCATATAAGCCAACCGCACGCCACCTACCCACCGACCGGTTTGCCACTGCCACCGCAATAAGACCCTGGCCAGAGCATCTTTCTGGATGGCTTCTGAAGAGGTTTGTGCGGCTGTCGGAGGGATTTCCCGCCGACCTTTCAGCAGCCAGGTGGTGACACCGATTTGCTGGCCGGGAGAATATTTGGACAGAGCGTCAACGAGCACTCCCTGCTGCCGGAAACGGGCGTGAGGCAGTTGTCTTCCTGCGCCAAAAAGATCTGTATAGGGATAGTCATTCTCAGCTTGCTCATGCAGTATACGGACCAGGGCCCGCGTTTCCTTTCGGAAGGCCAGTCGGGCACCCAGTCCCATCTTCCACGTACCAAAGCTGCCGGTTTCGAGTTGTGCTTCTCCTCCCGAACGTCGAATGTCTTGCAGGCCAGTTCCCAAGGCAGACTGACCGGCAGCGCTGCCATTCCCGGTCCGGGTGGTTTGATTGCCGGATACCTGGCCGGAAGACGGAAAGAAGAAGAGGGGGATCTGGCTGTAGTCGACAAGGCCCCAGAGCGGATTGAGCAGATTCAGCCCATACAGGGTCGTTGTATTTTGCCCGGCACCGCTGCCTCGGCTGCTGAGTGTTGACAACCGACCGGGCCCATAAGATCGAAGATGGTTGGCCGGCCGCAATTGCAACTGGTCCTGCAAGCTGCCGGTATACACAAAGAGCTGATCCAGGCTATCCGCGAATTGAACCGGCTGCCCGGGGGACGCCATGATCCGGTCTTCGACAACTTCAACTACGGGAAAAACACGTATCGAATCCTGTCCGTGGAGCAGACCTCCCAAACTGGAGAGCCAAAGGAAGAGAGCAATTGTCGATCGGGCTGGACGCATGGTGGCAAAGATAGCCTTGTCCATTTCAACTGATTGGGTCCCGGTGGAGTAGATCCGCTCTGATGAACGGGATCAGAACAGGAGCAGAATCGGTCATGAACAAGGAATTTCTCCCTGCAGAATCGAGCTGTGCGGAAAGAAATTCCTGATGATCAGAGGTTCAGTATTGACTCAAGTGCTGACGGCCCTTTAAAACCATCCGGCTCCATATTCCTGCCAGGGCCATGGAATGCCTGCCAGGATGAAGATCAGTCCTCCGAGGTAATACCAGAAAGCAAGCCTGAACCTGGCGGTATCATTAGGTGCGCGTTTGCCACGTGAATACCCGATGGTGATCAACACGACGGCGATAATCATGGTCAGGACATGTTCTGCGGTGAAGAAGCGCAGGACGGGATCGGCCATGGATTCACCTCCGAACTGGACCTTGGTACTCATAAAGTAGAGAATAAATCCGACGATCAGCTGAAGGTGAGCCGCTGACATGGCATACAGATTCCATTTTTGATCGGATGGGGTTTGAGTGGCATCCTGGCGCCATTTGATCAGATTGTTGACCAGTGCGATCACCAGCATGACCAGGAAGATCCAGCGCCAACCGGAATGAAAGTGAATGAGAAAATTATGCATGTCTATTGGTTTGACGGTAAAAGTAAGAGGGAAATCGGGTTGTCCATTGTAATGCAGAAAGAAAATATTATGAAGGGAATCGAGTAAATGTGATGGAAATTCTTGCTGGTTCCAACAAAATGGTAACTTTGCCGAACTAACGAAGAACAAGAAACAAATTCTCCAGTATGAAACATCTGAATCTCCTCGTCGCACTGTTGGTTTTGGCGGTTGCAGGTCAGTCCTGCGTATCGTCCAAAAAATTCAATGCGCTCATGGCTGAAAAGGACGCCATGGCCCAGTCGCTGAGCGACTATCAGAACAAGCTCAAGGCAATGGAAGCTGAAAAAATGCAGCTTGCCGAAGAACGGGACAACCTGAATTCTAAAATGGCCTCCACCCAGAAGGATCTGGATGCTATGAAGAATCAGCTGGACGCTGCCAAGAAGGCAAGCGATGCCAGCGGTGCTGAACTCAGCAACGTAAAGACTGCCCTGAAGAATGCTCTGAGCTATTATGAAAAATCAGGTTTGACAGTGCAGACACGTGATGATCGCATGTATCTGACTGGTGCACAGCCTATCCTCTTCAAGTCTGGATCTGTCCGCTTGTCCAAGGAAGGTCGCGATTTCATCGCCACTCTCGCCGAAACGCTGAAGGCGAATCCTGAGCTGATCATGATGGTTGAAGGTCACACGGACAGCCGTTCAATTTCTTCTGCCCGTTATGCTGACAACTGGGACCTGAGCGTTATTCGCGCTACTTCCGTTGTTCGTGAATTGGTGAAGAATGGCGTTGCCGCCAATCAGTTGACAGCTGCTGGTCGCGGTGAGCACGCTCCCGCTGACACTTCAGATCCTGCTACTACCGACAGCCGCCAGGCCAACCGCCGTACCGAATTTGTGGTACTGCCTCGCCTGAGTGCACTGTCCGGTTTGATGAAGTAATAATCTGATTCTACAGGTTAATATGAAAGCCCTGGTGTGTCACACACCAGGGCTTTTTCTTTTGGTGTTCCAGGTTTGGCCTTGATTTGGTGGGCAGAAAGTGAATGGAATTCGCCCCGAGGCCACGGTGTGGTTCGCCTTTCGCGGTTCGTCTTTCGCACAGTACCGTATAACCTGAGGTGTCTCCGGATGGAGGGCCATTGCATTTTCATCCCTGATTCCGTTTGCTTCAGAGGTAAGTCATTCTTTGTTCCTGCGTTCCTGATTCCAAGTTCCTGGTTGGTCAATTATGCTTGCCTGATTATAGTTGACTGTCGAAATAACCCAAAAGCGAAATAGCGCCTGATTCCTGACCCCTCAGTCTTCGAGGGTTCCGCTTTCCGCCTTCCACTTTCCGCCTATCCCTCCGTCTCAAAATCTCACAGTCACATAGTCCCTCAGTCTCTGAATCCCTCCGTCCCAAAGTCAAACGGTCCCAAATTCACGATTCCGCTTTCCGCCTTCCACTTTCCGCCTTTCCATCCATCTCAAATTCTCAAAGTCATATAGTCTCTCAGTCTCTGAATCCCTCCATCCCAAAGTCTCACGGTCGGTTACCTTTGCGCTCACGTTTATTTCTACATCAACATTGACAATACGTGGCACGTCGCAACAAGCTGGACAAATTTGCAGACCTGGACGGGTTTGAAAATGTCTATCAGAATTTCGATGCAAAAAACCCGACACTGACGGGACCCCATGGAAGGAACCCGGACCTGAAGGGAAAGTGGGCATCTGATCATTTTGGGAATCCAAATCCCCTGACAGTTGAACTGGCCTGTGGTCGCGGGGAATACAGCCTGGCCCTGGGCCGCCAGTTCGCTGACCGTAATTTTCTGGGCATCGACGTCAAAGGTGCCCGCATCTGGCAGGGTGCACGTGTAGCTTTGCGGGAAGGATTGACCAATGTGGCCTTTCTCCGTACCCGGATCGAAATGCTGGACGCCTTCTTTGCCCCCGGAGAGATCAATGAGATCTGGATCACCTTTCCCGATCCCTTTCCGCGGGATGGCAAGGAAAACCGACGCCTGACCAGTCCTCATTTCCTCAATGTCTATCGACCACTACTGAAGGAGGGTGGTGTGATCCATCTCAAGACAGATGATCCGGGATTGTATGCCTACACCCTGGAATCATTGGAGGAAACACCCTTTGCCCATCTTCTCGGGCATTGGGATGACATCTATTCCGGTGAGCTGCCGACTCCGGAACTGGCATTCAAGACCTATTATGAAGGCATGCACCTGGAAGCCGGGAAGACCATCAAATACGTGAAGTTTACCCTGGATCCGATACAATAGTCCAGTACATGGGTTTCTTTCTGCAACAGAACGGCCAATGGGAAGGGCCTAGTGATCAAAGTGATTCCAGCCCTGAGCCTTTAGCGGATGGCGCTTTCCACCGGTGGTATGGAGGGTGAATCCATCCTCTGCCGGAACGATCTCACCGGCGATATAGATATCGGGAAGGAAGCGGACGCGATCCACATCAGCAGGGTCAATCGTGAACAGGAGCTCATAGTCTTCGCCTCCGCTGAGTGCGCATGTCGTCGGGTCCATCTTGAATTTCAGGGCCATCATCTTCGCATCCTGATGGATGGGGATGCCCGATTCTTCGAGGTAAGCCCCGACCCCACTCTGTTTGCCAATGTGGAAGAGTTCTGAAGCCAACCCATCGGAAATATCGATCATGGAGGTGGGCTTGAGGTTGTTATTGGCAAAGGCGGAGATCATATCCTTCCGTGCTTCCGGTTTCAACTGTCGTCCGATCAGATATTTCTGGTCCTCCAGATCGGGCTGGATATCCGGCTGATCGAGATAGAGTTGTTTTTCCCGCTCCATGATCTGCAATCCCAGGTAGGCGGCTCCCAGATCGCCGGTGATGCAGATCAGGTCACCGACTTTGGCTCCGGATCGGTAGACGACCTTGTCCTTGTCTACCTGACCCATTGCTGTGATACTCAAGATCAACCCTTTGTTGGAAGAGGTGGTATCTCCACCGATCAAGTCGACATCATAGGCCTCACAGGCCAGCTGAATACCCGCATATAACTCTTCCAGGGCCTCGACGGAGAACCGATTGGAGATCCCCACGCTGACAGTGATATGAGCGGGCGTGCCATTCATGGCATAGATATCGGAAAGATTCACCACCACCGCCTTGTAGCCGAGATGTTTCAGGGGCGTGTACATCAGGTCGAAATGAATACCCTCAACCAACATATCTGTAGAGACCAGGGTAAACTGATCGCCTCCGGTGTCCAACACGGCCGCATCGTCTCCGACTCCCTTGATGGTGGTCGGCTGGTTGGGGATAAACGGCGAGGTCAACCGATCGATCAGTCCGAATTCACCCAGTTGACCAACTTCGGTCCGTGTCGTCATAGCATCTTCCATGCAACAAAGATACATCTTGACTGGTTTGACAAGAGTGAATGCTTATTGGTCGAGCATTTTCGATGTTTGACCGAAAAAGGCAGACCGATTTAATCGGAATAGGCATATTTTCGAACCATTAAAACACAACACGAATGAAAAAATTTCTTTCTCTTCTTTTGATCGGTGGCCTGGCCATCAGCATGGTACAGGCTCAATCCCTGGATGAGGTCCTCAAGAAATACTACCATAATGTGGGCGGCCTGGAAAACTGGCAGGCTCTGCAGTCCACAAAAATGACCGGACGTGCCAATCAAATGGGTATGGAATTCCCATTCACCATGATCATGTCTCGCCCGAATCGTCAGAAACTGGTTGTGGATATCCAGGGATCGGAATATGTCGAAGCATTTGATGGTACCACGGCCTGGACCATCAACCCCTTCATGGGTGGAACAGCCCCGCAGAAAAAATCATCGGAAGAATCGACCGAAGCCGGCAAGCAGATGTTCGAGGACGACCTGATGGATTATGCCAAGAAAGGGCACAAAGCCAGTCTGGAAGGAGAAGAAGAAGTCGACGGGACCCGCACACTGGTCGTCAAACTGACCACTCAGGCAGGTGATGACCGTTTCTACTATATCGATGCTGAAAACTTCGTACCCCTGATGATCAAGACATTTGCCAATACCGGCCAAATGAAGGGGATGCCAGTAGAGCAATATCTCAGTGATTATGATGAAGTGGATGGCATGATGATGCCTCACTCCATGACCACCAAGGTGAACGGTGAAGTAGTCGCACAACTGACCTTCGACAAGATCGAGACCAACGTGCCTGTCACGGATGACCTTTTTGCCTTCCCTGCAGACAAATAAACGTTTCCCCATTGCCTGATTGAACGGGCCGGAAGAAAGTCCACACTCCTTCCGGCCCGTTTTGTTTTAACAAACCCTCCTATGCAGTATCTGTACACCTTCCTCCTTCTGACTCTGACCTGTTCCACGGCCTTGTTCGGGCAGGATACGGAGCCTCTCAAAGTATCCTTCGGAGACCTGCGGGTCAGGGATATCGGACCAGCGGTCATGAGCGGGCGGGTTTCTTCTCTGGCTGTTGTCGACCGGGAGCCAAAGATCATGTATGTCGGTTCTGCCGGAGGCGGGGTCTGGAAATCGGTATCGGCCGGGGCCAGTTTTATGCCGGTTTTTGATGATCATGTCCAGTCCATTGGGGCGATCGCGATCGATCAGGATCGACCGGATACTGTGTGGGTGGGGACAGGCGAGCCCTGGGTCCGCAACTCCGTTTCTGTGGGTAATGGCATTTATGTCAGCACCAATGGCGGACAAACCTGGGACCACAAGGGCCTGGAGAACAGTGAGCATATTGCCAAGGTCATTCTGGATCCACGATCCCCGGGGACCATCTTTGTCGCCGTACAAGGGCAGTTGTGGTCGGACAGCGAAGAAAGAGGTGTGTACCGTTCCACTGATTTTGGCACCACCTGGAAACGCCTGCTCTATGTCAATCCCACCACCGGTTGTGCAGACCTGACCATGGATGCCACAAATCCTGACATCCTGTATGCCACACTTTGGGACCATCAGCGGTCGCCGCATTTCTTCCGTTCCGGAGGGCCCGGCAGTGGCCTCTACAAGACTACAGATAGAGGTGAAACCTGGACAGAAGTGACCGGCGGTGGCTTGCCACCCAAACCTTACGGCCGGATGGCTGTAGAGATCGCTCCTTCAGCTCCGGACACCATCTACCTCACCGTTGAGGCCAGGGAGAAGAAAGATAAGGGCTTGTATCTGTCAGCAGATGCTGGCAACACCTGGGTGAAGCAAAGCCAGGATTTCAATACCATCGTTCGACCTTTCTATTTCAGCCGATTGGCCATTGATCCCAATCATCCTGGAAAAGTCTACAAATGTGGTCTCAACCTCATCATCAGTGACAATGCCGGAGAGACCTGGCGCACAGTGGGGAGTGGCGTGCATTCGGACATCCACGCCGTGTGGGTGGATCCGGGCAATAGCAACCATGTGATCATCGGTACGGATGGAGGTGTCTATGAATCCTATGATGGCGGATATGCCTTCCGGATGTATATGAATCTGCCCATCTCCCAATTCTACCATATCAGTGTTGATATGGATCAGCCGTACAACGTTTATGGCGGTTTGCAGGACAATGGATCCTGGGTGGGGCCCTCCCAAAGCCCGGGCGGGATCAGCAATGCCGATTGGAAGTTTACTGTCGGTGGTGACGGATTTTACTCGTTCCGGCATCCTGTGGACAAGGACGTTGTCTTCGCTGAATCACAGGGTGGTGGCCTGGTCCGGCACAACATAAAAGACGGGCAATCCAAGAATATCAAACCCATTCCGGACAAGGATGAACCACCATTTCGGTTCAACTGGAACAGCCCGATCGCCTTATCCCCGACCAACCCGGAACGCATGTATTTCGCGGCACAGTTTGTCTTTGTCACCGAAAACAGAGGGGATTCCTGGAAGCGCATTTCTCCGGATCTGACCACCAATGACCCCGACCGACAGAAACAGAAGGAATCCGGAGGCTTTTCCCTGGATAATTCAGGTGCAGAGAATAATACGACGATCGTTTGCCTGGCAGAATCCCCTTTGGACCCACAGGAGATCTGGGCTGGGACAGATGACGGACATTTGCAGGTCACCCTCGATGGTGGGGCCAACTGGCGGAACACCACCGCGTCCAGGCCGGGTCTGCCGGCAACCACCTGGTGTACGTCAGTGGAAATTGACCACTTCAAGAAAGGAACGGTCTACGCCACCTTTGACGGGCACAAGCAGGGTGATCAGCAACGATACGTGTACAAGACTACCGATCATGGACGCACCTGGACCTCCCTGGTTACAGATGATATCGAAGGATACGCACTGGTGATCCGCCAGGATGTGGTCAATCCGGATCTCCTCTTCCTGGGAACGGAGTTCGGACTCTATATCACGTTGGACGGGGGATTGGTCTGGCAGCGATTCAGCAACAACCTGCCCAAGGTCGGCGTCCGGGCCCTGGTGGTCCATCCACGAGATCATGCACTGATCATCGGGACCCATGGTCGTGGCGTTTATATCCTGGATGATCTCCGGCCGCTGCGTCAGGTGACCCATGCGCTTCAGCAGGAAGAACTGACCTTCCTGGACACGGATACCGCCTATATCCAGTTGCCTCGTTCCGGTGGCTGGTTTGGAGGATCCGGAAATTATGTAGCCAGCAATCCCAGTGCAAACGCACGGATCGCCTACTTCATGAGCAAGCGGCACACTTTCGGGAAAATGTATATCGAAGTGCTTGACCAGGAGGGAAAGGTGATCCAGGAACTTCCTGCAGGGAAAAGTGCCGGCGTTAATATCGTAGAACTGCCAGTACGCTATCCCATGCCCAAGGCAGCTCCGACAAACAACCGGATGGCCATGTTCGGCTCCATGATCACACCTTCCCTGGATGAAGGTGACTATACCGTCCGGGTTGTCAAGGGCAAGAAGACCTTTGAAACGACCCTGAACCTGAAACACGAGGCAGCTGAAGTCTATTCAGCCGAAGCGAGGAAAGCTCAGGCCAACACCCTTCGAAAGTTGTTCGATCTCACCGAGGAGCTGGGATTTGTCTACTACGCTTCGGATGATCTTCGCGAATGGGCCGATACCACCGCCAACCTGATCAAGAGCAAGGCAGATCGAAAGGAATTGCTGGACCTGAAGAAAGGGGTTGAGACCTGGCGTGACTCACTTGTGGCTCTGGACGGAGATGGATATGTTGCCGAAAGTGAAGCCATACGCGAAGAGATCTCGACCCTTTACCTGGAAGTCAGCCAATTCCCGGGGGAGCCCTCCCTGGGCCAGATGAGGAAGACAGAGATCCTTATCGACCGGATGAAAGCCCATTCCCGGGAGCTGGAGCGCTATCGAAAAGCCCTGGATAAGATCTCCGACAAATGGGCTAAAAAGGGGGTTTCCCCCCTTAAGGTCAGGACCATGGAGTCCTATAAGCGAGCCTAGTCCGCTTTGGGAACAGGAACGGAGCGCAGAACGGGATGCAGGGAAGAGTGAAATGGCCAGCGGACCTTTGCTATTTTTACATTCTCAATTGATGTCATGCAGTTTCGCCAGCCCATTCCCGTCCGAGAGATCGCCGAACGTATTCACGCCCGCATCATCGGAGATCCCGACTTTTTATGCACGGGCCTGAATGAGATCCACAAGGTCGTCTCGGGAGATATCCTGTTTGTGGATGTGGCCAAATATTTCGACAAGGCCCTGCGATCTGCAGCAAGTGTTATCATCCTCAATGAAGAGGTCGAAGCACCTCCCGGTAAGGTACTTCTGGTAGTGGACAACCCGTTTGAGGCTTACGATTCCCTGGCCCGGGCCTATCGTCCCGCCCGGCCATTGAGCGCGATCATCGACCCCTCAGCCGTGATTCACCCGTCCACCATCCTGGAGCCCGGTGTGATTGTTGGCCCGGATGTTCATATTGGCCGGGACGGCTATATCCAGGCCGGGGTGATCATTCACTCGAACACGATCATAGGCGATCATGTGCGCATCCAGGCGGGAACAGTGATCGGGACTGATGCATTCTATTTCAAGCGTCATCCGGATCGGTATGACAAGTGGCATACCTGTGGCCGCGTGATCCTGGAGGACCATGTGGACATCGGAGCCGGTTGTACGATCAACCGGGGAGTGTCGGGGGATACGATCATCGGAGAAGGGAGCAAGCTGGATTGCCTGATCCACATCGGCCACGGTGCAGTGATCGGCAAGCGTTGCTTACTGGCCGGACAGGTGGGTGTTGGCGGGAAAGTGATCCTGGAAGAAGGAGTCGTGCTGTATGGTCAGGTGGGTGTGGCACATGGTGTGCGCATCGGTGCCGGAGCGATCGTTTCTGCCAAATCAGGGGTCTCCAAGGACCTGGAAGGCGGCAAGACCTATTTCGGGACACCGGCGGAAGAGATCCGGCAGAAGCAGCGGGAGATGGCCACGTTGCGGATGTTGAGCGCCCGACCTAAAAAGCAGGACTAGGGTTTAGCACCTGCAGGAGGTCTGGATGGCGCTGCCAGAACCTGAGGTTTGACCAGGAGTTCTTCCAGATCTACAGGATTGCCCGAAAACGCGTTGAAATCCACAGGTCCTTTGATCCCGGCCAGTTCGCCACGGTCTCCATATTGCCAGAAATGCCACTCTTTCAAGGGCCGCAACTCCGGAACGCGTTCGCTGTATCGGGCGATCCAGACCGGATAATCACTGAAGGCCGATGCCAGATGCTGGTTGTAAAACCGCTGATAGGAATAGAGGATGGGTTTGGTCCGATAATGGATCTCGACCATGGTCAACCAGGCTCTTACCTTCTCCACTAACTGCTCATTCGTGACACCATCCATGGTTTCGACATCGAGTACCGGAGGCAGATCACCCGGCTCCAGGTCGACCTCCCGGATATAGTTCAATACCTGGTCCAGGACCGGTGCATTCGGTCGAAAATAGTGATAGGCCCCCCTTCGGATGCCGACAGATTGAGCTTCGCACCAATTATAACGAAATAGCGAATCCACAAGATCCCCACCTTCAGTGGCCTTGATATAGGCAAAGTGAATGCCCTGATCTGGCAGTAACGACCAATCGATCCAGGATTGGTGATGACTCACATCGATACCCTGGACAACATAATCCGGTCGTCGGTCCGTGGCCTGATGACAGGATCCGATCGCCAGAAATATGAAAAAGATCCAATAATAACGATGGGGCATGATGGAAGGAATACACCAGTGAAGGGCAAAAATCCGGCCGTTCCGACTGAACGGGATCGGATTTTCCTCCCGGCGTTGTAAAATTAACGTCTGGCGAGGAGGAATTATGCGGTCATATGCGAATAATACATCAATTATCCACGTTCTGACCTGTCTGGATTTCCGGCTCTTGGTTCCCGACATTTGGTCTGCCGGAAAAACTTCATTTTTGTTCTCATGATCACCCAACGCCAGCTCTTTCTCAATCATCTTGCCCAGACCAGTGATGCCCCCTTGCAACTGGAGGTGCAGCGTGCACACGGTGTCTGGCTGTATGGTCCTGAGGGTCAGAAGCACCTGGACCTGATCTCCGGTATCGGCATGAGCCCACTCGGCCACACCCATCCGGAGGTGGTGAAAGCCGTGGAGGACCAGGCCAGGCAGTATATGCATGTGATGGTCTATGGTGAATATGTTCTCAGTCCCCAAGTCATGCTGGCCCGACGACTGGTCGACCTACTTCCCGAAGGATTGGACAATGTCTACCTGGTCAATTCTGGGACCGAGGCCGTGGAAGGTGCCATGAAACTGGCGAAACGATCTACGGGCCGATCCGGGATCATCAGTGCCCGCAAGGCCTACCACGGTTCGACCCAGGGGGCCATGAGCCTGATGAGCGATCCGTATTATACCGATGCCTATCGGCCGTTACTCCCCGGCGTCCGACATATCGAATACAATGCCCTTGGAGACCTGGAGCGGATCTCCACGGAAACCGCCTGTGTGGTGATCGAAACCGTCCAGGCCGAATCGGGGATCACGATCCCGGACCCGGCATGGCTCCGGGCCTTGCGTCAACGATGTACAGACACCGGTACACTCCTGGTCCTGGATGAGATCCAGTGTGGATATGGCCGGACAGGGCATCTGTGGGCTTTTGAGGGCTATGGCATCGAACCGGATATCCTGCTGATCGGAAAAGGAATGGGTGGAGGGATGCCCATTGCGGCCTTTATTTCTTCCAGGGAGCACATGCAGGTGCTCAGCCATACGCCCGTGCTCGGTCATATCACCACCTTTGGTGGTCATCCGGTGTCCGCAGCCGCCGCGCTGGCAACCCTCAACACCCTGATGGACAGTACCCTGATCCAGGAGGTGGTCGCCAAGTCTGATCTGTTTTATGAATTGCTGAATGACCATCCCGCTGTACGGGAGATCCGGCGCGCCGGTTTTATGATGTCACTCGACCTGGGCGACGCAGAAGCGGTGCAACGGGTGATCCGGCATGCACTCGTTGGGGGAGTAGTCGCAGATTGGTTCCTTTTCAACATGGAAGCGATCCGCATCGCTCCACCCCTGATCATTACAGAAGAAGAGGTCAGATGGGGCTGCCAGGTCTTGCGTCAGGCCCTGGATTCCGTCCTGCAGTCCTGAGGGAGTCTTATTTACCGGTGACAGGTGCTGTTTCCCGATAAGAATCCTTGTGGATGCCGGATATCGCCCGGCCACTGGGGTCTGCATTCTGTTGAAAACTGGCATCCCAGGCGATGGCCGCAGGGGAACTGCAGGCAATGGATGGGCCATACGGAACCGTTTTTGCCGCAAATGGCGACGGGAAATGGTGTTCGAACAGCTCCCGATAGAAATAGGCCTCCTTGCTCAGTGGCGGGTGGATGGGGAATCGGGAAGCGGCAAACTGCATTTGCAGATCGGTGATCCGACGTTCTGCTTCTGCCTTCAGACTATCGATCCAGCCATAGCCGACGCCATCCGAGAATTGTTCTTTCTGACGCCACAAGACCTCTTCCGGGAGATAGGGATCACCGGAAACATCGAATGACTTCCGGATCAGATGCTTTTCGATCCGGTCTCCGGAGCTTTTTTCGGCCGGATCCAATTGCATGGCATAGGCCAGGAATTCACGGTCGAGGAAGGGGACACGGGTTTCCACACCCCAGGCCATCATGGCCTTGTTGGCCCGCAGACAGTCATACTGGTGTAGTTCTCTCAATTTACGGGCAGACTCCCGATACAGCTCTTCGGCATTCGGGGCCTTGTGAAAATAGAGGTAACCGGCAAACACTTCGTCGGCGCCTTCACCACTGAGGACCATCTTCACCCCTGTGGCCTTGATCTTGCGCGCCATCAGAAACATGGGTGTACTGGCCCGGATCGTGGTGACATCATAGGTCTCCAGATGGTAGATCACATCGGAGAGTGCATCCAGACCTTCCTGGATGGTGTATTCAAAGGAGTAGTGCCGGGTCCCGAGAAAGTCGGCTACCTTTTGAGCAGCAGCCAGGTCGGGAGAACCGGAAAGACCGATACAAAAGGACCGCAACAGGTCCCGGTTGCCGGCAGAACGATTGAGTCGGTTAGTGATGGCCGCCACCAGGGAGGAGTCGAGTCCACCGGACAGCAAAACGCCGAAGGGCACTTCGGTCATCAGGTGACGTTCGACGGCTGCCGTGAGTCGGTCGCGAAAAACTGCCGGATCCCAGGGTTGGTTTGGAACGACGTGATCGTCCTGAAACCACGTTTCGGCAACGAAGGGCTGCAGTTTGCCAGCATAGCCACCGGGTCCTTTGCTGCCCACAAAGTAATGCCCCGGAGGAAAGAGGGAAAAGGGTTCGCATTCTTCCTGGAGGGACTTCATTTCGGAGGCAAACCAGAGACTACCATCCCGACCGGTACCCTGATAAAGGGGAATGATCCCGGCATGATCACGTCCGGCTACGATCCGATCTGTCCGTTCGTCATACAGCACGAACGCAAACATTCCGTTGATCCCTGCTGCACGCAGGAAATCGGGTCCTTTCTTCTTATAGAGGTGGATCAGGATCTCACAATCCGAATCTGTGGTGTATTCCTGCTGAATACCAGGGTATTCTTTTTCAAGTTGTGCCTGGATCTCTTTGTAATTGTAGATCTCCCCATTGACGGAGAGAAAGATGCGTTCCTCCTTGTCTGAGATGGGCTGTGCACCGGAGTTCAGTCCGACAATGGCCAGGCGTTCATGCGCGAGGATCGCCGAATGGCTGCAATGGATCCCGTTCCAATCGGGGCCCCGATGACGAAGCATTTTGGAATAGCGCAAGACTCGGGGACGAATGACATCCACCGGTTCCTGAAAGCCGAATACACCCAGGATTCCACACATGGTCAGTTGGTGTTTATTGACAGCAGGGTATACGGAGAACAGAGGCTAGAAGTTGCCCCCCGGTAGCCTCCATTCATCATCGTGGAGACAGATCCGATCATCTGCAGGTCAGACGAGGTTGTCTGGTAATGAGGAGAAAGGTTACAATGTCTTGCGAAGACGGGCGACCGGGATGTTCAGTTGTTCCCGATACTTGGCCACGGTCCGACGGGCGATATTATACCCTTTATTGCGCAGCAGGGTCTTCAGTTTCTCATCAGAGAAAGGCTTGCGCTTGTTTTCCGCGCTGATAATATCCGTGAGAATCTTTTTGACCTCGAGGGTAGATACTTCTTCGCCACTTTCCGTCTGGAGGGATTCGGAGAAAAAGTCCTTCAGGCGTTTTGTTCCGAATTCGGTCTGCACAAATTTGCTGTTGGCAACCCGGGAAACCGTTGAAATATCCAGTCCGGTAATGTCTGCGACATCCTTGAGGATCATCGGACGCAATTTGCGTTGATCACCGGTCAGGAAGAAATCTTTCTGGTAGTTCAGGATGGCATACATGGTCCGGTACATGGTATCCTGCCGCTGGCGGATGGCATCGATGAACCATCGTGCCGAGTCAATTTTCTGTTTGATAAAGTAGAAGGCTTCCTTTTCCTTTTTATTGATCCGTTTGCCCTGGTGACTTTCCTTGAAAGACTTCAGCATGTCTGCGTAGTGATCATTGACCCGCAGATCGGGTGCATTACGGGTGTTGAGGGTCAGTTCGAGTTCTCCTTCCCGATTGTAGATCAGAAAGTCGGGTACGATATATTGGATCGGTTGTCCCCCTCCGCCGGTGAATCCACTGGCTGGTTTGGGGTTCAGTTTGATGATCAGGTCGATGGCCTGCTTCAGTTGCCCTTCCGTCAGGTTGAGCTGTCGCTGCAGGCGGGGGTAATGTTTCTTGGTAAACTCGTTGAAGTACTTCTCAATGATCCGGAATGCGATCATCAGGATATCCAGTTCCTCGTCTTCGGCGTCTTCTCTGGCTGCGGTGAGATTCAGCCGGATTTGAATAAGCAGACATTCCCGGAGATCGCTGGCACCCACCCCCGGAGGGTCGAGGGTCTGGATCTTGGCCAGCATGGCGTTGACCTCTTCTTCCGTCGCGACGATATTCTGACTGAACAACAGATCATCGACAATGGCGATCGGTTCGCGGCGCAGATATCCGTCATCATCGATGCTCCCGATGATCTGATGAGCGATGGCCAGCAAACGCGGGTCGTCGATGTTCAACATGCCTAACTGCTCTTCCAGATATTCATGGAAGGTATGCTGGACGGCGATCGGGATCTGCTTTTGTTCCTCGGCGGCCATATCGTCATTGCGATACTTGTAACTCGCAGGATCATCCTCAATGTATTCGTTGAGGTAATCCTCCATTTCGAATTCGGTCTCCGAGCCTACCTCCTCGATCGAGTCGGTTTCAGTATCATACTCCGAAGCATCATCGTTGTCATCCTGGTCGGTGGGTGTTTCATCCTCCCGGGCCAGCTCATAGGGATCTTCGCGATCCTCCTGTTCTTCAAGGGCGGGGTTGGCCTCCAACTCCTCCTTGATCCGCTGGTCCAGTACAGCCGTAGGTACTTGCAAAAGCTTCATCAGCTGAATCTGCTGAGGAGACAACTTTTGCAATAATTTTTGACTGAGGTTCTGCTTCAACATATGCCCGACAAGATTAACACTTTACCAATAACATCAGGAACAGGTCTACTTGTTCCGGATGCATTCATCATTTTCTTCAATTGTCATTCCTTGTATTCCAGGAGGACAGGTTAATAATACGTCTTGCGTGCAGAAAGGTTACGGGATGTTGAAAATGGATCTGCCCTGCCTTCTGCAATGGTCTTTTGACCAGAAATGGCCGAGCCATGGCCTATATTGGATGAGAATGTATCCTTTGATCACCGTATCTTTCCAATTCGCCCAACCTTTTCAACATGCGTTATTTTCTGCTTCCTTTTCTGATCGTGATGACACTGGTCTCCCTGAAGGCTCAGGAGGATCCGATCGTGGTCCAGACCCTGACATTTGATTCGATCACCACTCGCCGAGGTGTCTTTGCATTTCCGGATGCCAGCCAGTCTTGGCGAAAGATTTTGATGGTCCATACCCTCAAGTGCGACCCGGCCACCACCCAGGACGGCTACGATTGCGGGGAGTGGGATTATCTCACCTACAACAAGGTGTATCACCATACCGGGGATATGGATTCAACGGCGTTGACCCATCCTTATTTCCTGGAGGGCACATCAGCACCACCCAGCATCACCCTGGTTCAGGATCCACTGTATGACCGGCAGGTCGAAAAATTTGAGACCCCGGTGCTGCAAAATGTCGGGTCCAGCATAACGTCCACGGTTTTTCCCGGTATCGCTGACCAGGTCTATATTCCCCTGACGAAAGGATCTCCCAGTGCCCGACTGCAAGCTATCTATACGGCCCAGGAGCTCCAGTCAGCCGGTCTGACCGCCGGACCGATCAGACAGCTGGTCTGGCAGGATGATCATCCGGATGCAGAATTCTTTCTGACCGTCCGAATGGCGCACACCTCAGCCGTCAAGGCCGATCAGGTGATCGAAGAGAGTTGGACGACTGTCCTGGCCCGACCCTGGACAAGCATCGGAGAAGTAGACAGCCTTCTGCTGACCACCGCGTTTGATTGGGATGGCAGCAGCCATATCCTGGTGGATATGGCATTCGATCGCAGCGGTGGGCAACCCTTTTTCGCCGTTCAGGGCGGTGATGCCAACCTGGAAATGGCCTCCTTGCGAACCGGTCCGGACGGATATGTCGAATTCAAAGGAGACAGTTACATCGCAGTGCCGGAGGATCGCCTTTCTGAGTTGAAGGACCAGATCACCATCTGTTTCTGGGCAAAAGGCAGTGACGCACAACCCTTCAACAGCTCGATCATCGAAGGCGTGGATGATCAGGGACGCAGGGTGCTGAATATCCACTTCCCCTGGAGTAATGGCCAGATCTACTGGGATGCCGGGGATGGTCCGAATTACGATCGGATCAACAAACAGGCCGTAGAATCAGACTATAAAAACCAGTGGAATCACTGGGCTTTTGTCAAGAATGCCAGCACCGGATCGATGAAGATCTATCGGAATGGGCAGTTGTGGCACAGCGGAAACGGTTTGAATCGCCTGATCCAGACCATCACCAGCCTGTCCGTTGGAAAAGCTCTGACTTACAATGGTCCCTATCAGGGATCGGTCGATGAACTGATGTTATTCAATGTCGAGCTGCCGGTGGAGACCATCCGGGAGTTGATGCAATACCGCCTGGGACCCTTTGCGCCCTATTTTGACAACCTGGTTTACGGTTGCGGATTCGACCAGCAACAGAGTGCCTATCCCAATGTGTTCGAGCCCCTTCAAACAGCGATCCCATTCGGGCCGGTCCACTGGCGAGGCAGAAAGGCGACAGAGCTGGGCTATGCGGATCAGGCGTTTGTGTCCAGGCCCACCCTGGGTTTTGTCCAGGGCGACTACCAGCTCTATCCGGTAGAGGATACGCTGCACCATCTGCTACCCCTGCCCTTGACAAGCCTGGTGACCTTTGGCATTGCCGACCACAACCCGATCGGACTGGATACCATCCACGGGTGGGCGCCCAGGACCACCTATCTCTACGATGTAACCGGGGTAGCCATCGATTCCTCGGTGGCTGGTGCCGGACAGCTCTGGATGAATGATACCCTCCACTACTTCTCACCTCCCTTTGAAGTGATCGATCAATATGAGATCGGCCGATACATTACCCCGTACGGGATCGGGCTGACCCTCGGGGAGGGATTCAGCTGGGTCTATGATGTCACTGATTACGCTCCGATCCTGCAGGATCAGGTCGAATTAAGCGCCGGAAACAACCAGGAACTGATCGATCTGAAATTCCTGTTTTATCCGGGAACACCGGCACGGGAGGTCCAGAAGATCGACCGTTTATGGGGCGGATTGAAATCGCACAGTTACAAAAACCTCGATGATGATGTTGCCCTTCCTCCGACAGAGGTGGACCTGCTGCCAACCGCCGAATCGTTCAAGGTGAAAACGAGGATCACGGGCCATGGACACAATAGCAACGATGGTAATTATCCGCATTGCTGTGAGTGGAAGAACAATACCCATACCCTGCATGTCGACAATGTGAAGGTGGCAGACTGGCATGTCTGGCAAACGCATGACTGTGCACTGAACCCTGTCTTTCCGCAAGGAGGCACCTGGCCCGGAGCACGAGAGGGTTGGTGCCCGGGTGATCTGGTCAAAGAACACGAGTTCGAGATCTCAGACTATATCGCCGGTCCGACAGCTACCATTGACTACAGCATAACCCCGGTTCCCGCCAATAACCTGGGCATGGGCGGCGGAAACTATGTCATGGATATGCAATTGATCCAATACGGCCCATGGGCATTCCAGACAGATGCCGATATCTATGAGATCCTGGCGCCATCCACAACCCAATATTATGGACGTCTCAATCCGATGTGCCACGATCCGCAGATCATCCTGCGCAACAGCGGGGCCACAGATATCACCAGTGTCCTCTTGACCTATGGTGTTGCGGGAGGCAACGTGCAGTCGTACACCTGGACAGGTAATCTGTCTCCGATGGACAGAACGGTGGTAACCTTGCCCGTGCCGTCCTCTGCATTCTGGGTCGGGGATGGCAGCGATGTCTTCCAGGTGGCTGTCCAGGAAGTCAATAACGGAATGGATGAAAATGCCGAAAACAATGTGATGAGTTCGGCCTTCGAGATCCCCAAATCGTTTGGATCCGGCATTCGATTCCGTCTTCGAACCAATAACCGCCCTACGGAAAACAGCGTCAAAGTCTGGGATGCGGAAGGGAATATCCTGTTGAATCAGGGTGGTTTTGCAGCCAATTCGCAATATGATTTTAAAATGGACTATCCGGATGGATGTTATACGTTCGAGTTGCTGGACTCCGGGAATGACGGCCTGTCCTATTGGGCGGATCCTGCTGCGGGAAATGGCTATTTGCGCATTCTGGCACCCACGATCAATGCGGTGCTCAAGTATTTCGAGGCCGAGTTTGGTCGATCCATCCGATACTCCTTTGTCCTGGGCATGCTCACCAGTCAGGAGGATGTCGATGGAGAGCGCCCCATGCTGGCCTTTGGTCCGAACCCGGCTGTCGACTATCTGGATATTCAGACAGCGGGTTTATCCGGTCCGGCAGAACTGACACTTTTTGATGCAATGGGCAGAGCAGTGCTGGAAAAGTCGGTACAGCTCCCGATGTCCGATCGAGTGGCATTACCGGATCTGACCGCTGGTGTCTACTGGCTTCGTCTCCGTCAATCGGATTGGCAGCACCAGGAAAAGGTCATTATTCAGCAACCCTGATGTGAATGGGATACAAGAGGAAAAGGGCCGCAACCATACCCCCCAGTTTGGTGCGACCCTTTTTCCATCTTGACATTATTCATCGACGGATCAACAGATCCATTTCTTCATTTTTGGCTTCGTGCAGCCGGGCCCAGGCTTTTTTGTATTGCTCGTAGCGGCCAAAGTCTGCAAAGATCAGCGTCTCACCACCGTAGAGGTGCAGGAGGATCCGGTATCGGATCTGTCCTTGACGCTGCGCAAAATCAGTGATGAAATTCACAATTTCGCTGCCATTTATTTTTCTTGCCTGACTCATGGGTTTATCGAGGCTAGCCTCATCAGTAGACAGGCAAGAATGGTTCCAACTTTGAAAAATGCCGGCATTTTTTTTCAGGGGGTATGTCCAATTCGTCAGGTATACCTGTCGTCTTTGGCTGGTAATCTTGTCAAATTGGCATAGAAGAGGGGATGGCACTGGCTTTGTGCTATTCGGAAAAAAAGCCTGAACCATGCAAAAAGGACAGATCTCGGTACAGACCGAAAACATCTTTCCCATCATTAAAAAGTTTCTCTATTCCGACCATGAGATCTTTCTTCGGGAACTGGTCTCCAACGCGGTCGACGCCACCACCAAACTGAAGGCCCTGGCCTCCCGGGGAGAGGTGAAAGGGGAAATTGGAGATTTGACCATTGATATCCTGCTGGATAAGAAGAAAAAGACCCTGACGATCCGGGACAAAGGGATCGGGATGACTTCTGAAGAGGTGCTCAAGTATCTCAACCAGGTGGCCTTTTCCAGTGCTTCCGAGTTTTTGGAAAAGTATCAGGATGAGAAGATCATCGGCCATTTTGGCCTGGGCTTCTACTCCGCCTTTATGGTGGCGGATAAGGTAGAAGTACACACGCGCTCCTGGAAGGAAGATGCGGGTACTCGCTGGATCTGTGATGGAAATCCGGAATATGAGATTGGATCGGATGACAAGGCCGAACGGGGTACGGATATCATCCTGCATATCGGCAAGGACAACAAGGAATTTCTGGAAGAAGCCCGTATCGAGGCCCTGTTGCAGAAATACTGTCGTTTCCTTCCTGTGACGATCCGCTATGGCAAGAAAAAGGAGACCGAGTGGGTCGGTGAGGGCGAGGACCGGAAATCTGTTGAAAAGGAGGTCGACAATATCATCAATGATTCTGCGCCGTTGTGGAAGGAACAGCCCACTGATCTGAAGGATGAGGACTATGTGGCCTTTTACAAGAAGTTGCATCCCTTCAATCCGGACCCTCTCTTCTGGATCCACCTGAATATTGACTATCCGTTCAACCTGACCGGGATCCTGTATTTCCCCCGGTTGAAAAATGCGATCGACAACCAGAAGAATAAGATTCACCTGTACAGCAATCAGGTATATGTGACCGATGAGGTCCGGGAGATCGTACCGGAGTTTCTGACCCTTCTTCATGGGGTCATTGATTCACCGGATATTCCCCTGAATGTCTCCCGCAGCTATCTCCAGAGTGATGCCAACGTTCGGAAGATCAACGGCTATATCACCAAGAAGGTGGCTGAGAAGCTGGGCAAGCTGTTCAAGAAGGACAGGGAGGCCTATACAGCCAAATGGTCAGATATCGGGGTTTTTGTCAAGTATGGAATGCTGTCTGAGGAGAAGTTCTATGATGCGGGCCAGAAGTTTGCCTTGTTGAAAAACCTGGATGGAGATCATTTCACCATTGATGAATACCGCGAAAAGGTCAAGGACCAGCAAACCGATAAGGACAAGCGGATCGTCATGCTGTATACTACCCAGCCGAAGGAGCATTTCGCGTATATCGAGGGGGCGAAGGCCAAAGGGTATGATGTATTGGAGTGCGATCAGTTGATCGACAACCACTTCATCCAGCATCTGGAGCAAAAGATGCCCGAACTTTCCTTCAAGCGGGTGGATGCGGATACCGTCGATCAATTGATCCAGAAGGATGAGCAACAGGAGTCCGTACTGTCCGAAGCCGAACAGGATAAAGTGAAGGAGGTCTTTACGGCCATCCTCGGAGAGAACAGTACTGCCACCATCCAGATGAAGGCCCTGTCTCCGGAAGATCAGCCGGTGTGGATCACCAAGCCTGAGTTTATGCGCCGGATGATGGAGATGCAATCCATGCAGGGAATGGGTGGCATGGATTTTCCGGATACCTGGCAGCTGGTTGTCAACACCAATCATCCGTTGATCGCCAAGAAACTGGCGGGTATCGAATCCGGAGAAGAAAGCCGCGAATTTGCCACCTATCTCTACGATCTGGCTCGCCTCAATCAGCACATGCTGAAGGGTGAAGATCTGTCCAGATTCGTCAAGAAATCCCTGGAGATGGTCGGATAACCCTCATTTCTGTGGAAATATCGGACTTTAAGAGCCCGTGCCATTGCGACTGTGGTACGGGTTCTCTTATTTTGTGGTCTACCCCAAACCAATGTCCGACCCCATCCTTGCATTCATCACTGCTTTTACGCTGGTTTATTTCGCCATTCCTTCCATTATTCATGTGGCGCGAAAGAAACATCTGATGGATGAACCGCATGATCGGGGTGCTCATGCCGAGAGCGTTCCGACGCTCGGTGGCGTGGCCATTTTTGCCGGCGTTCTTTTTTCAGTGGTGATGTGGACCCCCTTTCAGGTGTTTACGGACCTCCAGTATATTCTCTGTGCCTTTATCATTCTCTTCCTGATCGGGGTGAAGGATGATCTGGACCCCATGATGCCCTGGAAAAAGATCATCGGTCAGGTGATCGCCGCTTCCATCCTGATCTTCAAGGCCAATATCATGTTTACCGGGCTCCATGGTGTCTTTGGAGTCGAAGAGTTGCCCTATTGGCTGTGTGTCCTGTTTACGATGTTCACCATCCTCGTCATCATCAATGCCTTCAATCTGATCGACGGGATCAACGGTCTCTCCGGGAGTACCATGGTCCTGATCTGCGTGACCCTCGGGGCCTGGTTCTATACCGTGGATCGGATGGAACTGACCATCCTGGCCCTGAGCCTGGCGGGTGCAACGATCGGATTTCTGAGATACAACTTTACCCCTGCCCGAATCTTTATGGGCGATACCGGCTCCCTTTTCCTCGGGGCATCCTGTTCGGTATTGATCATCCAGTTCGTGGAATTACAGGGCAGCATGGTCGACAGCAGGTTCATCCTGCACTCGGCTCCTGCCGTGGCCATTGGCATCTTGATCCTGCCCCTGTTTGATACCCTGCGCGTGTTCATCATTCGTATCAGCAAAGGCCGGTCTCCCTTTCAACCGGATCGGAATCACATCCATCACCTGGTCATTGATGCCGGATTCAGTCATATGCAGGCCACTGGAATCCTCGTTCTGACCAATATTGTGTTTATCCTGATGGTACTGACCCTCGATGCCATTGGCTCTATTCCCCTGATCCTCCTGAGTATGGGACTGGCCATGATCCTGACCAATTCCCTGCACCAGTACAGACAACGCAAACAAAGGCGGAATGATGCAGTAGAGGAAGAGGTACAGCCGGTCCTCATCGAAGAGGAATCCCCAACAGAAGCCCATGAGTATCACTAATTTGTTCTGGGTCTTTCTCGGTGGTGGAGCCGGATCGATGTTGCGGTATGGAATGAGCTGGTATATCCCCGAATCCGGAGGGTTTCCTTGGGCGACCTTCTGGACAAATCTGCTCAGTTGCCTCCTCATCGGTTGGTTACTGGCGGTTGCACCCGTATTGAATGAAACCACCCGGATATTGCTGATCACCGGCTTCTGCGGAGGACTATCCACCTTCTCCACCTTCAGTCGGGAGACCATGCAACTCCTCCAGCGGGGTGAGTGGCTGGTCGCCCTGACCTATGTATTGGCCAGTGTATTGATAGGTCTGGCTGTTGTTTTTGTGGCCTGGACCTCCCTTCAACGCTCCTAGATATCGACCCTTGCGGGTTAGTAGGTGATCTTCAATCGGTCAGACTTGGCTTTTGCCTGGCAGGTAAGGATATAGCCATCATCGATCTCGCTTTTGTCGAGCGCCGGGGCAAAGTCCATGATCACTTCTCCCTCATCCAGATGCGCCATACAGGAGGCACAGGCACCTGATGAACAGGAGAAGGGAACCTGATGTCCGGCACCCATCATCGCCTCCAGGAGAGTTTGTCCGGGTTTGACATGGACCTGCAGGTCGCTGCCATCCAGGGTGGCGACCAATTCGGCTTCTTCACCCCCCGTCGGGGCAGGCAGGGGTTCGCTGTCAAAATGTTCCCGATGGATCCGTTCGGGTGGAAAACCGACCGAACGGAGAGCGGAATCGGCCACCTCCATCAGTGGCCCGGGGCCACACAGGAAGGCGTGCTTTTCTTTGTGGGGGCATTCAGTCTCCTCGAGAAAATCGTGAATGACCGTTTCATCAATTCGTCCGGTCTTACCCCTCCAGTCGGAGATTTCCTTTTTCTTGAACCGACCAAATAATCCCCCTGACTTGCCATCCGGTTGGGACAGGGTATGCTCGATATGGAACTGACCTGCATAGCGACTGGCCAACTGGTCCAGTTCGTTCCGAAACAGGATATTCTCCTCATCCCGGCTGCCATAGAGCAGGTAACAGTAGCTCTGGGGTTCATTTTCCAATATCTCTTTGAGCATGGCCATCACCGGGGTGATGCCACTTCCTGCAGTGATAAAAACATAACCCCGCTTCCGATCCGGTTCACCTTCGAGGATAAAACGGCCCAGGGGTGGAAACACCTGGAGGGTGTCGCCCACAGATACGGAGCTGTTCAGCCACCGGGACGCCTGACCTTTGTGTTGTTCCTTGATGGTGATCTCCCAGGTCTTTTCAAAGGGAGCGCGACACAATGAATAGGCCCTGCGTATCGGGCCTTTTTTCCCCGGAACTTCCAGGGTCAGATATTGTCCAGCCTTGTAGGAAAAGGTCTCCTGAAGGTCTGCGGGAACGTCAAAGGTGATGCTCACTGCATCCGCTGTCTCTTTTTCAACCCGGGTGACCCGAAGGGGGTGTGGTGTAAATGCGCTCATGTCCTGCAAAAATGAAGAATCCCTGTGGATTGTTCCCGAATCAGGGAAGAAAGTGAACCGGTTTGACGGAAATCAACGGTTTCTCCTCCGGTAAACCGGAATGTCCTAACTTTCCATTCAGGAAAACCCCGGATTGATGAAGTGGAGAGATCTGAAATACCTGATCGCCTATATAGCCCCGATATCCGCCTGGATCGGATTCAGCCAGGGTGGCTGGTGGTCACCGGGATCCATGTATGTGGCCTTTGTGCTGATCCCTATATGTGAACTTTTCCTGCCACTGGATGACGGGAATATTGCAGCACATGAAGAGCCGTCCAGATTACAGAAACGGTTTTTTGATGTGCTGCTCTGGATCAATGTTCCGATCCTCTACCTCTTGCTGTTCGTTTATCTGGATCGGGTTACCGTTGGCGGACTGACCACTGGCGAACAGGTGGGGATGCTGTTGAATATGGGGCTGATCATCGGCGTGAGTGGGATCAATGTCGGTCATGAACTGGGGCACAGGTCGTCACGCTTTGATCGATTCCTGGCCTGGACACTTCTCCTTCCGGCGCTCTATCTGCATTTCTACATCGAACACAATCGGGGTCACCATCGATGGGTGGCTACGGATCGTGATCCCGCCAGTGCCCGACGCGGAGAATGGATCTATGCCTTCTGGATGCGGAGTATCACCGGCTCCTGGTGGAATGCCTGGAAACTGGAATCTGCACGCCTGCGGAAAGCCGGAAAACCCGCAGTTCATCCCGGGAATCAAATGATCTGGATGCAACTGGTCCAGTTCGGCTATATCGCCATCCTTTTTGTCCTGTGGGGGCGTACCGGCGTCCTCTTTGCCCTGGGGTCGGCCCTGGTCGGTATTCTGCTGCTTGAAACGATCAATTATATCGAGCACTATGGACTGCGTCGCCAGCAGCGGGAGGGCGGACCTTATGAGAAGGTGCAACCCTGGCACAGCTGGAACAGCGATCACGAATTGGGTCGGATATTCCTGTATGAACTGACCCGCCACTCCGACCATCACTATAAGGCCAGTCGAAAGTATCAGGTCCTGCGTCATTTTCCGGATAGTCCGCAGTTGCCCCTGGGATATCCGGGATCGATGATCCTGGCCCTGCTTCCTCCCTTGTGGATCTCCCTGATGGATCCTGTTCTCCCCTCGTCTCACCCCTCTTCCTGAATACACCTTATGAACAATCCCCTAGCCGACTTTATCCAGGACCTGCCCAAAGCCGAATTGCACCTGCACATAGAAGGTACCCTGGAGCCGGAACTGATGTTCGCAATTGCCAAACGAAACGGGATCCCACTGGATTTCGCATCAGCTGACGAGTTGAAAAAAGCCTACCGGTTCAACAACCTCCAGGAGTTTCTGGATATCTATTACCTCGGTGCCAAGGTGCTCCTCCATGAAGTCGATTTTTACGATCTGACCATGGCCTATCTGAACACCTGCGCGGTTCAAAATGTGGTCCATACCGAGATCTTCTTTGATCCCCAGACCCATACCGAACGTGGCATCGCTTTCGACACCGTCATTCGCGGCATTCGCAGAGCCCTGGAAGACGGTGAACGTCAGTTGGGGATCACCTCACGTCTTATCCTGTGTTTTCTGCGGCATCTTCCGGAGGAAGCTGCTTTTCAGACCCTGGAAGAAGCCCTGCCCTACAAGGAGTGGATCACCGGAGTGGGCCTGGATTCATCCGAACTGGGGAACCCCCCATCCAGGTTCGCCCGTGTATTTCGAAAGGCGGGTGAGGAAGGGTTTTTATTGATGGCACATGCCGGTGAAGAAGGACCCGCCTCCTATATCCGGGAAGCATTGGATCTATTACAGGTCATCCGCATCGATCACGGCAACCGATGCCTGGATGACGAAGACCTGGTGCAGGAGCTGGTCCTGCGTCAGATCCCCTTGACCTTGTGTCCCTTATCCAACCTCGAACTCAAGGTGATCCGTCAGTTGGCGGATCATCCCGTTAAGGAAATGCTGGAAAAAGGATTGCTGGCCACCCTGCATTCCGATGATCCGGCTTACTTTGGCGGCTATATCAATGAAAATTATTTACGCACGGCGGAGGCTGTTGGACTGACCCGGCACGATCTTGGACAGTTGGCCATCCATAGTTTTCAGGCCAGTTTCCTCCCCGACCCGGAAAAAGAGATCTGGATCGACAGGGTAAACACCTATTGCGCCGCCTGCTGACCGACCCTACATACCGTTTCACATTCGTTTGGTGATCGAAGAAGACCCGCTATCACCGGAACATTTTTTTGATCACATTTCGTCCCTCCATATGACTCATCCCCTGCAAGCTCAATTTGGAAATATTGATATCTATCTGTTTGATCAGATCCTGAAAGGTCGTTTTCACAACGGACAGCGCGTGCTGGATCTGGGATGCGGCGGGGGACGCAATCTGGTCTATTTTCTCCAGAACGGGTTTGATGTCTACGGAATAGATCAGGATCCGGAGGCTGTTGAACGGGTCCGGGAGATGGCCTTGAAGATCCACCCCGGATATGACCCTCAGCGATTTACTGTTTCTACCCTTGAATCGATGCCATTCGTGCGTGAAGAGTTTGATCTGGTCATTGCCAATGCGATCCTCCATTTTGCTGCAGACGCAGGGCAGTTTGAGGCGATGTTGCATGCTGCCTGGAAGGTGGTGAAACCCGGAGGGATGTTTTTTGCACGGCTGGCATCCAATATCGGGATCGCCCACAGGATCCAACATGTAGGAAATGGCATGTTTCAGCTACCGGATGGCACTGAGCGGTATCTTGTGGACCAACGGATGATCCTTAACTATACCCGGGATCTGGATGGAGATCTGATCGAGCCGATCAAAACGACCATTGTCCAGGATCTGCGCAGTATGACCACCTGGGTGATGAAAAAGAAGACCGGAGAGGAAGAATAAAACGATGAATCGCCACATCAAGAATCCAACACTATGAAATATCGTCGACTGGCGGCGGATGAATTGAAGGAACTGGAAACGGAATTTATCCAATTCCTGTCCGCAAATACCGTCACGGGACCGGATTGGGAAGCACTGAAAAAAGACAGGCCGGAGCGGGCGGAAGAACTGATCGAACTGTTCAGCGATATCGTTTTTGAAAAAGTGCTGGAGCAGGTGGAATACCTGGAGATGAGTTCACCCAGGGATATCCGAACCTTCCATTGCGCCAAAGACCTCATTCGCATGAATGGGATCAGGGCCATCGGGGAGACAAGCCTGGACTTTACACAGGTCAAAGACCCCCAGGCGATGATGGCCGAAGCGAAGGCAGGCGGGACCACCTTGCAGGCTTATTCAGGCGAGAAAGCATACGATCCGGGACGATCAGAAGAATTGTTCAGGATGATGCAACAGGGGGCATTGATCTCGAGGGACGGGCATCTGTTCAAGACCCTGGAGGCCCTGAAAAATCCACCTTCGCATTAGGAAGACCGGCCCTGTTCCTTCAACCATTGTAAAAAATCCCAGGGCAAAAGAAGTGTGTCGTCCTGGAACATTGCAGGATCCTGCCGCAGTTGTGCATACTGGTCCATCAGGTTCGGGTTCTTCTTCATCAGGGTCAGCAGGGTTCGGGCAACTTTCATCCAGCGTTCCGGATCCTGGACTACGGGCAACTCCCTGACCCTGAAGTGAGACATTGCGTGTACAAAGGCATCATGATCATAGGGCGCATAATCGGCCGGATAGCGCATGGCCAGATAGAAGGTGATGATCTCCAGGTCCTGATCGTGTCCGGAATATGCCGGCTTCAAGCCTTTTGCCTGATAGGCCTGAAGGAGCTCATCTGCATGATGTTGGAACCGGCTGATCCGTCCCATCAGGTCCTTATCCTTCCGAAAGAGATCCAGAAACATGGCATGGACCAGATGGGGTTCCAACCGTAAAAAGGTCAACATCAATTCCCTGGGCTGGTACCCTTCCCGGCTCCATATCCGGCGATTCACATCACTCTGCAAGCTCCGGTCAAACATCTCCACCAGGTCGATGGCCTGGAGGTCCCAGTGGTCCTGAAACCCTTGTTGTACGGCCCACAAGTGAGCATGGGGGCGATTGTGGAAGTCAGTGGCGTACCCGTCGATGGATTCCTGGATGATCTGGAGGTTCATTGGCGCGAATTCTGTCTGCAAGAATACAATCTGACAGCGGGAAAAGCATGATCCGGACCAGATCGGGCACGGGATGCAGAACAATACTAATTTTGCACCCGCATGAATGCCCCTTCCTCACATTCCTCTTCTCCGCCGCGGTCCATCATCCTGCCCATCTTTCTGACGGTATTCATCGATATGCTGGGTGTGGGCATCATTATCCCGGTCCTGCCGGCCCTGTTTTTTGAGGAGGAGTCCATGATCTTTTCACTGGATGTGGCCTTTCAGACACGATCTCTGTTGTATGGCTTATTGCTGGCCAGCTACCCTTTCATGCAGTTCTTCGGGGCGCCCATCCTGGGTACCCTGTCGGATCGGTTTGGTCGGAAGCCCATCCTGCAGATCTCGCTGGCCGGGACATTTGTCGGATATCTCCTGTTCGGATACGCAGTAGCCACCCAGAATATTCCGCTGCTCTTTTTCAGCCGGATGTTACCGGGATTTACCGGGGGAAATATTTCCATCGTCTACTCCGCCATTTCCGATGTGAGTGACGAGTCATCAAAAGCGAGAAACTTTGGCCTGGTGGGAATGGCCTTCGGATTGGGATTTATTCTGGGACCCACCCTGGGGGGAATCCTGGCTGATCCGACCATGGTATCCTGGTTTACACCGGCTACACCATTTGTCTTTACGGCCATTCTGACGCTGATCAACATTTTCCTGGTGCAATATGTGTTCAGGGAAACCCTGATCGAAAAGGGGCATGCAGCAGTCAACATGTTCAAGGGGATCACCAATATTGCGCGTTCATTTCAGGCACCCAACCTGCGGGTCATCTTCAGTGTGGTCTTGCTGACCTCACTCGGGTTTACCTTCTTTACCCAGTTCTTTTCGGTCCTGCTGATCGAGAAGATTGGCGTGCGTATCAAGGACGTCGGCCTGCTGTTCGGGTGGATCGGCCTTTGGCTGGTCTTTACGCAAGGGGTGACGGTCCGGATCCTCAGTCGAAAATATGCCAGTAGTACAGTATTACGGGTGAGCCTCCTGATGTTGTCGATCGCGGTGGGGGCGATCGTTTTTCCAAGTGAGCTCTGGATGTTCTACCTGGTCAATCCGTTTATCGCTACTTTTCAGGGGGTCACTTCACCCAATCTGACGGCGGTCGTCTCTTCTCAGGCAGCCCGGCATCAGCAGGGTGAGATCCTCGGGATCAATCAGAGTATGCAATCCATGGGGCAGATCTTTCCGGCGCTAATCGGAAGCTATTTGAACACGATTGATGTGAACGTCCCCCTGATGGCGGCCTCCGGGTTCATCCTGCTGGCCTGGATCGTGTATATGTTTGTGTTTCAACCTCGTCACAAGGCGAAGCTACCCGTTATAGAGACGGTGGATTAGGGTTCCAGACAGGACAACTCCTAAAACCGTTTGTCACCAAAATGGCCATCGATTTAAATCAACGCCTGTTGGCTGAATGGATACGTCAAGCCAGGTAACGCTATTGGGTCATAGAAATCACTGTGGAGTACAGTTGCAGTATCACCCCTACGGGGCGAAACTCATGGGGAGTAATATTCTGCTATAAACCTTGCACCCCTACGGGGCGCCTTCTGTCATATTGATGAACTCCAAAAAAACTCCTTAACTCCTCCCCATCTCCCCTCCTCGACATACAAACTATAGCCACATTCCGGGAGAGGTGTATTGCGCCCCTTCAGGGCTTACCAAAAGGATAACCTGCACCCCCGGGCTGCACCAAGGGCTAAACTATTTCGCTCCTTCAGGGCTTGCTGAATATGGATGAAGACAGCAACTCTGTGATCAGGAAACCTGGCTTGGTCAAGAATATCTATTGGACTTTCAAGTCCAGAATATCCTTTCTTCTCCTTAACTCCTTAACTCCTTAACTCCTCCACTCCTCCACTCCTCCACTCCTCCACTCCTCTCCTACAACTGCTTCAGCAGTTCCTGGGTCAAGCTATAATCCTGGCCGCTCGCCTTGGCCAGTTCGATCGCCCGGAGGGCTGTTTTTTTGGCTTTCCTTTTTTTCCCCAGCTTGGCATAAAGTGAAGCGAGGGTGTCGTTGTTATAATAATTGTCCGACCATTTGACGGCTTGTTTAGCCCATTTGACCGCAATTTTCAGGGCTCCCGGGTCTTCTACATTTTCATAGAATGACCAGGCTGCATCATTGAGTGCATCGGCGTCCTCTGCGGGATAGGTATCGTAGAAAGAAAGGGCGGCTTGGGTATAATCCTGGATCCGTCCGGACTGACGGAAGTAGTTCATCTTGAAGTAGGCCAGTTGGCGGTCGGCATCTTCGGGGTAGAGTTCATCCAGCATGGCCTTGACGGAGACCCAGTGCGGGTCATCCAGAAAATTAGCCATGTTGATCACCTCGTCAATCTTGCGAATGATGGGTGTAGAGCCATAATGTGCCTGAAATTCGGTTCGATGATCGAGCAGATATTGAAAGGCCTTCCCATCGATATACTCGGCAAAGGAGAAGATAAACTCCATGTTTTTGGTGGTCGACCAGTCGTCCTGGGTCTCCAGGTATTCCATGGCGACCGGATAGTGGGTGCCATCCATGGCATTCAACCGCACATAGGCGTAGGTGTACAGGAATCCGGCATCCCGGTCTCCGTGGGCATATTGTTCATCGAGTGCCTGCATCTTCCGGTTGGGATCGAGAGCGGTCATGGCCAGGTCGATAAACTGTTGTGGCCGATGGAAGCCAGCCACCCGATGGACGATCTGACCGGCAGGGTCCAGGAAGAGCAGGGTGGGATAGGCCTGCACATTATAGCCCCTGGCCAGGTCGATGCCTTCTCCTTTTTCCATGTCCATCTTGACATTGATAAAGCGTCCGTTGTAAAGTGCTCCAACGGCGCTGTCGGTAAAGGTCTGTTTGTCCATCATCTTGCACGGCCCGCACCAGGTGGTATAGGCGTCCATGAAAATGAGTTTGTTTTCCCGTCCGGCCCGTTCCAGGGCAGACAGCCAGTCTCCTTCATGGAACTGGATACCCTGGCCCGCCAGAGGGGTGATAGAAAGCAGGATGATAACGCCTCCCATGAGGAGGCTGCGAATGAAGGGAAGAATGTTCATAGAGGAGGATTAGAATTCCTGTAAAAGGGCATCGATATAGGTGATGATGCGGTCATCACCTGCGGCCCGTTCCCGGGCGGTCATGGCTGCCTTGGTCGCCTGTTTGGATTTGCCCTGCTTGTGCAGAATCTGGGCGAGGGTCAGCCAGGGTTCGTAGGTAGTGACCTGTTTGGCCGCTTTCTTAGCCAGGTCGGCAGCCACTTTCAGGCCATCCGGTTCACCGGGATATTGCTGCAGGAGTCTGTTCGCCAGTCCGTTGACACCCAGGGGATCCTCTTTTACCTTGGCTTTTCCATAGGCTTTGCAGGCTTTGAAATAGGCCGGGATATTGGCGGCACCACTGTAATACTGCATATCGGCATCCAGGGCAAAATCAGCTGCATGTGCCGGGAAGTGGGTCTTCATGGTGGTCTTGGCCAGTTCGAAGAGGTAGGCAACATTGAATTCTATGGCCTTCATCAGGGTGGCCGAGGAGGCCAGTTCGATCTTGCTCTCCACCTGTGGTTTCCCGACCAGATTTTCAATATCGGATCGATGCTTGATCAGCAGGTCAAATACCCGTGAATCGGCTTCGGTGGTTCCTTCGTAAATGATCTTCAGGTTTTCCGGCGTGGTCAGATCGGTCTGTTCGTCCAAATATGTATTGACCACTTTGAGACTGGATTTACCCGCCTTGTTGAGGGCTGTGACATAGTTGAGGACCAGTTCGGGCGAATGGTCCCCTTCTTCAAAAAGGGTCGCATAATCGTCCGAATTATCCACCTTGGCCAGGGCGAACTGGGCCAGTCTGACCAATTGTTCGACGCCCTGGGCACCCACCTGTCGGTGAACGACCTTGCCGTCAGGGCTAAGGAAATACAGGGTTGGGAATGCAGAGACAGGATAGGCTGCCCTGAAAACCAGGCCATCTCCTCTTTCCATATCCAGTTTGACATTGATAAAATACCGGTTGTAGATATCCCCGACCTCCTTCTTTGGAAATGCATCGCGCGCCATTTTTTTGCACGGCCCGCACCAGGTGGCAAAGGCGTCAATGAAGATCAGCTTGTCTTCCTTTTTGGCGAGTTCCTGCGCTTCTTCCCAGGTGCCATGAAAGAAGTCGATGCCCTGGGCTTGGAGTGTTGAAGTGGCATAGAGAAGGAGGAAAAGAAGGAATAGTCGTTGCATGGAGTTTTGTATTCGAAATGACCAGGGATTAAACGGTAACAATCCAAAAGGGGTGCAAGGTTTCCCGGGTTTAACAAAAGGATTAGGGAGCTGTTTGTTGAAATCGATGAATGGCAGCCAGTTCCTGTTCATATTGTATTCGTTCCTCTTCCAGATCGTAGTCCGTTTGCAGGCCAAGCCAGAATTTAGCACTTGTTCCAAAAAATTTGGCAAAGCGAAGTGCCGTATCTGCAGTGATTCGTCTTTTTTTCTTGAGGATCTCGCTGATCCTGGTCTGTGGAAGGAATGTCTCTTTAGAAAGGCGGTAAGCAGTAATGCCCAGGGGATCAAGAAACTCCTCTTTGAGTACCTCACCGGGATGTATGTTGGGGATTTGGCTCTTCATTTTCAAATCTTAGTGGTAATCCATTATTTGAACCTCCAAGGCTTCAAGGTTCATCCATTTAAACACAATTCGCCATTGGGCATTGATCCGTACACTGTAGTAATCAGAAAAGGATCCGGATAATTTTTCAAGCCGATTTGCTGGAGGAATCCGAAGGTCATCCAAGCATTGAGCGTTATTCAGCATCCGCAGTTTTCGTCTGGCAACATGCTGGATATCGGGAGGTAATTTTTTCGAAAAAGTGCCCAACCAGATTCGTTCGGTTTCCTTATCACCAAATGACTTGATCAATACTTATGCGGTATAGTACTAACGCCAAAAGTAAGTATTTTGGTTTCCAAAGTCAAGAAAAACGGCGGAACTAGATATCCAGCTTCAGCCAGACGCCGCAATGGTCAGAATGAACGGCTTCCGGGTGGTGGCCGGCATCGATGATCTTTTTGGCCAGCGGGGGGGATACGGATTGATAATCGATCCGCCACCCCTTGTTGTTGGCCCGGGCATTGGCCCGGTAGGTCCACCAGCTGTAGGCTACATCCTCCGGGTGGGCATGGCGATAGCTATCCACGAAGCCGGATTCGAACCAGCGGGTCATCCATTCCCGCTCTTCGGGGAGGAAGCCGCTGGAATTCTTATTGCCTTTCGGGTCGTGAATATCCATTTCAGTATGGGCGATATTATAATCACCGACGATCAGCAGGTTGGGGCGCGTCTTTTTCAGGTCATTGGCCCAGACCAGCATATCTTCCAGAAAGCGCATTTTGACCGCCTGGCGTACATCACCGGTGGTTCCACTGGGGAAGTAGCAGTTGAGGATGGTCAGGTCGCCCAGATCGGTCCGGAGGACGCGGCCTTCCCGATCATATTCCTCGATTCCCATTCCGATGCCAACATGATCCGGTTGCTGCCTGGAAAGGGTGAGTACTCCACTGTAGCCTTTCTTCTCGGCGGAGTGCCAGTGGGCATGGTAGCCGCGTTCGTCAAACGGGGTCATATCTACCTGGTCGGGCTGGGCCTTGGTTTCCTGGATACAGATCACATCGAAGTCATGCTGGTCGATCCAGTCGATCAGTCCTTTGTTGAGGGCGGCACGGATGCCGTTCAGGTTGTAGGTCAGGATGGTTTTTGCCATAAGCGGAAAGATAGGGAGTTCCTGGTTTCTCGGATTCAGGATGCCAATGGCCATGTGTCAGGTGATCTCATTCCCAACCCTGTTCTGAAGCGCGAAGGCACCGTTTTGTTCTTCTGGTCAGATGGATGGACCTCACACAGGCGTATCAAACCGATAGGTGATGTTTTCTTCCTCATAACCTCATAACCTCCTCCACCTCTCACATGCAGGCACTTATGGAGAATTTGTTATTTTTGGTAGTTAACCACTCATCAAACCTCTCCTTATGAAGACACGTATACTCTTTTTTGCATTGTTCACCGTTCTGTCCGGCGTATTGATCGCCCAGGATTTTTCGGATGACTTTGAATCTTACACAGACGGTGCCTGGTTGGCACAGTCCTCCTCTGTTTGGACCACCTGGAGTAACAAACCGGGTACATCCGAGGATGCGAAAATCTCTACAGAACAAGCGTACAGTGGTACCAAGTCCATTAAGCTGGTCAGCACAGTTACCACAGGTGGACCGACCGACCTGGTCCTTCCGTTCGGCCAGAAATACACCGATGGCACCTTCACCTACGGGATGAAGATGTGGATCGAGGCCGGCAAGGGCGCTTATTTCAACTTCCAGGCAACGGCTACCATTGGTCAGATCTGGGCGACGGATGTCTTCTTTACCCAGGATGGCACCATGCGTGTCGAGACCGGAGGTACCGTTCAGGCGACGACGTCCTACACCCCCGAAACGTGGATCGACCTGGTTTTCCAGATCGACCTGACCAATAATGTATGGGAGGTCATTGTGGATGGTACATCCATAGGCAGTTATTCCAATCCGAATAACAGCATTGCGTCCATCGATATCTTCCCGTTGAATGCGGCCGGTCAATCGCTGTTCTATGTCGACGATGTCTACTTTGACTATGAGCCATTTGTTCAGCCGACGAAGGATCTGTCACTATTCTCTCTGACAACGAAGAATACAACTATCGCAGGGGCCTCTCAGGGACTGAAAATGACCCTCAAGAACCTCGGTATCACACCGATCACAGATGTTGATGTGACCTGGGATGACGGGACCAACCAGTACACCGACAACCTGACCGGTCTGAATCTCAACAGTCTGGAGACCTACAGCTTTACTCATTCGACCAAATTGCAGGCGAAGGAAGGGGCGACGGATATCACGGTGACCCTGTCCAATATCAACGGTGATGTCGATGAAAATGATAAAAACGATGTGCGGACTGCCACTGTAACCGGTATCGTCCCTGCTCCGGATCGAAAAGTCGTTGCAGAGGAAGGAACAGGTACCTGGTGTGGATGGTGCCCCCGTGGTGCAGTCTTCATGGACTCCATGGCCCATGATTATCCCGAGTACTTTGTTCCCATCGCCGTACACAATGGCGACCCGATGGTGGTTACCGCATATGATAACGGGATAGGCGCATTTCCGGGCTTCACCGGATATCCCGGTGCGATCGTCGATCGTGCCTCTGTGATCAACCCGTCAGCATTGGAGAACAGCCTGTTCTCACGGGTGGTGATCCCTGCCAAGGCAAAGCTGGTCAACGGTGCGGAATATGATCCTGTTACCGGTGTTTTGACCATGACAGTCAGAGCTGAATTTACCGGAAATGCCAGCGGCGACTGGCGTCTGAACATGGTTGTCACCGAAGACGGTGTCACTGGTTCAACTGCTGCTTACAACCAGGCAAACTACTATGCCGGTGGTGCTCAGGGTGAAATGGGAGGATATGAACTTCTTCCTAACCCCGTTCCAGCTTCCCAGATGGTCTATGACCACGTTGCAAGGGCCATCACCGGTGGCTGGGCTGGACTGGCAGGCAGTGTCCCCACTCCGGTAACAGCCGGTGAAACGGTCATTGCAACGTTCACCTGGAACGTACCTGCAGGTATGAAGACGGAGAACATGCACATCATCAGTATGTTGACATTACCTAACGGTAGTATCAATAATGCCAACACCTTCACCTTTGATGAAGCCATTGCCAATGGCCTTGCTTCTTCAAATGAAAATCCGATTGCTCTGGAGTCTCTGGATGTCTATCCGAATCCGGCTGGCGATCAGGTGACCCTGGCTGTCCAGTTGGCCGATGCCCAGGCTGTCAATGTTCAGGTCTATGATGTCATGGGTCGTGTCGTTGCTACCCAATCATACGGAACCATGAGTGGTCAGCAATGGCTGCCTCTGCAAACGAATACACTGAGCAATGGTGTCTATTCTTTGCGGATCGCTGTAGGTGACGGTTTTGTCACCCGCAAACTGGTGGTTCAGCACTAGACTGAACGTCTAGAGAATGATATAAAGAGCTGCTCCGAGGAATCGGGGTGGCTCTTTTTTAGTTAAGGAGTTGAGGGGTTAAGGAGTTAAGGAGAAGTGGTAGCTTTTAGATTGGCAAACGGGTAGGAGTCAGCTCTTCGTCCAGGGGTGTTTTGTCATCATTTTTGCGGGGCAAAAATGCCGCCAAAACGGGTTTGGATTGATCTGTTACCCCGGGCTAAAGCCCGGGGCTATTGATGTTGGACCCTTCCAGGGTCCTTGTGTTTATAAATCGTGAAAGCAACTGGATACTTACCCGGAATAAGCTCCCTCTCCTTGAAAAGGAGAGGGTTGGGGTGAGGTTAGTCATTCTGCCAAAACGGGTTTGGATTGGTCTGTTACCCCGGGTTTCACCCGGGGCTATTGATGTTGGACCCTTCCAGGGTCCTTGCATTCATCAATCGGGAAAGCAACCTGAATGCTACCATGCAATAAGCTCCCTCTCCTTGAAAAGGAGAGGGCGGGGCCCAGACGATCCCGCTTCAGCGGGATGTCTGGATCCGGACATTCCGCTTTAAGAGCGGAATCGTCCGTGGGTGAGGTTAGACATTCAGCCAAAACGAGGGAGATACGCATGTAACCCGGGTTTCATCCGGAGATATATGTGTTGGACCCTTACAGGGTCCTTGTATTCATCAATCGGGAAAGCAACTGGATACTTACCCGGAATAAGCTCCCTCTCCTTGAAAAGGAGAGGGCGGGGGGTGAGGTTAGCCATTCCACTAATAAGAAGGGAGTGCTTTTTAACCCTGGGCCAGTCACTTTTTTAATTTGGCCAATAGCCAATAGCCAATAGCCAATAGCCAACCCCCAACTCCGGAGCTCTGCCCCTATTACTGATTCCTGCGTTCCTGCTTGACAGCCGTAGGCTGGATTCTGAGTATTCCTTCCTCTCGGCTGGCAGATGATCCGCAGTCACTTCGTCCCACGGTCTCAGAATCCCACAGTCCCAGAACTGTACTTCCGCTTTCCGATTTCCACTTTCCGCCTTTCTCATTCCTGATCCCTCGAAATCACGAAATCCCGCCTTAACGCAATAACCTCCTTTTTTGTCCTCGGGACACCCAACGCTCGACACCCGACACCCCTCCAGGTGGTGCCAACCACCGATGTTCTTGGCGAAAAGCGAATAGCCATTCAGTTTCCCGTCAACGGCTACCTTTGCCATCCATGTTCGGTCTGCTTCAGCGTACACCTCTTCGGGTCTTTTACAATGCCTTTCGTGGTTTGTCAGCGAATGTCTGGCTGCTGGCGTTAGTCACCTTTATCAACCGGAGTGGCACCATGGTCATTCCCTTTATGACCGTGTACCTGACCGTCGATCGGCAATTTACATTGGAACAGGCCGGATGGGTCATGGGGTCCTTCGGCCTGGGATCGCTGCTGGGTGCCTGGATCGGGGGCAAGCTGACCGATGCCATCGGCTTTTACAAGGTCCAGTTCTGGGCCCTGTTTCTCAGCGGTTTTGTCTTTATCGGATTGATGGGTCTGCATTCCCTTTGGGCACTCTGTGTCGGCGTCTTTGTCCTCAGCTCCATTTCGGATGCTTTTCGTCCGGCCAACTTCGTTGCTGTGGGTGCCTATAGCAAGCCGGAGAATATCACCCGGTCCCTGGCACTGGTGCGTATGGCGATCAACCTGGGCTGGTCAGTCGGTCCGGCGGTCGGTGGATTTGTGGCCGCAAGCATGGGTTATTCGCTGCTGTTTCTGGTGGATGGCCTGACCTGTATCGTCGCCGCCCTCATCATGCGTATTTTCCTTCCTCCCCGGAAAGCCAACAATAACCCGGCGATGGAAGACCCTCCGGACGCAGTACATACCCCACCTCACAAGGACCTGCCCTTCCTGTTCTTCCTGAGTATGATGATCCTGGTAGCCATCTGCTTTATGCAGTTTATCCACACCCTGCCCGTTTTTTGCAAGACCCGGCTGGGCATGACTGAGGATGAGATCGGTCTGTTGATCGCCTTGAATGGACTGGTGATCGGACTTTCAGAAGTGACCCTGGTCTATATTCTGGAAGGACGGTTTCACAAGATCTGGCTGATGGTCATCGGAGCGGTGGTGATTGCCATCTCGTTTTTCAGTCTGAACCTCCATCCTACCTGGGCCGGGGTGGCTGTCATCTGCATGTCATTGCTGACTATCGGGGAAATGTTGAATTTTCCTTTTGCAAACAGTTATGCTATCGGACGCGCCACGGGCAAAACCAGGGGTCAGTATATGGCTTTTTACACCATGGGATTTGCCATCACCACTATTCTCGCACCGTTGATCGGGCTGCAAGTAGCAGATCGTTTTGGGTTTAAGACACTGTGGATCCTCATCGGATGTATGGCACTGGTCGCAGCGATCGGGATCTATCTGGCTGGTCGGATGGGTGGTGCAGGTGGTTTTCAATCTGCCGACAGGAATGTTGCCAATGCTGACCAGACCGGGTCCTGATCTGGGATGGGAGCCGTATAGTGGCAGGTCTCTCCGCTGACTGGATGCGGAAATGTAAGCTTCCAGGCATGCAGGTGAATGCTGCGATCCCGATTACCTCTGCGTGAGCCATATTTGACATCACCTTTGATGGGCCATCCTGCCCCGGCAAGTTGGGCCCGGATCTGGTGAAAGCGCCCGCTATGGGTTTGTACTTCCAGCAGATGATAGCGATCACTGCTGCCCAGGTAGGCGTAACTCAAGGAAGCTTTCAATCCCTTGTCGTCTTCTTTTTCGGTAATAAAGGCCTTGTGGACCTTTTCGGCGGTCACCAGCGTGTCTTCCAGGAGGCCTTTCAGGGGTTCCGGTTTGTCGGCAGTGACGGCCAGATAGGTCTTGTCGACCTTTCCCGCCTTGAACATTTTGGAGAAGGTGGCCGCGACCGGTTTACTACAGGCCAGGATCACCAGTCCACTCACGGGCCGATCCAGACGATGAACAGCGAAGAATTTATGATGAGCATATTTGGACATCAGGTCCATCAGTGAAGGGTCACCTGTTTTGTCCGGTACAATCGGCATACCAGCCGGTTTTATGCAGATCCAATAGGCATTGCATTTGTACAACACATAATCACTGGGTCTCTTTTCGACCCCTTCTTCCTCACTCGACTTCTTCATAATCTGTGTATTCACCCTTGTGTTGATCTGTTAGATTCTGGTTGTCGTTTGGAGGGAGTGGTGGCTTGGGCATAAAGAACAACCGATAGGCAAAATAGCCCACCAAAACCATCAACAATAATTTGAACATGCTTTCTGCGTTTGTCCAAAAGTATCAATTACCTTGAACTGCACGGGTGAAAGCATCCCACATAGGATATTTACGTACTTTTACAGCCCTTGTGAAATCACAAATTTCCCCTCGAAGATGACCTTTAAGCGTTGGAATAACCTGTCCGGTTGGCTCGTATTTGCCATTGCGGCTATCGTCTATTTTTACTCTGTTGAGCGAACTGGTAGTCTGTGGGACTGCGGCGAGTTCATTTTGGGTGCCTATAAGCTCCAGGTGGTTCACCCTCCCGGAGCACCGATCTTCCTGCTGGTCGGGCGGATGTTCACCCTGGTTGCGGAGCTGCTGTCTGACAATCCGGAGGACATCGCCTTTGCAGTGAATATGATGTCGGGCCTCTGTACCGCCTTTGCCGCGATGTTTGTCTGCTGGATTACCATGATCCTCGGCCGTATTGCCCTGGTCGGACGGGACACGGAACCGGATCAGGCTACTGAACTGGCTCTGGCCGGAGCGGGTATTGCTGCCGGATTATCCACAGCCTTCGCTACCTCCATCTGGTTTTCTGCCGTCGAAGGGGAGGTGTACGCCATGTCCACCTTCTTTACCACGCTGGTCTTCTGGGCCGGCGTCAAATGGTATAATCTTCCCGACAATAAGGAGAGTGATCGCTGGTTGATCTTTTGCATATTTGCGGCGGCCCTGTCTGTAGGCGTTCACCTGCTCAGCTTGCTGACCTTTCCGGCACTGGGGATCCTGTACTATTACAAAAAAGTCGCCACACCCAATTTGCGTGGGGCCATCATTGCCGCCGGTGCAGGACTGCTCTTTATCGGCTTTATGCTGGCCTTTGTCATTCCAGGCATTCCATCCCTCTGGGCGTTTTTCGAACTGGTAATGGTGAACAGCTTCGGTCTTCCCTTCCACACCGGTCTGATCCCCTTGTTCCTGCTGCTGGGCGGAGGCCTGTTCCTGGGATTGCGATGGGCACACCGCAAAAAGGACCAACTCATTCAGAATATCTTCGTAGCCGCGTCCATGATCCTGATCGGATATTCCATCCTGGGAATGGTGGTGATCCGGGCCAATGCCAATCCGCCCGTCAACATGAACGCACCCTACGATGCCATGCGTCTGGTGCCCTACCTCAACCGTGAACAATACGGTGAGCGCGCATTGGTCCGGGGACCTCATTTCGATGCCAAGGTAGTTGGATCCGAAACAGAAGATCGCTATGGTAGGGTCGATGATCGCTATGAAGTGGTGGATCAGAAGGTGAGCTATCAATTCCGCGATGCAGACAAACTGCTGTTTCCCCGGATCGGAGACTATAATGCCCCACGTCCGGATCTGTACCGGCAATGGCTGGGTGGAAAAAAGGGAACGCCGAACATGGCGGACAACCTCAAGTTTTTTGTCAACTACCAGATCAACTGGATGTATTGGCGATACTTCTTCTGGAATTTTGTCGGCCGTCAGAATGCAGAACAGGGCATTTACTCCTGGGATACCCGAAGTGGAAACTGGCTGAGCGGGATCTCGTTTATCGATGAAGCCCGACTGCACAACCAGTCCCAGTTGCCCGAAGTGGTCAAGAATGACCTGGCCCGAAATACCTATTTCTTCCTGCCCCTCATCTTTGGTCTGTTAGGCCTGTTCTTCCATGCCCGCAAATCCAAACATGAGTTCAATGCTATTCTGATCCTCTTCCTGATGACCGGACTCGGGATCATTCTCTACTCCAATCAACCCCCCCGAGAACCGCGAGAACGAGACTATGTTCTGGCCGGTTCCATCTTTACCTATACCATCTGGATCGGCATGGGTGTACTGGCCCTGTTCAGGATCTTCCGGGATAAGGTCAACATTCCAAAAATGCCTGCGGCTGCACTGGCTGCCGCACTGGTCATGGTCGCCCCGATCCTGATGGGCTTCCAGAATTTTGATGATCTGGGGCGCCGTGAACACAAGGCTTCCAGAGACTATGCGTCAAACTTCCTGAACTCCTGCGAACCCAATGCCATCATCTTCACCTACGGGGATAATGATACCTATCCGCTGTGGTACGCTCAGGAGGTTGAGAATATCCGCCGGGATGTCCGGGTCGTCAATCTCAGTCTGATCGCGGTAGATTGGTATATCAGCAACCTGAGGAGAAAGATCAATGATTCTGCACCGATCAAGATGACCGTACCCAATGAAGCACTGCGCGGTATGAAACGTATCCAGTTGCCCATCCCACAGCAGGCGGATAATCGGGAGATGGATGCCTTGGATGCCCTCAGGTTCATTGCCGAGGATCATCCCTTCCCCATCGGTGGAGGCCGCAGCCTGGATTCATATGTGCCGGCCCGCAACCTGTACATCAGTCTCAACCCGAGCCTCATGGCAGCCAATGGCGTTCTGGGTGCCTCGGATACGGGCAATATCCTGACCAGATTACCCTTCAAGCTCGAAGGAAACAGCATCATTAAGGATGAGCTGGCCGTGATGGATATCGTCGCCTCCAATATCAATGAACGACCCATCTACTTTGCTGTCACCTGCCAGCAGGACAAGCTGCTTGGACTCCAGCCATATATGTCGCTGGAGGGTCTCGCATTGCGGATCACACCGGTCCAGAGCCAGGGTGATCCCGGCTTTGGAATCATTGGAAGTGGCCGCGTGGATGCGGATAAATTGTTTGAGAATGTCACGACAAAATGGAGGTGGGGTAATTTTGACAAGAAGCGACTCTTTGTCGACCAGAGTTATCAGCCCAGCATTCAATCGCAGCGATATGTGATCCTGCGTGCTGCCAGGGAATTCATCAAGCAGGGGCGGAATGAAAAGGCTGTGGAATTGATGAACACCTACTTCAAGGCATTCCCTCATATGAATTTCCACTACGACTACAATATCCTGCCACTGGTCATGATCTACATCCAGGCGGATGCCTATGCCGAAGCCAAGCCTCATCTGGAGGTGCTGGCAAGGGAGACCCTGGATTGGCTGGAGTTTTATTACTCCCTGGATATGGAGGATATGGAAGGTGGATTCTCACAGGAATTTGCCATGACGGACCGCACCAAGGACGACCTCATCAATATTGCCAAACAGGCGAAGGATACGGAGTTCGAAACCGAGCTGACCCGGATGTTTGCGCCATACGCTAAACCCTCAGTCCAATGATCATTGCCATCGGATGTGACCATGCCGGTTACACCTACAAGGATTCTATCAAAGAGATGTTGACCAAGGCCGGCCATCAGGTGCTGGACCAGGGAACCCATGGTCCGGATTCGGTGGATTATCCCGACTTCGCCCATGCAGTGGCTCGTCTGGTGGAAAAGCAAAAGGCTGAATTGGGCATTGTGATCTGTGGAAGTGGCAATGGCGTGGCGATGAGCGCGAACAAACATGCCGGTATTCGGGCGGCTCTGGCCTGGACCGAGGAGATCGCACGGTTGGGCCGGACCCACAACAATGCAAATGTGCTGGCCATACCGGCGCGTTTCATTTCGCTGCGGCGAGCGAGAGCCATGGTAAGGACCTTCCTGAGCACCCCGTTTGAAGGCGGACGTCATGCCCGTCGTGCCGATAAGATCGCTTGTTAATCCGGAAGATGATGAACTTCAGAATTTTGATATCCCTCCTGGCTGTATGGTGTTGGACAGGTTTGTTGCCAGGTCAGGCACCCGCTTATACGGTGGATGATTTTGCAGAATCCATTGTCCCGCAGGATTTGCGGATGTATCTCAGTGTCTTGTCCAGCGATCAGTTGGAAGGTCGGGAGACCGGCACGGAAGGAAATGAAAAGGCCGCCCAGTTTCTCGCTTCCCAATTCAAGAGCTTTGGAATACCCGGCTATCGGGAAGACGGGTCGTATTATCAGGATGTCATCTTCACACGCACGGATTGGGGAGAGGTCATGCTGGTGGCCGGAGATAAGGAGTACAGGCACATGTGGGACTTCCTTTGCATGAAGCGATATGCTACCAGGCAGGAAGTTTTTTCAATGGAGGATATTGTCTTTGCAGGCTACGGGATTGAAGATCCCCGGCACCACGATTATGCGGGATTGGATGTACGGGGTAAGGCCGTGATGATCTATGAAGGCGAGCCGGTCAATAAAAAAGGGAAATACTGTATCTCGGGTACGAATGAACCCAGTCGCTGGAGCCGGGACTGGCGAATGAAGATGCAGACCGCCCAGGATCAGGGCGCATCTGTGGTCCTGATGATCGCCTCCGACTTTAAAAAACTGGCCGGGCAGACACGGCGGTTTATGGTCGGCCCCAGCATTTCTCTGGGTGAGGCGATTGAACGAACGGATGGACCAGCCCTGGTGATCCTGTCCTCTTCCATGGCCCGCGACTTGATGGGAGCTCAGGTGGATGAGGTGATTGATGCCCGGAAACGACTGAACAGGGGCAAACGGCCCAAGCCGGTAACGCTTCAAACTCCGTTTACATTTACCTCGCGACTGGACCTCGAAGAGATCAAAGGCTCCAATGTATTGGGATACATTGAAGGATCAGACCCGGAACTAAAGGATGAACTGGTCGTGGTCACTGCGCATTTTGACCATCTTGGAAAACGAGGTGACGACATCTTTAACGGAGCCAACGACAATGGGTCGGGGACCAGTACGGTCCTGGAAATCGCGCAGGCGTTTTCACTTGCCAGGCAGAAGGGCATAGGCCCTCGACGCAGTGTGCTGACCATGCTGGTCACCGGAGAAGAAAAAGGCCTGCTGGGCTCCAAATATTATGTACAGAATCCGGTGTTCCCACTAGAGAGTACGGTCGTGAATGTCAATGTCGATATGGTTGGCCGTATCGATCAAAAACATGAGTCCAACCCGGATTATATCTATGTGATCGGATCAGACCGCTTGAGTTCGGACCTGCATCGGATCAATGAGGAGATGAATGCGAAGCACACCCAGCTGGAACTGGACTATACCTATAATGATCCAAACGATCCCAATCGGTACTATCAGCGATCCGACCATTACAATTTTGCCGAATTAGGCATTCCGGCGATCTTCTATTTTAATGGATCTCACGAGGATTATCACCGCCCTTCTGATACGATAGAAAAGATCGATTTTGATGCCATGGCCAAGATCGGAAAGCTTGTGTTTTACACGACCTGGGAGCTGGCCAATCGGGATGAGCGCATCAAAGTGGATGTCACCACGGAATAAGGTGTTGTTTGTTTTCTGGCCGCTGTTTACGGTCTTAGGAATTCGCTTTTCACCTTCGCTGTACGCAGAGTTCGTTAGTGGCTGCCGCTACCTGGGCAGGTAAAGGGTAAAGGGACCATTCCATTGGCGAAGGCATAATGATCAATTCCTGTGTTCCTGGTTCCTGATTTATTCCTGCACCATGCGTTGTAATGGGTGTATTGTCAAAACAGCGCGATAACCCAATACTGCCTTTACTTTTCTCCTCGACTCCTCAACCCCTCAACTCCTTCACTATAATCGAGATGCTGTCCCTTGAGGGCTGTTCAACCGGTGGTACATCTGCACTTTGGGTTGCCATTTCTTCAACCAGGTCAGGGGAGCGGGATCCTTATCTCCGGTCAAGGTATCTGCTCGGAAGAACGCCTCAAAGAGGGACCACCAGGGGCTGAGCTGTTGAATCAGATGTGACAGCCGGGTCAGGCTGTCTTCCTCCATGCCCAACTGATACATGCGCCAGCTGTAGTACGCTTCATCGTGCCAGTGCACGAGTTCCTGTACACGTTTCGGCACATTCCACTGCTTGAGGTATCGGGCGGCCAGGTGCCCGTGATGCACGGGATTGCCCTGGTGGCTCAGTTGATCTTCCCGATACTTGAACGTATCATGGGCAAAGGCAACCAGTCTCAGATCGACACGATCCGCATCGGCCAGGGGCAAAGACTCAATATTGTCCAGGACTTCACGAACATGCAAGAGGACTCTGCCTTCCGGATGGCCGGGCCGGGGTTTACCCCATTGCATTCCTTCCCTGAATTCCGGGGTCTGCAGCAAATCGAATTCCAACTGGTTTTCGGGCCTCAATAAATGGATGTCTGGTTCCTGGGTCATGGCTGTTAATTTCCTGTTAAATCCAAAGAGCCTCGAAAGCGACTCTCGCAACAGGCGTTTTATTCTCGTTATTTGCAGGGAAGACCTACGCACTATGTTCAAACGCCTCACCTCTATCTTTCCCTTTATTCTGGCCGGAGCCGTCGGTGGATTGATCACCTTTGCTCTGGTCCGAACGACTCATTCGGACCTGGATCAGCCCGATGTTCACGGTCAATTAGTGAACGAATTATCCCGGCGAAACGCTGCATCCCAGAATTTTGTCTATGCCGCTGCCCTGGCCATGCCAACAGTGGTGCATATCAAGGCATCCGAGTCTGATGAGCTGGCCAAAAAGCGCTTTCGGGAAGAGCAGCGACGCAACCCCTGGGGCTTTATGGACGACGATTTCTTTTTCGGATTTCCCCAGCAGAGGCAACGGATCCAGCGACTGGAAGGAACAGGCTCCGGGGTCATCTTTTCTCACGACGGCTACATTGTCACCAATAACCATGTCGTCGCATTTGCCGACCGGTTTGACATCACCTTATATGACAATCGGACCTTCAAGGCCAACCTGATCGGCACCGACCCGAAGACAGATCTGGCTGTACTGAAGATCGAAGCAGAAAGGCTTCCTGTCCTGGCTTTCGGGGATTCTGACAAAGCCCAGATCGGAGAATGGGTCATGGCAGTAGGCAACCCCTTTGATCTGACCTCGACTGTGACCGCAGGAATTATCAGTGCAAAAGGCCGCGATATTGATATTATCCAGACCAAGGATGCCATGGAAGCCTTTATTCAGACGGATGCTGCCGTCAATCCGGGGAACAGTGGCGGTGCGCTGGTGAATATTGACGGAGAGCTCCTGGGGATCAATACCGCTATTGCTACCAAAACGGGCTATTACTCCGGTTACTCCTTTGCGATTCCGGTGAATATGATGCGGCGTATCGCAGAAGATATCATCAGTTATGGATACTATCAGCGGGGAAAGATGGGATTGAGCCTGGTAGAACTGGATGGAGACCTGGCTCACGAACTGGAACTGCCCATCTCCCAGGGATTGATCGTCAAGGAGCTGGAGGAAGGGGGTGCAGCGGAAATGGCTGGGTTGCTGCCCTTTGATGTCATCGTAGAAGCCAATGGCCAACCTGTCCGCAGCGCTCCCGATCTGATGGAACAGGTGGGGCGTACAAAACCGGGGGAGGCCATCCAGATGAACGTCCTGCGGGAAGGAAAGTATTCAAGGTATACGATTCGGATTCGATAGATACAGGACCAACACGGTTTGGTTGTTTTATAGTTGGTTTTTCGTTTTGTGGTCCCCGTCTTTTCCAGACGGGGATTTTTCTTGGGGCAACCAGGTCAGGCACTGCATGATTTCGCTGTTACCAAACAATATGCAGTGCACTTCGGATGTTATTAACCCGGATTCCAATTACGTCACTTCAATCTCTTACGATGCCTATGACGACAATGTCTACTCCATTTTCTTTAATTGCCTATTTGTACCGGGAGCTTGCTCCTGCAGATACCCGGGCACTCCAACAAGAACTCGCGATCAATGCACTGCTTTCCGAAGAATATGATTCCATGGTTGCTGCCAAACAGGCATTGCCTCAGGTGACCTTCAGTCCGACGGAAAAAACACTGGCCAATATCCTGGCATACAGCCTGAATTGTCCGGTAGAAGCCTGATCCGATGACATTCGTTCCCGAACCGATCCCCGGCCTGTGCTCCATAGACCGGGGAATTTTTTTATCCCGTATGCAAGGTATGCCTGTGCTATCCGGGGAAGTTGTTACTTTTGACGTCCTTTTTGGCCCCGTAGTTCAATTGGATAGAACGTCAGATTCCGGTTCTGAAGGTTGCAGGTTCGAGTCCTGCCGGGGTCACCACCTTATCTACCCCTCGCCAACATCCCGAGTATGCCCGTCTGGCATGCCATTTGATCGCCCCTTTTCGGCAGATGGTCTTACCCCGAGAGGCGAAACCAGATCAGCCCCTGAAGATTGACGTTCAACAACTGCAGGACCATCAAATCATAAGAACATGACCTTTTCCATTCGACTCTTTCCCTTCCTGATCGTTCTGATTACCTCAGGCCTGATGGCTTGTGGACAAACAGAATCTGCACCTGCAGCAGGTGACGAGGAACTTCCCACCCAGACAGCGGACACTGACTTTCCTCCGGCGATCCGGGACTCACTGGATCGGACCGGTTGGGTGGTCAAGGGCTATGGTACCAACCCGGTATCGATCGCCGTTCCCAAACCCCTGGTGAGTATGGGTGATCAGGTGCCTGAATCGGCCCGGAAATTTATCGTGCGAAATGAGACCTTTTCCGGAATTCATGGGGATGACTTTCAAATGATCGTCAATACCATCGAATATGAGAGCACGGTACCTGTGGATCTGAATGCCATTGCCGTCAGCGCTGCCGATCAGATTCGCAATGATGTGGCTGTTTCACATTTCAAGTTGAAAGAAACACCCATAACCGTGTCCGGACAATCCGGTATCCGGCAGGATGGCAAGTTGTTTCGGGACGGACTGATCCACTACTGGTGTAATTCGCTGGTCCAGCGGGGTCAGGAGGTGTATCAGGTAATGGTCATGTATCCGGAGACCTATGCACTTGGCCCCGGGGATGCAGAAGCCATGATGGGCTCTATGCAGCTATTACAGGACTAAGATTGCTATTCGCCATTCGCTTGGATGCGCTTGTGGATGCGCTAGTGGCTTCGTCACATGGTTGGAGGGCTCCTCGGTAGAGCTGGTAAATGGTGAAAGGTATAGGGTAAATAGCCCGGAAATATCAAGCGTCAATTGGATTGACGTTCTCCTCCACTCATAACCTCATAACCTCCTTCAAGGAAGCAGTTCGATCGCGGCTTCGATCTCCTGCTTGAAGGGAAGCAGCCAGTCTGGCAGATTGTCTTCGGCCTTGTCGATGAGCCACCAATAGGTCACACCTTGTTTACGGACCTGAAGATAGATGCCGCCCCAATCGCCGGCATCGGGCATTCCGATGGTGGAGGGTTGTTGATAGAGTTGGGCCGGTAGCAGACTGACCAGATCGGGCAGTTGCTTTTTCAGGTTGTCCGGCAATTGCTGGAACCCGAAGTTCTGGTGATCACCTCCTGCATACCGATCCAGTACATCCTCATAGAGTTTTTCACTCTCGAGTTTGTAGGTTTCGATACAGCGTTCTCCGGTACACTCCCCGTAGAAGTGTCCGAAAATGAAGGTATCAATAGTAGTACTGAGGTCCTCTTTGGCACAGGAAGACAGGGCCATGAGGACCGTGAGGAAGCAAAGAGGGGTAATGGCTTTCATCAAGGTCCGTTTCGGCCCTTAAAGATCGGGATTATAGGTCCCGGATGCAAGGGATTGACTGGTGAAAGTTCGGTTCTCAGGCATTTTCCCGGCGTTGAACTGTCAGGGAATCCAGACGTTCGACTACAAGCAGTTTTATACCAGACCGGTACAAATATGAATGGATTGTGTTGTGTTTTCCTGACGTGGCTCAAAAAACTTGAACGGATAATGTCCCTCATCAACGTCCTCCCAAATTGAACCGTTTATGGGTCTGGAATCACTTTCTGAATGTCGTTTGGAAAATGAGGAAAACTGAACAGGTTGACTTTCAAGCCTTCAAGAAGGTGGTAATAGAGCTCTAATCCCGGGCGTATTTTTCCTTATACATCCGATAAAGCTCCTTTTGTTTGTTGTTCAGGTCGATCTCCCGTCCCTGGATGAAGGCCTGGGTCACTTCACTGCTCCGCATATCCAGAACATCCCCCGGGCAGATGAACAGGGTAGCATCCTTGCCTTCTTCGAGAGAGCCGATGCGATCGTCCAATCCCAGGATACGGGCTGGCGAAAGGGTGATGGCTTTCAGCGCTTCTTCTTTGGGCATCCAGCCCGCCGCCTGACCGGCCTGATAAGCCAGATTGCGCTGCTGCCAGAAACCATCCACGGCCAGTGCATAGGATACCCCGGCCTCTGCCAGAAGGGATGGGGTTTTGAAGGGAAGGAGAATGTCGTCTTCCGGATGTGTCGGGAGTCGATGTGTTTCGGACAACACCACGGAGATCTGATGCTCTTTCAGGAATTCGGTGATCATCCAGCTGTCCCGGGCGCCGACGATAATCGGCTTGATCTGGTATTGTGCAGCCCAAAGCACTGCATCCTGGATGGCCAGAGCATCCCCGGCTTCAATGTAGAGGTGGCGATTGCCGGAAAATACCGGACGAAGACCTTCAAAGCGCAGGTTCTTCTCTTCCACAATGGCTATTTGCCCATATGCGGCGGCCTCCCGGACGAAGACATCGATCTCATCGATCTGTTTCTGGTAGTCTTTGTTTCGGGTGGACACTCCGGGTTCAGCCCACCAACCACTCCGGGCATAGGGCGAGGGCCATTGCAGAAAGACCCCTTCATCGGTCGCATAGGCTGCATCCTCCCAATTCCAGGCATCCAGCTGGACCACACTGCTCAGGCCAGGCCAGCGCCCGCTACCGGGAACGATCTGGGCCATCAGGACACCATTGGTGCGTACAGTCGGGATCACTCGTGAGTCAGCATCATAAGCGACAATGGTCCGGGCATTGGAATTGTCCGACCCGAATTCATTCATATCATGGGTTGCCGGAATAGCACCGATCTCATTCAAACCGAGGGTGGTGTTCAGGGCGATCAATCCGGGATAGACATGCTGGCCTTCCGCCCGGATCTGGCGATACCGGTCCTTTTGCCACTCCGAATTGCGCGTCATCAGATCCACAGCAATGATCTTTCCTCCTTCGAAGAGAATGACACTGTTCTCCATGACCTGTCCGTTGCCAATATGCAAGGTGGCCCCGATGATGGCAATAGGTTCCTGTTGTGGCGGTGCAGGCGCCGGTTGAGCGAGAAGGGTGGCTGGCAAAACCAGCAGGGTGAAAAGCAGATATTTGAGGGTCATGATGTGTCGCATTAGAGGCATTTGAAGATCATTCAGAAATCTCATCGAAATCGGAGTCGCAATGATACAGGCGTTGACCTCGTCGACCCGGGGGTCGTTTGTTCTTGCCTCCTTCGGCTTTCATCTTGTTGATCAGGCGCTGACGTTCCTTCTGAATTTCCTGACGTGCCAGACGGCCCATCTCTTCATCGACCATCTTGATGCCATCCAGGAAGGTGACCTCAGCATGGGCGTAAATGGATAGTGGATGATCTGACCAGACCACCAGGTCTGCATCCATGCCGGGTTTGATACTCCCGACCCGATCATCGATATGCAGGAGTTTGGCTGGATTGAGGGTGACAAACTTCAGGGCTTCTTCCTCGGATACGCCGCCATAACGCACGGCCTTGGCGGCCTCCTGGTTCAATCGTCTGGCCATCTCCGCATCATCGGAGTTGAACGCAGTGACAACGCCCTCCCCGTGCATCAGAGCCCCGTTGTAGGGGATGGCATCATAGACCTCAAACTTGTAGGCCCACCAATCGGAAAAGGAAGAACCACCAGCGCCGTGCCTGGCCATTTTATCGGCCACCTTGTAGCCCTCCAGGATATGGGTGAAGGTGTTCACCCGAAAACCAAAGGATTCGGCCACATGCATGAGCATGTTGATCTCGGATTGAATATAGGAGTGGCAGGTGATGAACCGTTCCTGGTTCAGGATCTCTAACATGGTTTCCAACTCCAGGTCCCGACGCATTCGATTGGCTGTAGCCGGATTTTCTTTCAACTGTGCATATTCCCTGGCCCGCTGAAAGGCGTTGACATAGACCTGTTCTACACCCATCCGGGTGTTGGGGTAGCGTGTGTTGTTTCGTCCACCGTTGGATCGTTTGACGTTTTCTCCCAGGGCAAACTTGATGAAGCCGGGCGCATCTTCCAACTTCATCTGCTCGGGGGTAGATCCCCAGCGCAACTTGATAATCGCACTTTGGCCGCCCACCGGATTGCAGGAGCCATGCAGGAGTTGGGAAGTCGTCACGCCACTGGCCAGCTGGCGATAGATATTGATATCCTCACTGTTGACGACATCTCCAATGCGCACTTCCGCCGTATTTTCCTGGGTACACTCGTTGACACCGCGAGAGATGGCGATATGCGAATGCTCATCGATCATGCCCGGTGTAACATGCTTGCCCCCGGCATCCAGGATCTGTGCTTTCGGTACGTTCAGGTTCTGACCTATCTTTTTCACCTTGCCATCCCGGATAAATATGTCGGAACCCTGGAGAATGCCCTCTTCGGTATTCGTCCAGATGGTCGCATTCTTGATGAGCCAGGTCCCTTGCTGCGGTTGTTCCGTCCAACCATAAGGCAGGAAGGGGTATCGAATAGGACTCAGGCTGGCGAGGTCAAAGGGCTCTTTGGGTTTATCGGGTTTCGATTTAGTCTGGGTCGTATCCTGAAAGACAGCTCGCCAGGCCACCCAATTTCCACTATCGTCCGTTCCCCGGCCATTCCACACCTTGTCTTGCTGGTATCCACTGAGGAGGTAGGCACCGGGCGAATCGGATAATTGGAATTGGAGGTCCACCCGACCACGGTCCCATTTACCCTTCATGTCTACCCGGGTGGTATCGTTCAGGAACAGTTGATAGGTATTCTTTTTCTCCCCTCCACGCACCTCAAACCGAAAGGAGGCCGAACCCACGGTGAGGTCATATTTGCCATCCAGATCGGGTTCATCGGCGGCTTGCAGGACGAACGGTTTGCCGTCGATCCAGTTTTCGAACAGGATGGTGCCCTCTTCAAAGATGGGACCTGAAGTGATGAGGAAAGAAGCTCGTTTGCCTACCTCGACGCTTCCCAGTTCATGACTCATGCCGATCATGCTTGCGGGCACTTGTGTCAGGGCTTCCAGGGCCCGAGCCTCGTCGAGACCATTGTCAATCGCCTTTCGTATTGCTGAGAAAAAATCCTCCGGTTTTTTCAAGCCTTCCATCGTGAAGGCAAAGGGAATGCCAGCACGCGCGAGTGCACCCGGATTGGCAGGGGCCCATTCCCAATGCATCATATCTTCAAGGGACACTTGCAGGGCGTCATATGGATCGTCGATCTGGTAGGCTTCGGGAAAGGTCAGCGGGAGGATAAAGGACGCCTTGATGCGTTTCAACTCGTCAATACGGCGATATTCGTCTCCGGCACCGCGATAGATATAGGTCTGGTCAAATTCGCGGGCGATCTTCTGTGCGCGCAGGACTTCCTGCCAATCGCGGACTTCGAAGAACTGGGGCAGTTTAAGGGCGTTATTCCAGGCCTGAAGTGTCAGATTTCGTTCTTGAGCGGAGGAAGTACGCTGCAGCCATTCGCCATCCAGATAAGTTTGCCGCAGCAGGGCAATACAACCCATCAGTGACCCGGGATAGGACATGGGCGATGTGCCTTTTTTGAAGGAGAGGTGATGGCCCACCTTCTCTCGGATCAGGGCCTGACCGGCTTCACCCTCAGAAAGATTGACCAGGGCAGATGTCCCTCTTGACAATCCATCCTGGCGGTGTGTGAGGACCCAGGCAAAACCGGCTTTCCGGAAATCCTCTCCCCGTTTGGAATCGGGTTGAAAAGCCGCTCCGGCGCTGAAGTCACATTTGAGGGCATCATTCCAGGCGTAGGCTCCGGGCCGTTCCGAGATCCACATGTCGCTGTCCCGACGTGAGCCCCGCCTTCCAGGACTGTCTTCTTCTGCTGCCGTGAGGCCATAATCGGTCGAGAGGTCAATGAACGCGGGATAGATGGACCGTCCCTGAAGATCGATCACCACTGCCCCGAGGGGAGGCTGGACCTGGGTACCCATGGCGGTGATCCGCCCTTCGCGAATCACCAGGGTGGCATCCCGTAAGGTCTGGTTGCCATTGACATGGATGTTGGCATGGGTAAAGGCGTACCAATCCAGGCGCGGGTCGGGAATCCCCTGTACCGGAAAGGTTGTATTTTGAGCATGAACGAGATGGATCAAAAAGAGACTCGTCAGGATAAGGAGTAGGCTTTGCCGCATTCTAAAGGATTGAAGGGCTAAAACTACGGATTTGATTCGGGTGTCCTTCAGGAAGGGGGAGAACCCTTTGAGAACCATTTTTCCAATCCGACTGTTTCTTTTTTCCACCAAACAATCGCTGTGGCTGTCTATTCAATTAAGGATCTGGAGATGCTATCCGGCATTAAGGCCCATACCATTCGGATATGGGAGCAGCGATATAATATCATTCACCCGAAACGGACACCTACGAACATCCGGTATTATGAGGACGGCGACCTCCGCCAACTGCTGAATATTTCCATCCTCAACAAGAATGGCTTCAAGATCTCCCGGATCGCCTCAATGGATGAGGAGGAGATCAAGGCTGCCGTCAACGAATTGTCCAGCGGGACGTTCGAGGATACGGTACAGGTCGACGCACTGACCATCTCCATGATGGAACTGGATGAAGGCAAGTTTGAAACCATTCTGTCGTCCAATATCCGGGCCATCGGCTTTGAACGGACCATGCTGGAGGTGATCTATCCCTTCCTGGACAAGTTGTCCCTGCTCTGGTTGACAGGATCCATTCATGCCGTTCAGGAGAGTTTTATCTCCAACCTGGTTCGCCAGAAGCTCATCGCAGCTCTGGATGAGATCCCGTATGCCCAGCATGCGGAGAAGTCATTCATATTGTATTTGCCGGAGGGTGAAGCACAAGAGCTGAGTCTTCTCTTTCTCCAGTATTTGATCCGCAATCGGGGACACAAGGTGCTGTACCTGGGTCAGAATACCAGTTTGGTAGACCTGGCAGAAGCCTGCAAGATCTATCAAACAGACTACGTGGTGACCATCATTTCCGAGGCCTTTACACGTCAGAGTGTGCATCAGTACCTGGAAGACTTGAAGAAGGTCTGCGTGGGAAAGAAGATCCTCATTACCGGCTATCAGGTATTGGTCCAGGGGATCGCTACTGGAGCGGGAATTCGGGTCATGAAAAATCTGGACGACATATTGAACGTTCTTCAGGAGATCGATCAGAATGAACTGATCACTTCTGAAATCCGGTAAACCAAACGAACGCCATGGGTCAACCCGCTTTCCGATTCATCGCTTTGCTCCTGGCCGCCCTGATCTTTGGTGGTACCTCGGGATGCAAGAAAGATGAGGCACCGACACTCTTTGACATGGTCTATGTCTTCCAGGTGGATATGCCTGCGGCGTTGAATACGATCCAGACCCACTTTGTCGAGTTTAACAAGGTGCCCACCCGAATCGAATCCATCCTGGCAGATCACGGGCTTACAAAGGCCGATATTGCCCGAATTGAACCGTATGATGGCCAGTTGGAGGTAGTTCTTGCTCCTGCAGATCTGGCCTATTTTCAGGAGATCTTTGTCGAACTCCTGGATGGGCAGAATCGATACGAATGTTTCTATACACCGAGTGTGCCTCTGAATACCGGAACCAGGGTAGTCCTGGTGGGGACATTGGCCGACTTCAAGCCCTGGCTGACCCAAAGTGCAATGAATTTGCGGATGGGTTTCCGCCTCCGGCAGCCTTCTCCTTCAGCCCTCAGTTTTACCCTCAGGTTGACCTTCAAGGCCAAAGCCTGATCTACTCGAGAACGGAAATTACTGTCTAACGCTGATCTACTCCTCCTCTGATTCTGCCGCCGGAGCCGTTGATTCGCTGGCTTCGGGCATCAGGTCATTCTCCTTGATGAAGTGGAACCATTTGATGACCTTGCGGATGTCACTCATGCGCACCATTTCCTCATCATAGGAAGGCAGGATCTCCCTGAAGTACAGGCGCAGTTCTTCATCCTTGGCAACAGAAACATCCGGTGCCGGAGTTGCATGAGCATCCATGGCCAGGAATACATTCTGCAGATCCTCCGTGCCATCTTCGGTATAGATCCCGATCGAAGCCAGGAGAGAAAACTGATGAGACCGGACCGGTGCAAAACGCTTTTGACCATTGGTGAGATCTTCAATGATCAGCCCGTTGTGGCGATTGGCCACGACGCGATACAAACCGGGCAGACCGCTGACCGATATCAGGGTAGAAAAATCCTTTTCCATTAGTAGACCAACAGGTTTTGAAGTTGTTCACGAAAACGATTGGGAGGCAGAAACTGCTGCTCCAATGGGATGGCAAACGGAATGGGCGTGTCCAAAGAAGCACTGCGCATCACCGGTGCATCCAGATATTCAAAAAGGTGTTCATTGATCCAGGCGCTGATCTCTCCACCGATCCCCAGGAAGAGGGTGTCTTCATGCAGGATGATCACCCGGTTCGTCTTTTTTACGGTGTCTTCGATGGCTGCATAGTCCAGGGGCATCAGGGTTCGCAGATCCAGGATATCGGCATCGATATCCAGCTCGGCCACGGCTTTGGTGGCCCAATGTACCCCCATTCCGTACGTAATAATGGAGACATCCGTTCCCTGTCTGACCAGTTTGGCCTTCCCTAACGGGATGTGGTAGGGGTCAACCGGGACGTCTTCTGATACGGCTCTGTACAAGGCTTTATGTTCGAAGAACAGGACCGGATTGGGATCATCCAAGGCAGACAGGAGGAGCCCCTTGGCATCGGTCGGGCTAGCTGGAAAGACCACCTTCAGCCCGGGTGTGTGGGCAAACCAGACCTCATTGCTCTGCGAATGAAACGGACCAGCTCCCACCCCTGCACCTGCGGGCATCCGAATGACCACATCTGCACTGGCGCCCCATCGATAATGGGCCTTTGCCAGATTGTTGATGATCTGGTTGAAACCGCAGGTGACAAAGTCGGCAAACTGCATTTCCACCATGGACTTGAACCCTTTGAAGCTCAGGCCCTGGCTGATGCCGATGATGGCACTTTCACACAGGGGTGTATTGCGCACCCGATCTTTGCCAAACTGCCGGACAAATCCATCCGTGATCTTGAAGACCCCGCCGTATTCTGCGATGTCCTGGCCCATGAGGATCAGGTTGTCATGCACTTCCATCCCCTGACGCAAGCCATCAGAAACGGCATCTACGTAGCGCATTTCTTTGCGTTCTGCGGAGATGGGGGGCAATTCTGTTGGGGTATAGGGGGCATAGACATCCCGCAGTTCTTCCTGAATATCAGGGACTGGATCAGGCTCTTCAAATGCCCGTTCGATGGCGTCGTTGATGAATTGCTTGAAGCTTCCCCGTACGGCAATGGTTGCCTCTTCGTCGAGGAGTCCTTCCGAGATCAACCACTCCTCATAGGTTTTGACGGGATCTTTGGCTTCCCATTGGGTGAAGAGTTCCTGGGGGACATATTTCGTTCCCGAAGCCTCTTCATGACCCCGCATGCGGAAGGTCATGCATTCCAGGAGGACAGGTCGTGGCCGGGTCCGCATGGAGGATGCCAGATCCTTGACCGTCTGATAGACCTCGAGGATATTATTGCCATCGATGGTGTGCGATTCCATGCCATAGCCTGCACCGCGGGTGGCCAGGTTGGTGCAGCGATACTGTTCGTTGGTGGGTGTGCTCAGCCCGTATCCGTTGTTCTCGATGAGGAAGATGACAGGCAGGTCCCAGACCGAGGCGACATTGAGGGCTTCGTGGAATTCGCCCTGACTGGTACCGCCTTCCCCGGTAAATGCCAGCGATACCTTGCCCTCCGCACGCAGTTTGTGTGCCAGGGCCACTCCGGAGGCCAGGGAGAGCTGGGGTCCCAGGTGAGAGATCATCCCCACTATGCCGTATTCCAGTGCACCAAAGTGAAAGGATCGTTCACGGCCTTTCGAAAAGCCGGTCTTCTTTCCCTGCCACTGGGCGACCAGTTTGTCGAGGGGCATCTCCCGGGTGGTAAACACCCCGAGATTGCGATGCATGGTGAACATCAGTTCGTCGGGTTCCAGGGCGGCGGTCGTTCCGACGGCGATGGCTTCCTGGCCGATACCACTGAACCATTTGCTGATCCGTCCCTGACGAAGCAGAATGAGCATTTTCTCTTCAACCAGTCGTGGCAGGATCAGGTGTCGGTAAAGGCGGAGCAATTCATCATCTTCCATTCCTTTCCGGTCAAAGGCTAGTGCGGGAAGATCTTGCGCTGAGGTGGTCATGAGAACAAATTTCTAGGGCAAAAGTAGGGGAAAGGCCGATGAAAGACCAGGTTCCTTATCCATTTGCCTGTTCGGCCAGTTTGGAAGCATTCTCTGCGGTCTGCAAGGCTTGAATGATATCCTGGATCTGACCCTCCATGATCTGGTCCAGATTGTAGAGAGTGAGGTTGATCCGATGATCGGTCACCCTGTTCTGTGGATAGTTGTAGGTCCGGATCTTGTCGGAGCGATCCCCGGAGCCAACGAGTGATTTTCGCTGAGAGGCCATGGCGGAATCGTGTTCGGCCCGGCGGGTATCCTGGATCTTCTGGATAAGACGCTGCATGGCGATCTCCCGGTTTTTGATCTGGGAGCGGGCTTCTGTACTTTCCGCCACGATCCCGGTGGGGAGGTGGGTAAAGCGCACGCCGGACTCAGTTTTATTCACGTGCTGACCACCCGCACCACTGGCGCGAAAGGTATCGGTCTTCAGATCCGATTTGAGGATGTCCACATCTTCGAATTCAAAGACGGGGATGACCGCTACGGTTGCAGCCGATGTGTGGATCCGGCCCTGGGATTCCGTTTTCGGAACCCGTTGGACCCGGTGTGCACCGGATTCAAATTTCAGCTGGGCGTAGACATCCGTACCCTTGACCTCGATGACGATCTCCTTATAGCCACCGGAGGTTCCCTCATTTTGAGAGAGGACTTCCTGCTTCCAGCCTTGACTGTCGAAGTAGCGGGTGTACATGCGAAACAGATCACCGGCAAAGATGCTGGCTTCATCGCCGCCCGTACCGGCACGGATCTCTACGATCACATCTTTTTCATCTTCCGGATCTTTGGGGATGAGCCGGACACGGATCTCTTCTTCCATTTCGATCTGACGGGGTTCCAGCTCGAGAATCTCCCCCTGCGCCATTTCACGCATTTCGGGATCAGATTCCTTGAGCAGGGATCGCGCGGTCTCGAGGTTGCCCAGTAACTGGGCGTACTCCCTGTATTTCAGGACGACGGGTTCCAGGCTTTTATAGGCCTTATTGATCTTGGTAAACCGGGTGGGATCAGAAATGACCTCCGGATCGGACATTTGAAGTTCCAGATCCTGGTATCGATGGACGAATCCTTCCAGTTGTTGCAATAGCTGTTCCATGCTGCGTTGAGGTCAAGGGCAGCAAAAGTACGGCGATAGGCCGGTATGTCTGTGGTGGTGTTTTGAAAAAGACAGGATATTGAACTTATCCTGCTAGGAAGGAGAAACGCGAATCTTCTCCTTGATCGACTGGATCAGGGCCGGAGAGACATTTCGTCTGCTCACGTGGGTCTTCACAAAGGTCTTGAAGGACTGCTCCTGATGCAATAATGACTGATACTGTTTGTTTTCCCGGATCTCATCCATCAGGTTTCGGGCTTCGTCCTGATTCAGTTCGTTGTCCAGAAAGAGGGACACCCGATGGATTAACTCATCGTTCTTCATAGCCTGTTGGTTTTCGTAAAACAATCGGAGTTCCTCCGTCCCCTGTTTTCCCCATGGTGGATCAAAGGAAGAACCTAAGCCTAGTCAAGGTAACGCTTGAGACAGATATAACCAAAGAAAGGGGGGGCATAGTTCCCCACATTGGCACATTAATCTGAGGATGGATCCTCCTCCGGTTTGGACATTTTTCTCCGTTTGTCCTCATAACCAAGGGATCGTGCATAATCCTTCAACTTCTCCTTGAGGAGGTTCCGGGCACGATGGAGACGGGACCGTACGGTGCCGATCGGGATATCCAGAATCAGGGCGATCTCTTCATAGGAGAAGTCTTCTACATCGCAGAGCAGGATGACTGTCCGAAAATCAACGGGCATGGCGTTGATCGCCTGGGTGACCTCATCGCCAATCAGGTAGTTGAACATTTCCTCCCGGAGGTCAAAGTAGGCATCAGGCCCACCCGGCTCTTCTTTTTCATGGACCTTCCGAATCTCCTCATAATCCACCTGTACCGGCTGGCGTTTCTTGCGCCGGTATTCATTGATGAATGCATTCTTGAGGATCTTGAACAGCCAGGCCTTGGCATTGGTCCCTCTGTCATATTGCCGGATAAACCGGTATGCTTTCATATAGGCATCCTGCACCAGATCGTTGGCCGCATCATCGTCCAGAGTCAGGTGGAAGGCAAAGGTGTGCAGTGCATCGATATGAGGGAGAAACTCTTCCTCGAAGATGGCATGCTTTTCAGCGGTAGTGAGGGGCAGGTGTTCTGGGACTTCAGTCAAAATGGATCGTATTCTTTCGGTTGGGACCTTCAGGGAAGGTGATTATGCATCGGTACTCCGGAAGGCTCTGACCAGGCTGATCACGTCCGGATCGGCACTGAGCTCTGGAGCGACATCAAAAAGGGTTTGGTGTGCATCGAAATCCTCGGCCAGCTGAAGGCAGAGAGATTGGCAGGCTTCCTGGCGCTTACCCAGTTTGAACAAACAGGCGATGCGGGCATAGTCCAGCTGGGGCGAAAACTGCTGGCCGATAGCTGTTTCCAGGATGTCGAGTGCTTCGGTCAGTGATCCGTGCTGCAGCAGGAAGGATGCATACTGGAGCCAGTAACTGCTTTGTTCAGGAGCTAACTCCAATGCGCGATTCAGGCAAAACTCAGCCTGCTGCATCATCCCCTTCTGGAAGTATGCTTCCGCCAGCGCCACGTAATACTCTTCCCGATCACCATTGAGATTGATCGCGGCTTCCAGATGGAAAACCGCTTCATCATAGAGGCCTTCCAGAACACGGATGCAACCCATTCGAAACAGGGCTTCATCGTGCTTGTCATCCAGTGTCAGTGCCTCCTTAAATGTGTTGACGGCCTGCTCCCGTTCGCCATTCTTTTCATACGCTTCTCCCAGCTTCACTAGGAGATCGGGGTCGCGGGTTTCAGACTTTGTGAGGGACGTGAGAAAACTCTCTACGGCCTTCTGGAATTTGCCCAGCTGTAAATACATCTCGCCGAGGTCGCGCCAGGCATGTTCAAATTCTTCGTTGATCACACAGGCATAATCAAATGCCTCCGCTGCCAGCTCGTAATTTTCCAGACAGGAGTGGGCGTGGCCGAGGTTGTACCAGACTTGCCAGGCGTAGGGATCCAGTTCCAGGATCTCCTCATAGAAGGATGCACTTTCGGTATAGTTACCCAGCATCTCCGTACTCAACCAAAGGCGTTCGAGTGCCTCCTGAAACCGCGGGTTGTAACGTATCGCCCGCTCCAGGCTGTGGTGCATTTGCAGCCATTGATCCCGTTGTTCTTCGATCATGGCCTTGAAGTACCAGGCATCTGCCAGGTCTTCATGGCTGCCTTCTTCGAGGAAAGGCGACAGGATGATCTCTGCTTCATTGGAGCGTCCGAGTTCGATCAGCGTCTCAACCTGGAGAAGCTGGATATCCAGTTCACCGGGAGAAATACCGGCGGCGTGACGCAGGACAGAGAGGGCCTGATCGGGTTTTTCCAGTTCGAGCAGCACAGCGGCCTGACTGCACATCAGGTCGACTGAAAAGGGATGTTGGAGGAGGGCTTCACAGCTGGCGGTATAGGCCAGTGAGGCTTTCCCACCGGTCAGGTACTGTTCGATGAGGTCTAAAAAAACTTGTTCATCCAGGTAACCGCTATTGCCTTCTGCCAGGCGGGCTTCAAAGTCGGAGGTCCAATCAGGCATGCAGGGTGTAGGCTCTTTGAGGTAAATATACGACTATTTGATGCTGAAGGTCAACGTGCAAAAACGCCACTTTCCAGGATGTCAGAATAAGGTAATCAAGTGATTGATAATAAGAGAATTACATGAAGTTGGATTCTTCCTATCTATGGTTTGTTCATCCTTAAAACGTTTGCCGTGAACAACCTTATATGTAGCACTCAAATTTTATAGAAATAATAAATATTTATCCAGCGGTTTTCACCGGGCGTTCCCGACTGACCATGAAGACCCCTGAAAAGATCAGGACCGCAGCGATGATTTTAGACAGGGTGAGGGACTCCTGGCCCATCAACAAGGCAATCAGGGCGGCGATCAGCGGTTGGAGATAGATATAGGCACTGACGGTCACAGGTGCAACGCGCTGGAGGGCAAAAGCGTTTAAGCCGTACGCGAAAAAGGTAGTGAAGACCAGGACATAGATAAAACAGACGATGATCAAGGGTGTAAAATCGAGCCATCTTGCAGAGGCGGCTTGTGGCCATCCAAAGAATAACACAAAAAAGGACCCGTAGAGGAAGACCCACTTCAACACCAGGTTGGGTGAATATTTGGCCATCAGTGGTCGCACCAGGATCAGGTACAAGGCATAGCTTGTGGCATTGCCTGCGACCATGAGGTCGCCCAATACATCGCCATCGGCAAGGCCGCTGTGCCGTCCCTGGAGGATGAGAAAGGCGGCACCCGTCCCGGCAAGCAATACCCCGAACGCCCGTTCCTTGCGGATGCCCCGGCGTTCGATCAGGGCTGACAGCAGGAGGACCAACACCGGTGTCAGGACCATGATCAGGGAAGCATGAATGGGTGTTGTCCGGTCCAGCCCACTGAAAAAGAGCATCTGATTGGAAGCCACACCGAACAAACCACAGAACAGCAGTCGGATCATATCCTGTCGCGGAATGGAAGGTGTCGGACGGCCCAAACCCGTCATCCAGAACAGGGCTGTCGCCGTCAGTACCCGCACCAGGATGAATCCCAGCGGTCCGATATATTCCCCGGACATGACCACCTTGGCGATGGAATAGTTGGCGCCATAAATGACGGCAACGGCAAAGAGAGCCAGGTGGGCGGGCCAGTTGTTTTTCACAGGGGGCAAAGATGGGAAGCTCCAGGGAGGAAGCACCAAATCACAAATGACAAATCACAAATAAATCTCAAAATCGAAATCCAAACCCCGTCAGGAGCACATTTGTAACGGCTGCTTTAGCTGCCGCAAGTAGGCCGAGAACTGAAGCACCAAATTCAAAATAAATCACAAATCCCAAGCATCAAAAACCAAACAAATTCCAAATCACAAGCACCAAACCCCAAAATCAAATGACCAAAACGGGGTGGAAGGGAGAGTAGGGTGTGGAGGGTAGAGAGTGGAGTGTGAGGAGTGGAGTGTGGGGAGTGGAGGGTTTTGCATGGGTAAGGCTCCGTGGTACTAATGGACTACTAAGCCACTTAGAAGTCAATTTCGTTGTATTTGAACGGCAGAGAAGAGAAAGATTGGCTTACAGAAGCTAAACGAAGGTCACCAGGAATCCCAATTTGGAATCTCTTAGTGGACTACGCTCGATCTCAGAATACTGATAAAATCTTTAGTTGGAATTAGAATTTACCGATATCGTATCCTGAGTGCCTTAGTGGTAAATAAAACTAGGGAAGTCCAAACACTGTGAGACTCCATGTACTCTGTGGTGATGACCAACCGCATTTACCAGGCCAGATCCGGATCGATCTCATCTACTCGAATATCCCGTTTGGTTTGAATGCGGGCCTTTTGGCGATCGAAGACCAGGCGTGCCAGCCCCTCGGCGGCTGGTGTTGCTGCGGAGGGGTCCATGGCCTTGCGGACCAGGCGTTCGTCGACATCCAGCCGGTAGAGCAGGGAGAAGAGGAATTCGGTTTTTGTCTCCAGCATCCAGGCGATCTGCTTGGTCAGGAGAGCCAGCACTTCCGCCTCGTCAAACTGTTGTTCGGCAGTGGGGACGATGTCGAAGTCAGCCAGTACAGGAAGGTAGTTGAGTTCACCCATGGTCCTGCAAACATACGGGTCATCCCGGAGGAAGGGAAGGATGGGGGTCATTCATGACAGGAGACAAGTACTGATGGTGTACAATCGGGTTCTGAAAGAGAAAGTGTGTCCTCATTTTTTAGGACAAAAAATCAGAAAAATGTTCCATTCCCATTGATTTCTTCAACATTTAACATATGGCCTATTGACGAATACGAACATTTCTATCAATTTTAGGTCTCATCTCTAAACCAATACATGATGTACACTTACCCCCCCCCAACAGAACTAAACTTGGTCTTTTAGATTCAGACCGTCGTTTATTTGAGAATGACCAAACATTATTTCGCGGTAGATTTAGATTGAAAAGATTTCTTGCCTGCTGTTTAGCTGTTATTTTGATGATTTCCTTTTCAGTTACCAGCGGCTTTTCTCAGGAGCCGTGCTATCTGCTTGACAGCATTTTACCAGGACCTCTGGGGTTGCCTGCTGCCCCGAGATCAGCTCCTTGTTTTGATGCAGCTTCCGTGATGGAAAATGAAACTCCGGTATATATTCGATTGCGGATTCACTTTTTCCTCAATGATGATTGTGAAGGATCATTAATTGTAGGCCCCGGAGAGAATCAGAATTTGGATCCAGAAGATGCCTGGCAGATTGCTGAGACTTTAGTGGACGATGCGAATGCATTCTTCGAGACAATAGAAGGGCATCCAAATTGGGCTAATTTTGAATGTTACAATCTGCCTGTACAAAACACTCCGCACTTTCCAGTGCGATACATATTATCTGGAGTCAATCTTCATTGTTCATCTGGGGGGGGTATTTTAAATGGAAACTGGCCTAATTATTATGGAGATCCTGAGACCGAGATCCAGGTTTATTTAGGCAATGTAACATTTCAAGGTGGTGGAGCAAACGGCTATGCCTCTATAGGAGGTTATCGAGTAGCCATTGAAACCGTAGGCCCGCAGTTGATCAATCATGAGCTGGGCCACTGCTTTGGCTTGCGACATAGTTTTGATTCTGATGGATGTACAGATACATGGCAAACTAATTGGTCATGGGATAAGGATGGTGACAGTAATCCTGATGTATATGGTGTAAAATGCTGGGATGCTTCTCCATACGACAAGTCTGACCCGAATAACAACGGAATTGTCGATGGTGCTGAGGATTATTGTGATGAATTGTACTATCCAGGCAATCCACATCCATGTTGTGACTGGTGCAATCAAACGAATAATATGATGGCCCACTCAGCGTGGGGGGCTAATCCTACCTATTCTGCGTTGACAGAATGCCAGGCAAATTCCATGCTCAATACTATATCCCTCGAAAAATGCGATTATATCGCGCAGATAGGGGGTGATTGTCCTCCTCCTGGTGCAGCAGTAGGAGTTTTGCCAACTGTAAGTGGGACGATGGAGTGCCCGACATGTTTCCACCTGGAAGGATCTGATAATGAGACCAGTTATCGGATTACCCTGATGAGCAATACAGGAAATATTATTTTACAAACTTCACAACTTTCAGGTCAAGCTGGAAAATATTGTTTGAAGCCCAAAACAGTGAATGGAAATACCATTTGGCCGTATGGTCTGCAAGCTGGAACAACCTACAAATTCAAACTCGAAGTGTTCAATGATTGTTCTTCGTCAGATGAAGAGATCATTTCTTTTGTTTTGCCTTCTCCATGTAGTGGATCAACCGGTACTGGTCCAGGCCTGTCGGGTATTGGATTGGCACCTAATCCATTGACTGGAGGCACGGTTACAGTCTCTCTGGATGCCACTGATGGCGGATCACTCCTGATTTATGGTCAGCATGCGACATCTTCTACTTCCTATGGCCTTGTGGATAGCCGAACCTTGACATCTGGAACAAACACACCATTCACCATCACTACAACATCCTGGCAAAGCGGAGCAAACCTTCTATTCTTTGTATATGCAGGCCAATTGTGGATTGAAACAGTGATCAAGCCATGAAGCAGTGCATCATTTTTCTGATGGTAGGGGTATTTTTTTCTATACCCATACAGGCACAAAAGGTGGCCATGTTCGAGACCACATTGTATTTTGAAGATGCAGTGGGAAATATGGACAGCATACGGGTAGGGCATGACACAGCTGCGAATTTCATATTTAATCCGGATTTTGGTGAGGAAATCATCAATACTCCTTTCGATAGTATTTTTGAAGTCAGGGCAGCCCACCGCCTTTCAACTAATGGGAAACCGGATAATAAAATGTCGAAAAAGATTATTGGTTGGACAGAAGGACCCCTCCATCCAGTTCACGATTGTATTTTGTCTGCGGAAGGTATTTTGATATTGGTTCATGCAAAACATCCTCCTGTAACTGTTAGGTGGGATTCTACGGAATTTCTTCACTCATACTGTCGAGTCGGGTCATATTTGTCAGACAACTTCTTGTCTGAAACATTGTGGGAATGGTGGCTGGATCCTGAATTAGTCAAGGAGTTTGCGTGTATGGCAGATACGGGTAGTTATGTCGTTGATTTTAGCGGGAAGGTGGATTTTCCATACATGGTGGTTCCATTCCCTGTCGAAGGAGGGAATGGCATGGATTCAGTGCATTGTTTATTATTTACTCCGAAGTCTTATTTTTTATATACCCCATGCCAAAGCTTTTTTGTGGGGACTGAAAATCCGGAGCTCCACTACATCAACCTGTGGGGGCCCAATCCGGTGCGGGATGTGTTGACCCGGTCAGATCAAGTAGATGCGGACTGGCAGGTGGTCAGCTTGCTGGGTCAGGTGCTTCTCGAAGGTCATGGCTCAACCATTTCTATGGGTGGCTTACCCATCGGGAATTATGTGGTTGTCACCGTTCTGGATAATGGTATTGGAATTCAGAAAATACAAAAGTTGGAGTAGTTGCCTTTCTTGAAATCAATAACCAAGAAATTTCCGAATATAAGTGGATCCGACAGTTACCCTGTTGCACTTGCTGGCTTTGGACTTTATTCGTAATTGGTTTTCGAAAAAATAGACATCTCTCTCCATACCCACAACATCCTGGTAAAGCGGAGCTAATCTTTTATTCATTGTTTATTCCGGCCAATTGTGGATTGAAACAGTGATCAAGCCATGAAGCAGTCTATCACTTTTCTTATTGCTTTTGTATGGTTTCCTTTGTCCATTCATGCACAAAAGGTGGCCATGTTCGAGACCACTTTCTACTTTGAGGATGCAGTGGGGAATATGGACAGCATACGGGTGGGACATGACACAGCGGCCAATTCAACCTTCAATCCTGATTTTGGTGAAGAGATGATCAATTCACCTTTTGATAGTGTTTTTGAAGTGCGGGCCGCCCATCGACATTCAACGGGTTTGAATCTGGAGAATAAACTGTCAAAAAAGATTATTGGTTCGACCGAAGGACCTTTGTACCCAGTAGACAACTGCATCATTGGTGGTGAGCGAATCTTGTTTGCCGTACATTCAAAGTTTCCTCCTGTAAAAGTTTCATGGGATTCAGCAGTATTTCTCCACTCTTACTGTCGAGTCGGGTCATATATATCGGACAACTTCCGTTCAGAGACGACATGGGAGTGGTGGCTGTATCCGGATTTTATTAAGGAAGTTGCCTGTATGGCAGATACAGGTAGCTATTTCATGGATTTTACAGGAAAGGGGGGTATTTGGAATTTGGTGCTACCATTCCCTGCTGAAGGAGGAAATGGCATGGATTCAGTGCACTGTCTATTATTCACACCAAACCCATATTTGTTATATACGCCCTGCCAAAGCTGGTGGGTGGGGACTGAAAATCCGGAGGTCCACTACATCAACCTGTGGGGGCCCAATCCGGTGCGGGATGTGTTGACCCGGTCAGATCAAGTAGATGCGGACTGGCAGGTGGTCAGCTTGTTGGGCCAGGTGCTTCTTGAAGGTCATGGTTCAACGATTTCCATGGGTGGATTACCCATTGGGAATTATGTGGTTGTCACCCTCTTGGATAATGGTATTGGAATCCAGAAAATACAGAAGTTGGAGTAGTGGTGATCGTGGCACCTTTTGCTTGATGCGGAAAAGAAGGAAAGGTCTCCGTATGTTCTTAACCGCCAGGGATGGTTCAACTCTAGCAGTCATCTCTCTGAGAGACGGGAAATCTATTTCAGCCATCCCTGAAAGGGTGCTTATAGGGGGGTGATTTGGCGACGAGGTGAAATAAACTCATTAACCCATAAACTCCTTCAAACGTCCCGTTGTCAATGCGTAAGCACTGAATTCAGGAGGAGGCTTTCAGTTCATCCATCAAAAACTGCCCTGTATAACTCCCTTTGTGTTTTGCAACTGCTTCCGGTGTGCCTTCGACGAGTATTCGGCCGCCGCCATGACCACCTTCCGGTCCGATATCGATTACATGGTCGGCGCATTTGATGACGTCCAGGTTGTGTTCGATAATGAGGACGGTATTTCCTTTTTCCACCAGTTGATTGAGTACACGCATCAGGTGCTGGATATCCTCGAAATGGAGGCCTGTCGTCGGCTCGTCCAGGATATAAAACGTATTCCCGGTATCGCGCTTGGAGAGTTCTTCGGCGAGCTTGACGCGTTGTGCTTCACCACCGGACAAGGTGGTGGCTTGCTGGCCCAGGGTGATATATCCTAATCCAACGTCCTGTAGGGTCTTCAGTCGGCGGAAGATGTTGGGAATGTTCTGGAAGAATTCCACCCCTTCATCAACCGTCATTTCAAGGACATCGCTGATACTCTTTCCCTTAAACAGGATCTCCAGGGTTTCGCGGTTATAGCGTCTCCCCAGGCATTTTTCACAATCGACCTGGACATCAGGCAGGAAATTCATCTCGATCACCCGCTTGCCGGCACCTTCACACACATCGCAACGCCCACCCTTGACATTGAAGCTGAACCGCCCCGGCTTGTATCCCCGGATCTTGGCCTCCGGCATATCGGCAAACAACTTTCTGATGTCATTAAAGACATTGGTATAGGTAGCCGGATTGGACCGGGGTGTACGACCGATGGGGGTTTGATCGATCTCGATCACCTTGTCCAGATGACCCAGTCCCTGGGCCTTCTTGTAGGGCAAGGGTTCTTGCAGACTGCGATAAAAATGCTTCCGCAGGATGGGATACAGCGTTTCGTTGATCAGGGTCGATTTGCCGCTGCCGGAGACCCCGGTCACCAGGATCAGGGTGCCTAGCGGAAACTTGACACTGACATTCTTGAGGTTGTTACCGGTAGCCCCTTGCAGGCTGAGGAATTTACCATTCCCGGGGCGTCGGGCAGCCGGGATCTCGATCCGTTTTTTTCCATTGAGAAAGGCCGCCGTCATAGTGGGTTCCTTGAGGAATTGCTTGGGTGTACCCTGGCCAACAACGTGGCCGCCATGCTTTCCGGCACCCGGACCCAGATCGATCAGATAGTCGGAGGCCAGCATTATGTCTGTGTCGTGTTCGACCACCAGAACCGTATTGCCGATGGAGGTCAGCTCCTTGAGGGCTTCGATCAGGCGCTGGTTGTCCCGTTGATGCAGGCCAATGCTGGGTTCATCCAGGATATAGGTGATACCGGTCAGTTTGGAGCCGATCTGGGTGGCCAGGCGGATGCGCTGGGATTCGCCTCCGCTCAGGGTCCGGGCAGGTCTGTCCAGGCTGAGATATTCCAGGCCTACCTTATGCAGGAAGATGAGGCGCAGGCGGATCTCCTTGATCACTTCATGTCCGATCATCACCTGGCGTTCGGTCAACCGGGCTTCCAGTCCATCCATCCATTGTTGGAGGGACCCGATGTCCATCTGGGCCAGCTCACCGATATGCTTTCCGTCGAGCAGAAAGTGGCGGGATTCCAGGCGTAACCGGCTCCCTTCACATTCCGGGCAGGTATTGAGTTTCAGAAACTCCTCTGCCCACTTTCGGATGGACTCTGAGGAGGTATCTGTATACCAGCGTTCGATCATATTGACCAGTCCCTCGCTGGACAGGTTATAGGAAAAATCGTGCTTGGTACTGCTGAATTTGACGGCAAACTTGTCATTGCCACCATACAGGATGGTCTGCAAGGCCTCCTCGGGGATCTCCCTGATCGGGGTGGCGAAACTGAATTTGTAATACTTGGCGATGGCCCTCAGCTGGGTAAAGGTTGAATTCTCGCGCACTTCACCGAAGGGAGCAATCCCCGCATCATTGATGGTCTTGGTATCATCCGGGATCACCCGATCCAGGTCGACCTCATTGATATGCCCCAGGCCATTGCATTTCGGACAGGCCCCGTAGGGGGAGTTGAACGAGAAGGTATTGGGCGATGGTTCTTCGTAGGAAATACCACTTTCCGGGTCCATCAGGTCCTTGGAAAAGGGAAGGATCTCTCCCTCGTGTTCGAGAAAGAGCAGGCCGTTGCCCATGGATAAAGCACGGTGGACAGACTGACGGAGGCGATCGATACGGTCCGGACCGGGTATGATCCGGTCGATGACCACTTCGATATCATGGACCTTGTATCGGTCCACCTGCAGGCCGGGCATCAGATCGAGAATGACGCCGTCTACCCGTACCTTGGTATAGCCCTGTTTGCGGGTATGGTCGAATAATTCACGGTAGTGCCCTTTTCGACCACGGACCAACGGTGCCAGGACCACCAGTTTTTTTCCGGTAAAGTCATTCTGGATCTGTTCGATGATCTGGTCCTCGCTGTAACGCACCATTTTCTTGCCAGTCACATGAGAATGGGCATCAGCTGTGCGGGCAAAGAGGAGGCGAAGGAAGTCATACACTTCTGTGACGGTCCCGACGGTGGATCGGGGATTGCGAGAGGTGGTCTTCTGCTCAATGGAAATCACCGGACTGAGCCCGGTGATATGTTCGACATCCGGCCGCTCCATATTGCCGATGAACTGGCGGGCATAACTGGAAAAGGTCTCCATATACCGGCGCTGGCCCTCGGCATAGATGGTGTCAAAGGCAAGACTTGACTTGCCGCTTCCACTCAGCCCAGTGATCACTACCAGTTGATTGCGCGGGATCTTGACATGGATATCCTGAAGGTTATGTTCTCGGGCTCCAACGACTTCCAGATATTCCTGGTCGTGGATCGTCGGTCGTGCCTTCCGGGTCTTGGTCTGCATGAATGGAACTCGAATTGGAGACATGGGACGGAGTTGAAAATGGACTGGAGATCATGTCATTCAGATCCACAGGCATTCTTCCGTCAACGTCTCAATAACACATTATTGGTCTTCCAGGTTTTTCTTACGACCGACAAAGTGTCGCAACATGATGATCTCCCGATCGGTCAGGTGGCGATACCGACCACGGGGCAGGTCTTTCTTTGTCAGTCCGGCATAGCCGATGCGATCGAGACGATCTACCTGATACCCCAGGGCTTCAAATATGCGTCTGACCACTCTGTTCTTGCCTGAGTGTAATTCCAGTATGACCTGGTTTTTCTTGTCTGGATCCGCCCACCCGACGGCATCCACGTCGGTCACACCATCTTCCAGGACGATCCCGTCGGCGATCCGTTCCAGGTCTTTTTCAGTGATATTTCGATCCAGCTCAGCCTGGTAGATCTTCTTCACCTCATTGCTGGGATGGGCCAGGCGTTGGGTCAGATCACCGTCATTGGTCAGGATGAGCAATCCAGTGGTCATGCGGTCCAACCGGCCTACGGGATACAACCGTTCTTGCTTGGCTTCATTTACGAGGTCCAGAACGGAGTCCCGACCGCGTTCATCCGAAGTGGTGGTAATGGTGTTTTTGGGTTTGTTCAGGAGGATGTACATGAAGTTGACGGAAGGCTTGATGACCTTGCCATTGTATTCCACGACATCCGTTTCTGTCACCAGGATACCGGGTTCCAGAGCCACTTCATTGTTCACCTTGACCTTCCCGTCTTTGACCAGAACGGCAGCTGCACGCCGGGCACAAATACCGCAAACGGCGACAAACTTGTTCAGGCGCATGGGCCAGGTCAGTCCCGCTTCAGATTTGGGAAGTTTGAATGAACTCTTGTCTCCCCGATGAATGACGGCATTGCGTCCTTTCTTTTTTTCGCCAGAACGAGGCGGAGATGGTGCATCCTCCTTGAAACGGCTGAAACGCTGGTCCCGACCTGGTTCGGCAGGCCGGTCATCTGGTCTGCGATCATCGCGAGGCCGATCCCTGTCGAAAGGCCGGTCATCGCGTCTGCGGTCATCACGAGGCCGGTCTCGGTCGAAAGGTCGGTCGTCTGGTCTGCGATCATCGCGAGGCCGGTCTCTGTCGAAAGGCCTGTCGTCGCGTCTTCTGTCATCGCGAGGTCGATCTCTGTCGAAAGGCCGGTCATCCCTTCTGCGATCGTCGCGAGGTCGATCCCTGTTAAACGGCCGGTCTTCCTGTCGGCGGTCGTCCCGTGGCCGAAATCGATCGAAAGGCCGGTCATCACGCCTGCGGTCATCGCGGGGCCGATCTCTGTCGAAAGGCCGATCGTCGCGTCTGCGATCGTCGCGAGGGGGTCTGTCCTGAAAAGGTCTGTCGTCGCGTCTGCGGTCATCGCGAGGTCGATCTCTGTCGAAAGGTCGGTCATCGCGTCTGCGATCGTCCCGCGGAGGTCTGTCCTGGAAGGGTCGGTCGTTGCTTCTGCGGTCATCGCGCTGAGGCCTGTCCTGGGAAGGGCGATCATCTCTTCTCCGTGGTGCAGGTTTGCGTTCCGGGCGTGAAGAAGCTCGCCGGTCTTCCTGTTGGTGTCCTCCCCGACTGCGGGGGGGGCCATCGTACTTGATCTTGGGCAGATCCGGCTCTCCTTTGAAGGAACGGCCGGAAGGGGCATCCTTATGGGAAGAGTCGGTTTTCGGTTTTCGGTTTTCGGTTTTCGGTTGGTCCGAGGTGCTTTTTTCAACCTTGGCAGTTGGAGAAGTCGTTTTCACATCCACCTCTTTTGGCTTTTTTAAGGATGCCTTGCGAGTGGTTTTGGTCTCCGTCTTGGTGGTTGCAGCCTTTTTGGCAGGCGCTTTGGCTTTGGTTGGAGTCGTGGTTTTGGCAGTTGCTTTAGCCGGAGCCTTTTTCGCTGCAGCAGTCACTTTTGGCTTGGCAGCTGCCTTCGCCGGTGTTTCCTTTTTGGTGGCGGCCGTGGTTGAGGCTTTCTTCGCTGCGGCTGTAGTTGTTTTTGGTTTGTCAGCTGCCTTCGCCGGAGCCGTCTTTTTGGCAGCAGGGGTCTTCTTTGGCTTGGCTGCGGTGGCCTTTGGTTTGGCGGTGGTCTTTGCGGCGGGTTTTGCTTTGGCCACTGTGGCCTTTTTCGGGGCGGTTTCCTTTTTTACAGCCGCTGTTGTCTTTTTGGTGGCAGCGGTCTTGGCCGGTGCTTTGGCCGTCTTTGCCGGAGCAGCCTTTTTTGCAGCAGGTTCCTTCTTCACTTTATCAGTGGCCTTCTTAACTGCTGCCGCTTTGGGTTTGACCGCGCGGGCCTTTGCAGGTTCCTTGGGTGTAGAAGCTGCTTTTTTCGGCGTTGTTTTTTTTGGCGTATCCATGTGGGGGCGGGTCAAGAGGGCAAAGATAGGCCTCTTGGCTGAGGAAACAGTTACTTCATGAAAGATTCAAAAAACGACACGTGTTGAATCTGTAGATGTTTGCCCTAATTAATCCGAGTCAAGCTTGCTTTTTGTGCTCGCCTCCATTCCAGCCAACCGGAAATACACAGGATGAGGTATACGCCATAAAGTCCCGAAGTGAGGTAGAGCCCTTTCGCCAGATAGATGGGTATGGCCACCAGATCTACAGCGATCCAGATCAGCCAGTTGTCAATCTTCTTTCGTGTCAGGAGAAATTGTGCAATCAGACTGGCGACAGTGGTAAATGCATCAAAATAGGCAAAGTAGGCATCGGTACGGGTATCCATAACATAGCCCCAGATCAGGGTGAACAGGAAAATAGCCCCGAGTACCATAGCTAGATGTATCCCGGACAATCGGGTGACAGGGAGCCTTTTGCTGCTTTGATCGCGCCGCATCCAATGAAACCATCCATATGTATTCAATCCGATATAAAACACATGTAAAATGGCATCTGAGTACAGACGAGAGACAAAAAAGATGTAGACATAGATGGCCACCGAAAGGATACCAAAAGGCCAGGCAATCAACCGTTCACGAGTCAGCAGGTAGACATGAATCAATCCGGCGATGGTGGCGATCAGTTCGAGAGGTTGCAAGGTTCGAAATTAATGCATCTCTATCAACCCCACTCAATGCCCAATCAAATCCCTGCAGGATTTTTACTAAAGAAAACCTACCCGATATTGTGTTATTTCTCAATCACTTAGCTATAGCTAAACTCTTTCGAAATGCCTCATCTCGCTTGGTTTTCTTTAGTCTTGGTCTATTTCGGAGGTTAATGGAAATGCCCTAGATAACAGATCCAACTAAAATAAATCCAGCAAATTTTACCCTTGGCAGGTATGCAGTATTCCACTCAATGGCTCGAATAGGGAAATTTTGGCTGAAGCATTTCACGTATGGCCCCGCCTCATCGCCGGCGGGGGCTAGGTACTTTTGAGGCACCAAAAGTACCCAAAAGTGCTTGTCGCCAAAATGGGCCTTCATTTCATGACTGAGGGCGATGTAAACTCGTCTCGTGATTGGCTGCCGTATACATCATGACCTGGCCGCTCCGGTTTTGCCGTTGGACACTGAGTTGTAATTTGTTCGTTTTCGAATCTTCGCTCCTGCCAAGCCACTTCTTCATATCGGCAAAACAATGCGGCAATCTTCGGTTTAGGCTTGTCAGGAAGTTAAACGGTATTCTAACCTATTACTTACGGGTCATGATGTGCTTGGGAGGCCCGTCGTTTGGCGACGACAACGTTCATTTTATCGATGGTTTGGCGAGAACAACCTTCCTTTTATCGGATGATTAGCTCATGACATGCGCCAGGGATGTAATTTCGTGCATCTTTCTTTAACAGTGGGTGGAATTTCATCAGTAGACCCTATGAAGGCAGTTTTGGGCACTTCTTGATCCTACACACGAAAGACATCCATCCAACCGTTGATGAGCCAAATGCCACTGTCGAGCTATGGAGACAGTAGCTCCTAACCAGATAAACGATAGAATATGCGTACTCTCCTATTCCTTGCCCTCTTTCTGGTCAGCGGACTGCTGTCCGCCAATGATCCGGTCACGGTTTCCTCCACCATTCGCGATGTTAAAGTCTACCGAGCCGGTGCAACGGTCACCAGGACAGCACGGGTCACAGTTCCTTCCGGACCGGTAGAGCTCCGTTTTCCGGCATTGTCCCCTTCGATCGATGATAACAGTTTGCAGGCCCGGGTATCCAAGGGATTTACCATTCTAAGTGTGACCTCGACTCGGGAATTCCTGGCAGAATTACCCATGCCGGATGCCTACAACAAGTTGCAGTTGCGGATCGACCAACTCGAAGGCGAGCAGAAATCCAATCAGGCCACGCTAGAGGTCCTGAACGAGGAAGAATCCCTGTTGCTGACCAATAAAAAAGTCGGTGGCGATCAATCCGGTCTGGATGTAGTGGCCTTGCAGAAGATGGCCGAGTATTTCCGTACCCGGCTCAAGGCGATCAAAACGGAAAAGATCACCATCGTCGATCAACTGACCGAATCCAAAAAGGAGATCGACAAACTCAAGAAACAACAGGCGGAAATGCGCCAGCGTCTCCGCCCGGATAATGCACGTACCATCGTCATTCGACTGACATCAAAGATTGGTGGAACTGCAGATATGGAGATCACCTATCTGACCACCAATGCCAACTGGCTGAGCACCTTTGACATTCGGGTCGATGAGATCAACAAGCCCCTGGATATCGATTATAAGGGAGAGGTGTACAACCGGACCGGTGAAGACTGGACGGGCGTGGATCTGACCCTGTCCACAGGCGACCCCTCCCGGAATAATACTTTGCCGGTACTCTATCCCTGGTGGGTCAACTTCCAACAACCGCCAGTGGCCTATCAGGCCATGGAAATGGATTTGGCTGCCAATGTGCGTGGAGCTCGGAACAAAGCCGCAGAATATTATGTAGATGGCCAACGAGTGATGGCCGATGGAATAGCACTGGGGCAGAGTTCCGAAAACCTGACCACCACCGAATTTGCCCTGACCGAGAAGTTTGATATTCCGGCCGATGGCAAGCCCTACACCGTCATTTTGGAAAAGAAAACGGCTGATGCGGACTACCGTTACATCGTCGCACCGAAGCGCAATGCCCTGGCCTTCCTGACCGCCACCGTCCAGGACTTTGAGGAGCTGAATCTCTCCAGCGGCAAGGCCAATATCTACTATGGACAGACCTATATCGGAGAAACCTGGTTGAACACCCGACAGGCAGGCGACAGCCTGCAAGTGTCCCTTGGTGCGGATATCGGAATCGCCATCCAACGCGACAAGGTGAAGGACAAAAGCGCCAAGAATTTCTTCGGCAACAAAGTGGAGGAAACCTTTACCTGGGTGATCAAGGTCAAGAACAACAAGACGGGCAAAGTGAACATCCGCCTGCAGGACCAGATCCCGGTCAGCCAGGACAAGGAGATCGAAGTGAAAAGTGAGATCGGCAATGGTGGCAAACTGGATGAGGAATCCGGCATCATCACCTGGAATCTCGATCTGGCACCGGGGGAGAATCAGGAGCTGCGATTTACCTACAAAGTGAAGTATCCGAAGGGGAGGGAGATCGGGTTGTAGGCAGTTCCAGGTTCCTGCGATCTTCCCTGGCGGGAAGATCTGTTCCAAGTTCCTGGTTGTCTTCGGGTTTTGAAGTATAGTGAAGATTGGCTGTTCAAGGTTTAAGGCGTGGCCTGACGGCCAGCCTGTTCAATGTTTAATGTGTCTCGAGTACTCAGAAATGGTTTAATGTTCATTATGTCCCCCGCTGGCGGGGGTGTCAAAGGGAATTGCCATCGGCAATTCCCTTTGACGGGGGTGGACCCACGTATGTCAACAACGAGACGACCACTGCATGCATATGGACTCGATGCCCGTCCGTAAGCCGAATACCGAATACCGAACGCCGAATACCGAATACCTTTCCAATTGGCACGTTCCGTCAGGTTCAGAATCTCGTTTCCAGTATCTTGAGCGCAACACCTAGTAAAATGTCTGAACACATTCAAAAATCAGCATTTCACCCCTTTCCCGAACTCGAAACCGAACGTCTGCTTCTGACGCGAATGGATCTGCGTTTTCTGGAGGAGAAGTTCATCCAGCGGACCAACAAGGACGTCATGAAGTATATCGACCGCCCTATGCCGGCTGTGATGGCCGAGGTCAAAGAAAAAATTGAAGATGGAATGGCCAATATGGAGGCTGGCAAGGCCCTGTTGTGGGCCCTGGTCCGAAAGAAGGACCAACGGTATCTGGGCGATGTGGGCTACTGGCGCCTGGATGAGGAACACGCCTTCGGGGAGATCGGCTACTCCTTGCATCCGGAGCACTGGCGGAAAGGCTATATGAGCGAGGCGTTGAAAGTGGTTTTGCCCTATGCTTTTCAGAAAATGGGCCTGCACCGCGTTGAGGCCAATGTCAACGTGGACAATGTGGCGTCCTCCACTTTATTGGTCCGTGCAGGTTTTCAAAAGGAAGCCCATTTCCGGGAGAACTACTATTACAATGGACAATTCCTGGACAGTCATATTTACGGGTTGTTGGAGAAGGACCTCATTTGAAAGTCGGAAATCGAAATATTCGTAACGGCTGCTTCAGCTGCCGCACACTTCTCTCTGTAGGTTTCCAAGAGGAGGTTCACTTTCGAGAAAACTACTTACAATGGACAATTTCTGGATAGCCATATTTAGGGGTTGTAGGAGAAGGATTTAAACGCTGAGAGCTGATCCAGACTTGTTTGGTCATCATTTTTGCGGTTCCAGCAAAAATGCCGCCAAAACAGATGTAGATTGAATCCAAAACCCGGGGTTAAAACCCCGGGCTATTGACTTTTTTGGATAACTATTTCACCTCTGAAGGGCCAGAATTTGAACACCGCAAAAGACAGATGTAGTAGGTCTTGAAGGGCTTTGAAAAAGGTCAATGGATGCCATTTCGAAACAGAAAAAGAGGTGTTGACAAGAACTATTATGTAACAGACTCATCTACAGTCAACCATTTGAGACAGAATCCAGTTGTTCAGGAATATGGATAGACGACCCTTCATACAAACCCTCCTAACCGCTATGGCGACCCTACCGTTGACCCGATTCCAGCGACTGACTGAACACTTCCAACAGAACGACAACCTCATGCCGACTCTGTTTATCGGGCATGGGTCGCCGATGAACGGGATAGAAGACAATGATTTTTCGCGATCCTGGGCAGCCCTGGGTAAGGAGATCCCCCAGCCCAATGCGGTGTTGTGCATATCCGCACATTGGCTGACCAAAGGCACGTCCATCACGGCCATGCCGTCTCCGCGGACCATCCACGATTTTGGTGGATTTCCCCAGGCCCTGTTTGATGTGCAATATCCCGCTCCCGGACAACCGGAACTGGCCCGTCAAACGGCCGAGTCCATTCACCATACGCCCGTCCAGTTGGACCATGAATGGGGTCTGGATCACGGCACCTGGACAGTGGTCCGGCATATGTATCCGGATGCAGATATTCCGGTGCTCCAGCTGAGTATCGACTATCATCAACCCCCGGAGTGGCATTATCAGCTCGGGCAGGAACTGGCAGCCCTGCGTCGAAAGGGGGTGTTGATCATCGGCAGTGGCAATATGGTGCACAACCTCGGCAGGGTGGCCTGGGATAAGCTGAACGAACCCGAATACGGGTTTGACTGGGCGTTGGAAATGAATACCATTTTCAAGGATCGGATCCTCCAGGAAGATCACCAGGCACTGGTCCGCTATCCGGATCTGCACAAGGCGGCAAAACTTGCTATCCCGACACCGGATCATTATTACCCGCTTCTCTATGCCCTCGGCACCCGTCTACAGGGCGAAGAACCTCGTTTTTTCAACGATCGGGCTGTGGGTGGTTCGCTGACCATGACCTCGGTGCAATTCGGGTGAAAACGAAATTGGACTATAGCGTGAAAGCACCCTGGATGTAGGGATCGGGGTTGCCGGATGCAGACCTGAACAAAAAGGCGGACGAAGCCCGGGTAGGGTCGGGTTTCGTCCGCACTTTAGAAAAGGGCAGGAGCCATGGTTAGTGAGTCAGTTTCATCTCACCAGCCTCGACATCTTTATTTCGCAATGATCAGTTTTCGGGTAGTCATAAAACCATCTCCTTCGACCTTTACGAAATAGAGGCCATTGCTGAGAGCGGAGCCATCGATCTGCCAGATCTCCGGTTGTTCTGCCGTAACATCACGTGTGCCCAGGCCCTGGATATGCTGTCCCGTCAGATTGCAGATCGAGGCGTGCACTCGCTGGCTTTGACGGAGTACCAGGGTGAGGGTGGTACCATCTGAGACAGGATTTGGAAACAGCTGGATCGTTTCTACCATCTGTTCCGGATCTGAAGTTGCGACAGTCGCCTCTCCATACTGGTATTGAACGGGGATAAAATATTCAGCCAGAATGGTGGACTGATCTTCGGTTTTCACCTGAAAGCGAATTTGATCCACCATGACATTTCCAGAATTGAGCGTAAAATAATCCGATGTTGATCCCAATCCGACTGGATAGACCACTGATCCGGAGGCGCTATAATCCGAACAGATCGCGCCAGAGGAGAACGGTCGAACAAATACCAGTGTATTGATTCCCTCATCGTTGTGATACGCATAATTCACGGTCACTTTTCTTCCGTGTTCGAGTCGAGCCGGCGGAGAAGGACAGAGATCGATATCGCGTATCAGGAAGTTGCCAAACGTATACTCTACGGGGTAGAATAGTTCCATCAGGACTTCTGATTGATCACTGTTGGTGACCTGGAATCGAACATGGTCGACTCTCTGGTTGCCAGAGGCAACGGAGAAGCTACCTGACCCTGCGCCGGAGTCCATGTATAGAATGGATCCGGATGCGGTATAGTCAGTGGTGATCGTTCCATTGGTCCATGGTCTGAGAAAGATGCGAACACCGGCAGGCTCCGTGGTGGAATAGTTGAAGGTTACCTCACGGTCTTCATTATTGAAGGGGAACATGCCAGCCTCCGGGATAATATCCGTGATCTTGGTCGTACTGAAATGCAGATCTACCGGGATAAAGAACTCATCAATGATAATCGTCTGGTCCGCATTCACAATTTGAACCCGAAGTGCGTCAACCACAATGTTATTGCCGGAATTGAATGTGAAATATGAACTGGCCGTACCTGTTCCGGTATAGGTGAAGGACCCACTGGCAGAATAATTGGGAGTCAGGCTACCATCGGTAAACGGGCGAATAAACACCAGCACTCCTCCGGGATAAGAAACATTGTACTCGAAATTGGTGGTGAACATCTCATTCAACAGAAACGAGGACAGATCGGGATCGCTCGAGAAGGTAAAATGATTGACTCCAATGGACCCGAATCGAAATTGAACCGGAATAGTCATCCTGTATAGCAATTCAGAATAATCCGCTTTAAATACTTCGATCTGAATTTCGTCCACAACAACTTCTCCTCCAGAGATGGTAAAAAAATTGTCTGCTGTGCCACTTCCTGTATAAATAGGAGATCCAGAAGCATTGTAACCCGGGGTGAGGGTTCCATTGGTGTAGGGACGTGAGAAAATTCGTATTCCTGTTACCTCATCAGTCGTAAAGTCTATGTAGGAAGACACATACTCACCGTTGTGAAAAGCTGCTGCTTTTTTATCCGGTGTGATTTGAATATTGCAAATCTCCGTGACCGCCAATGCCGACGACATCAGGCCAAAGAAAAATAGAAAAAGGAGTAGGGAATTTTTCATGATTTCATGGTTTTTGAAATAGTGAGAAAATTGTTCTGTGGGCCAGAACAACATGCTGATGTCAACTGAATAGAGCTGGAAATCTGCCGAGTGTATCTGGCATCCGCCCTAATTTGTAGTCAACTTTCCAGGAAATGCAATGATGGTCGTTGCTGCTCAGAGTGATTTGCAGCACCTGACCAGGAAGGCTGTATTCCAGTGATCTAGGGAGGATTGAGCCAGGATATCCCGACTCCGGAATTCTCCAGTTTCTACTTGTTTGTTTTTGCGGGTGAATTATTCCCGTCCTTTCCGCATTTTGAGGTCTGAATAGTAAACTATGTCCTCATCTGTTCTGATCATTGGCGGTGGAGTCGTCGGTCAAAGTTGTGCCTGGTTTCTCCAACGAACCGGACATGCGGTGACCCTGGTCGATCAGGGAGATCTTATATCGAATTGTTCGACGGGCAATGCCGGCTATATCTGTCCGAGTCATGTTGTCCCCCTTGCGGCACCGGGGATGGTGAGGAAAGGGCTGCGCATGATGTTCGATCCCAGGGCGCCCTTCTATATCCGGCCTCGGATTGACCCTGTCCTCTGGCGCTGGACCTGGCTCTTTTTGCGCCATGCCAACCACCGGCATTTGATGGCCTCCCGTGAGGCATTGGCCCGGTTGAGTCTCTACAGCCAGCAGTCATTGGAGGCTATCCTGCAGGAAACCGGTATCGATGCAGCCTATGAACGGGAAGGCCTACTCATGGCTTGCCGATCGAAGAAACATCTGGCAGAAGAATGTGCAGAGTCGGAACATGCAAAAGCGGTCGGGATGGCTGTCGAAATCCTCTCAGCCGAAGCGGTCCGGGAAATGAACCCGGATCTGGACCTCGATACAGTGGGTGGTGTCTGGTATCCCGGCGATACACATTTTTCTCCCGGCCGATATCTCTCCGGGTTGCAGGCTGCACTGGAGCGATCGGGCGTGCAGATCCTACCCGACACCCGGGTAACTGGGATGGAAGAAAGGGGTGGCAGGATCGTGTCCGTGCAGACCGGTGGGGGAGAGATCCAGGCCGATGAGGTCATCCTCAGCAGTGGTGCCTGGTCTGGGGAGTTGATGCGGTCCATCGGCCTGCGGTTACCGGTTCAGGGAGCCAAGGGGTATAGTTTTACCCTGGAGCATCCGCCGGTCCTGCCGCGTCATCCCTTTATCCTTGCCGATCACAAGGTGGCGGTTACGCCGATGGGTGATCGATTGCGATTTGCCGGCACGCTGGAGCTTGCCGGACATGATCTATCCATAAACCCTGTTCGGGTGGAACGGATCCTGGAGGTGGTTCGGGAATGTCTGCCCGCTTTCCGGGAATACGATTTTTCTGGTATTCAACCCTGGTCGGGGTTGCGTCCTTGCTCGCCGGACGGATTGCCCTATATCGGACGGTGGCCGGGAATGCATAATCTCACCCTGGCGACGGGACATGCGATGCTGGGGATGACCCTGGGGGCGGGTACCGGGCAATTGATTGCCGATATTCTTAACGAGGAGGAACCGCATTTGCCGCTGGCCCCTTTCCGGGCCGACCGGTTTCGTTAGGTGTATTGGAAAACGCCAGGATGTCCAGGGGTTGTTTTGTCATCATTTTTGCGGATGGCAAAAATGCCGCCAAAACGGGTATTTCCAGAATGGAAACCCCGGGTTAGCACCCGGGTCTATTAATATTCAACCCCTCCGGGGTTGGTGTTTTGGATGGCGTATTTCCTGCGTCCCTGGCACGCTCCAGGCTGGTTGGATTTCCCTCCTGTTGAATCAGAAAATCACCTCCTCACCTGGCTCCCGGAAATATAATCTATCGTGAATCCATTTGATCTCCTCGACTCCTCCACTTCTCGACTCCTCCACTCATAACCTCCAAACTCCACCACTCCCTACCCCCCGGCTTCATTTGCGACCGGCCCCATTCCGACCCGACCGGTTTCGTTAAAGTGGACCGGAAAATGAC
>JAUIEA010000175.1 GCA_030429045.1 Bacteroidia bacterium | reverse complement strand
ATCTTCCTTTCTGGCAGAAGTGAAGAACCACAGGATTGCCGGAATGATCGCCAGGAATGTGATCGCATTTTCTTTGGCGAGCAGTGCGAGGAAAAAACTGACCCCGGAAAGGATGAGCCAGAGGTTGCGCTTGTTGGCCATATAGCGCAGGGTAAACCAGACAGAACCCAGGGCTCCCAGGAAGACCAGGATCTCATCCCGGCCCTTGATATTGGCCACAACTTCGGTGTGGACCGGATGGAGGACATACATGACACCTGCGACAAAGGGTATGGACCACCACCATTGCCGGCTGGCTGACAGAGGAAAGAGCAGCACCAGGATCCGGTAGAGGAGCAGGCAGGTCAACGCGTAGAACAGGATATTGCCCAGGTGCCCGATCCAGGGATCCTCGGGCATAATGGTGTGCTCTACGGCAAAGGTGACGATGGAGAGAGGGCGGTAACGCGCACCGGCGACCAGGTCTTTTTGCTCTCCAAAGTACCCGGCCATGCTTTCGGTCCGCAGGATGTCCCAGATACCACCGAGGCCTTTTTTGGTATAATTGTTCTTGCTGATGACGATCTGGTCATCCAGGACATATTCGTAGTTCAGTGATTGCCAGTACGGGATGATGGCGAGGGCTGCCAGGATGATGAGGGCCGGCCAGTGCTTTCGAAAAAAACCGGAGACCCAGACAAATGCGGGTCCGGTTTCAGGTTTTGTACGTTTTGCCACAGGGGTCGATACCTTCTTTTTTGCCATTTGCCAACATTTTTCGCGGACAATGTTACGAAAAGAGATGCGGATTTCAGGTGGATCTGACGCGTGAAAGCCCAGTTATTACAAGGGCTTCGGGCGATTTTTGAAGATCCGGACCATTCGTTAAAATTCCCTTAAATGGGGATGGGGGGTTGACGCATGCAAAGATTCCGTCTATATTTGAACCAGTTCTTGATTACTCACCAACCCGTTCGTTTGCTTATAAGCTAGAAACTTCTACACTAACCTATTGATTGCGGAGCAATAAAAACGGATAGTTATGCAAGTTTCAAAGCTTACTGACCAGGAGCTGATATTGTGCTACCTGAACGGAGAAGAAAAGGCGTTTGAGGTTCTACTCAACCGACACAAGAACAAGATCTACACTTCTATTTATCTCTTTACCAAGGATCGATCCCTGGCAGATGATATATTTCAGGAAGTATTCATACGAATCATCGATACCCTCCGAAAAGGCAAGTACAACCACGAAGGCAAATTCCTGCAGTGGGCGATGCGGATTTCCTACAACCTGTGTGTGGACTATTTCCGTCGCGGGAAGCGTCGACCCATTGTCTCACCCAGCGAGGACTTTGACATCTTTGATGTCCTCAAGCAGCCCGAACTCAATGCGGAAGAGACGATCATGCGCAGCCAGACCCACGACAAGGTCCGGCAGTTGGTCGACAACCTCCCGGAAGAACAGCGTGAGGTGGTCATCCTGCGTCACTATGCGGATATGAGCTTCAAGGAGATCGCCGGCCTGACCCAGGTCAGTATCAACACTGCCCTCGGTCGCATGCGCTATGCCCTGATCAATATCCGGAAGATGATCGAAGAAAAGCAGATCGTCCTCCAATAAACTCCGACCAATAGGTGCCTGCCCTCCCCTCGGGCGGGCACGTTTACGATACCGGCCTGGAACCTCTTACGAGGGGTCTCCGGGCCGAGTCTATTTACGAATTCCCGGTTCCAGCATTCCTGATTCCAGCGTTCCTGATGCCTGATTCCTCCCGCCCCAGCGGGCTGGCATTCCTCAGTAACTTCGTCTCTCCGTCTCACCGTCACACGGTCCCAGAACCATATTTCCGAGTTCCAACCTTCGAATTTCTAATTCATTTCCCCTTCGAAAAGAGTATTCCAACAATCTGGTACGGCAGCTAAAGCAGCCGATACGATTCCACCTTCCGATTTCCGCCTTCCGCCTTTTCATTTTTCATTTCTTATTCCTCCCGCCCCAGCGGGCTGGCATTCCTCAGTCACTCCGTCACTTCGTCTCTCCGTCCCAAAATCTCACAGTCTCAGAGTCTCACAGTCCCGGATTCACGCTTCACATTCTGATTTCTATATTGGCAGTCCTCTCTTCCTTTCTTCACGGGCGACTAAAGTCACCCCTACAACACACGCTTTCGAACTCCTCGTCCCGCCGGCTCACGTTCTCAGAGTCCCACGATCACAGAATCCCACGGTCCCAGAATCCCACGGTCCTAGAACCATACTTCCGAGTTCCAACTTTCGAATTTCTAATTCATTTCCCCTTCGAAAAGAGTATTCCAACAATTTGGAACGGCAGCTAAAGCAGCCGGTACGATTCCACCTTCCGATTTCCGCCTTCCGCCTTTTTCATTTCTCATTTCTCATTCCTCCCGCCCCGGTGGGCAGGCATTCCTCAGTCACTCCGTCACTTCGTCTCTCCGTCCCAAAATCTCACAGTCTCAGAGTCTCACAGTCCCGGATTCACGCTTCACATTCTGTTTTTTATAATGGCAGTCCTCTCTTCCTTTCTTTACGGGCGACTAAAGTCACCCCTACAACACACGCTTTCGAACTCCTCGTCCCGCCGGCTCACGTTCTCAGAGTCAAACTGTCCCAGAACCATATTTCCGATTTCCGATTTCCGCTTTCCGACTTCCCATTTTCTCATTCCTGATCCCTCATCCCTCGCAATAACGCAATCCTGACCGCCGGAGGCGGTAACGCCTTAACGAAATAACGATTCCGTTGAACCCTGGTGATGGCCAATACCCAACGCCCAATACCCAATACCCAATACCCGACACTACTCCTCATTCCTCCCGCCCCGGTGGGCAGGCATTTCCCCTTCGAGTTGACCACGGGATGGTCGAAATAACCCAATATCGAAATATCGAAATAACTCAATAGCCTCCTCCACCCCACCACTCATATCCTCCAAACTGAATTATCCCGTAACTTCAAGCTAGAATAGATCGCCTATGCGTTACCCGCTAGTTATTGCCGTTTACTTCTGGCTTCTGGCCTGTGGTCATGGCCAGTCCGCCCACACCTTTACCGCCTCCCTGTTCAACAACGCAGTTGCCTTGCCGGGAGGCAGCTTTTCAGCACCTTTTCACCCCGGGGTAGACCTGGGGTGGGTCTACCAGGTGAAGGATGGCCGGCGCTGGGACCACCTACTGACCACCCGACTGGGATATTACAATCAACGGATCGTCCATCATGGCATCCAGCTGTACAGTGAATACACCTGGCGCTTCAACATCGCTGAGGGGTTGTCCGTCGACGGAGGTGCCGGGCTGGGTTATCTCCATACCCTGGAGCAGCATGACCTTTTTTCCCTGCAATCAGATGGGAACTACGCGCGAACTGGTCGTGCCGGTAAGCCCCACGTGATGCTCAGTACCATGCTGGGCCTCAACCTGGCCCCGCCAGAATGGGCGGTCAAGCCATTCCTGCACTATCGCTTCCGGGTGATGACCCCTTTTGTAAAGTCGTATGTGCCCTTCTTTCCCGCCACTTCCCTGCATCTGGGGGCCACCTTTCCGTTGACCTTTAACGCCAGTTCCGAATGAGACAGATCATCCTTTGCAGCTTTCTCCTCCTGGCAACTTCGGCCTGTCAGAAACCGGACATCCCCACCAGTTCATCCTGTACCTGGACCCCTGATCCGGCCTATGCCGATCATCCCCGGGCCAGTCAATACCAGGGGATCATAGACCAGTTTGTCGCTCTGGGCCTGCCAGGGATCTCCCTGTATATCCAAAGCCCCGAGGGCGAATGGGCAGGTGCAGGTGGCATGGCCGATATAGAAGCAGGCGTGTCTTTTCAACCCTGCACCGTGTCTAAAGTGGCCAGCATTACCAAAATGATGGTCGGTACCCTGACCATGCTGCTGGCAGAAGATGGCGTCGTGGATCTGGATGCGGCTGTCGATCCCTATCTGCCTTCAGAGGTCCTGGACAAGGTCGCCAACATCAAAGGGGCCACTGTCCGACAGCTGATGAGTCATACCACCGGCATCTATGACATCATTGCGGATCAGGGATTTTACCTGTCAGTCCTGAATGATCCGGACAAGCACTGGGAGGCCATTGATCTGATCGAGTTTGCCTACGGACAGGACGCCAACTTCCCCTTGGGATCCTCCTGTCGATATTCCAATACCAATACCCTGTTACTGAGTATGGTTCTGGATAAGATCACGGGCACGCCCCATCAACAACTCCTGCGCAATCGTATCCTCAGCCCGCTGGGCATGGATGATACCTACTATTATTCCCATGATGTGCTTCCGCCACATACGGCACAGGGCTACTTTGACCTGTATAATAACGGGACGATCGCCAATGTGACCAACTTCAACACCGGTAGTGGAAATGGCTACGGGGGGATGTTTTCCACCGTGTTTGATATTGCAACGTTCATTCGGGCCCTGGTCGTCGACCAGACCATCCTGCAACCCGAAAGCCTGACCGCCATGCAGCAATTCATTCCGGAGATCGATCCGGAAGATCCGGCACCGGACCTCTTCCTCGGAGCCGGGATGATGAAGCGCTTTTTCAATCAACCTCTGGACTCTGATAACTACGGAGTCGGGCATACCGGCCGTGACCTGGCCTATAGTGCCAACTGTTTCTATTTTCCGCATCATCAGACGATCTGTTGCTTTATCGTCAATTACGGGACCAATGGAAAGAGTGCGTTGCGGGAGGTGTTTTATGATTTTCAGGCTGCCGTTACAGATGCAGTGGTCGAGTAGCCCTGAATTTTAGTCGATAAAGGAGCATGAATCAGATGCGATGGTAACATTTTTACATACGGGATGGTCCTATTTGCAAAACGCCATTGCTGAAGACAACACATATTGTTAAACCCAATCATTAATGCCATTAAATAAACCAGGAATATGAAATTTCGTTCGATACTATTTGCTTTGCTGACGACCGTGTCCATGACGGCCCTCGCCCAGAATGACAAGTCGGCTGAAGCGGAGAAGCAGGCTATGCAACAGATGATGGCCGCCATGATGGGCGGGCAGGATTGCGAGATCGCCGGTTCGTACACCTTTGATCATGATTTTGACATGGTCATGGTCCACTCCGACAAGAGAGGAAAAGAAGATACCCGGATGACAGCACGATGTTTTCTTTCGGATAACGGCACCTTGTTCGGGTATGAGCTGCTGTCTTCCAGCGAGAAGAAGACGCCATCCGCCAAGATGATCATGCAAATGGAGACCAAGAAAATGGTGACCCTGATCGATCAGGAAGGACAAAAGATGGCCCTTTGCATGAATATGGACAGCCCCATGTTCCAGGGTGATTCCCGCGAGGTGGACGATCCTGTCCAGGAAATGAAGCGGACGGGAAAGAAAAAGACCATACTGGGGTATGTATGCGAAGAATGGCAGAGCATTGATGAAGAAGCAACAAGCTCCTTCTGGATCAGTGAGAAAACGACCCTGCCGATGGGGAAGTACTACAAGGCCATGTCCACGATGAAATCTACACCCTTTGGTGGTGGCCGGCAGTTGCCCTCCAATGGCATGATGATGATGATGGAGTCTGTCTCCAAAAAAGGTGAAAGAACGGTGATGGAGGTAACGGCTATACATCCACAGCGGAACTCCAGGATCTCCACTGCAGGATATCAGAAGTTCTGATTTCCGGGATGCCGCCGGGAAAGGCTGCACGTAAAAAAGGCGTTCACTGCATGCAGTGAACGCCTTTTTTATGTACTGTTTTGAACGGGACTATTTGTATTCTTCCCGGCGGATCTTGTCACGGTCGATCACCGTTTGGATCTGACTGACCTTCAGGTTCTTTCCGATCAGGATCCGATCGGGGTTGAGGACATAGACCTCTGGTGTATTATCGACGTAGTATTTGCCATAGATCGCCTTGTTGGTCGGGTCAAAGACATTGGTCCAGGTCATCCCCATCTTTCTGGCATAGCTCTTGAACTCGGCCTCTGTCGTGTTGATCGCGATCCCAAAGACTTCGACGTCCTTGGCCGTTTTCAGGTACTGAATCAATTGTGGGGTTTCTTCCTTACAATGTGAACACTCAGGATTCCACATATACACCACGATATAGGGTGCTGTGATGTCATAGATTGACTTTTCCTGGCCATTGACATCCTTGGCCTTGACATCTTCTCCTTTCAGGCCGATGAGGCTCTTCTCCATTTCACTGGCCTGGCGAGCCAGGGCCGCGAGGTCGGCACTGTCTGACCAGAAAGCCTTATCCGGTGTGAAGTAGTTCTTGACCATATGCACCTGGACGGCTTCTGCATCCATGATGGTGGATTCGCCC
>JAUIEA010000174.1 GCA_030429045.1 Bacteroidia bacterium | reverse complement strand
CGTGATCCCCGAGGGGGGGGTGGCATCTCTCCTTCACCCCTGCCCTGCTTCGCAGGTCGGCTTTTTTCATCCCCTGCGTTCACCCAGGGATTACTGGCGTGATCCCCGAGGGGGGGTGGCATCTCTCCTGCAAGCCTGCCCTTCTTCGCAGGTCGGCTTTTTTCATCCCCTGCGTTCACCCAAACCTTTGGTTTGGTTCACTTGGGGATGAAAAAAGCCATCCGCCTGTTGGCGGATGGCTTGAAGGGAGTGCGGAGAGTAAGGGATTCGAACCCTTGAACCGGTTTTGCCGGTTACACGCTTTCCAGGCGTGCGCCTTCGACCACTCGGCCAACTCTCCAGATTCGGCCTTTTTCTAAAGGACTGCAAAATTGGTGATTCCCCGCCACATTCCCAAGGGCAATGGGCGCCTAATCATTGATTTGTTGAAAAACTGTTCTCGCATTTCTATTTGTGATCCGAATGATCTCGTCCGCAGAGCAATTTCGATCCAGGGACAGTTTCGACACAATGGACGCGAGATAGGCCGGTTCATTGCGCTTGCCCCGGTAGGGTACGGGTGCCAGGTAGGGTGAATCTGTTTCCAGAACGAGGTGGTCCAAGGGGATATCCGCCAGATGCTTGTCCATTTCAGCCTTTTTGAAGGTGTAGACTCCACCAATGCCGAGGTAAAAACCCATCCGGACAATTCTTCTGGCCTGATCAGCTGTTCCATTAAAGCAATGGAAAATACCGGTTAATCCCGCTTTGAGTTCCTCAGAAACAATCTCGATGCAGCGGTCCATGGTATCCCGGGTATGGAGAATAATGGGCAGGTGCCGGTCATTGGCCCACCGGATCTGGGTACGCAAAGCTTCCTCCTGCCAGGGCAGGGTACTTTTATCCCAGTAGCCATCCAATCCGATCTCCCCAACGGCGACATATCCCCCACGGTCCAGTTCGGTCTCGATCTTACCCAACACCTCCTTCCAGTCGTCCCTGACCGAACAGGGATGTAAGCCCATCATCGGCTTGCAGATCGCAGGATACATGCTCACCAGAGAATGGATCTGGGGAATACTGTCCAGGTCGATATTGGGAAGGTACACTTCTTCTACCCCGGCTGCCGACAATCGGTCCATCATTTCCTGACGGTCATCCTGGAAGGCGTCGAGATAGATATGGGCATGGGTATCGATCATTTCTCCATTTCTTGGACTGGCAAAGCTAAGGCCTCTGTGGCATTTTCCTCCACCCGGAGATTCTCCTACATTTGCAGTCATGGCCAGGAAAAAATTCTATGTGGTATGGGTGGGTAGCGAACCCGGGATCTATTCGAGCTGGGATGAGGCAAAGGCTCGAATCCAGGGATATCCGGGTGCGAAATACAAGTCGTATGAAGATCTTGCAGATGCCCGTGCGGCCTTCCAGGCCGGGCACGCTGCATCATTGCAATCGGGTGGATCCTCTGGTAAGGGCAAACGGCTGGTTGTCAAGCCGCGCATCGGCAAAGACATCCCCTTGCCAGCCTGGTCGGTAGATGCTGCCTGTAGCGGCGTACCAGGCCCAATGGAATACCGGGGGGTGGACCTGGCAACCGGCGATGAATTGTTCCATCAGGGACCCTATCCGGATGGCACCAACAATATCGGCGAATTCCTGGCCCTGGTCCATGCTCTGGCCCAACTGCACCGACGCGGAGACCATCAAACCGTGGTGTATACAGATTCCAGGACTGCCCTGGCCTGGGTGCGCAGGAAGAAGGCAAAGACGACCCTCCAGAAAACACATCGGAATAGCATTCTCTTTGATCTGATCGATCGGGCCGAGAAGTGGCTGGCGACACATGAACCCCGCAACAAGGTGCTCAAATGGGAAACAGAGCGATGGGGTGAAATTCCCGCAGACTTTGGGCGGAAATAATAAAGGGAAGGCCCTGAAATCGGGCCCTCCCTTTGAATAGATTATCCAGCGAGATCTCCTAGAAGGTATACCGCAACCCGAGGCCACCTACTTCTGCGCCAAACCCGTTCCCCCATCCTCCAATAATAAAGGAGGGAACCCAGTCTAAAGTGAGATTGACCGGGGCATTCTCGAACTTGTAATCCAGGCCAATTGCGCCATGGATGCCGATGCTGACGGTGCTGTATTCCTCTCCCAGGGAGTCGGACCAATCCTTGTAGTCGCCTCCCCAGCTGCGGAAAGACGCACCTCCACCATAATACCAGCGAAGGCCTTCGACACCTTCGATCGGGTTGTGGATCAGGTACAGCCCTGTCAATTGGAAATAGTTATACCTGAATCCGGGCACACCCCAGGAACGATAGGTCACCACTCCTTCCAGAGCTGCCCGTTCATTGAGGAAATGCTTGTAGCTGATCCCGTAGTCCCAACCCAGGCGTAAGCCGATCGCCCGACCGTAATCCTGTGAATACATCACCGAGGTAAAGCCCGCAAACACCAGGAGCAAAAGCAGTTTTTTCATGATCTCAATGTTTTGATTCGACGGCAAGTTAAGAAGCTTCCTGTGGGTTCGCCCGAAAAATTCAGGAAGCTTTTTTCGTTCGGTTACCCCTGACGAATCGCAAACCTCATCTTGTAGTCGGCCTGGATCTGTCCGGCACGGATCATTTCCAGCTTCTTCTTGATCAACCGTCGCTTCAGGGGTTTGAGCTTTTCGGTAAACAAAACACCTTCAATATGATCATATTCATGCTGGATGACCCGCGCATTCAAGCCCGAATAGGTCTCCTCAAACCAGGTGAAGTGTTCATCCTGATAGCGAATGCGAATGGTCGGTAAGCGCTCCACCTCTCCACGGATATCCGGAATACTCAGGCATCCCTCCTCATACGACCAGGGCTGGCCTTCCTCCTCCAGGATTTCTGCATTGATGAACACCTTCTTGATGCCGATGTCCAGTTTTTCATCATCCTTGACCTGCTCCGTATCCACGAGAAAGATCCGCAAATCCAGTCCCACCTGGGGACCTGCCAATCCGACCCCATGGGCGTTGTACATCGTTTCCCACATGTTGGTGATCAGCTCCTTCAGGTTTGGATGTTGCGGATCTACCTGCCGGGCCAGTTTCTTCAACACGGGCTGGCCATATCCATAAATCGGTAATATCATCGTAATGCTTGCTTTTCCTGATATTCAAGGTATTCCAGAAGGATCACACTGGCGGACACCTGATCCACCAGAGACTTATCCTGGCGCTTTTTCTTTTTGGCACCCGACTGCAGGATGATCTCCCTGGCTTTTTCGGAAGAGAGCCGCTCGTCCCAGAAATCGATCTTCACGTGCGGGAACTTTCGACTGAGGAACGTACCAAATTGATGGATCCGTTCATACAATTGGGCAGGATCCCCGTTCATATGAAAGGGTTCGCCCAGGATGATGACATCCACGACCTCTTCCTTGAGATAACTTTCCAGAAAGGACAAAAGTTCTGGCGTGGGGACGGTGGTCAGGCCTGAGGCGATGATCCGGAGCGGATCCGTCACTGCGATCCCAGTCCGTTTTGTTCCGTAATCAATGGCCATCCATCGTCCCATCACGTAAAGGTAGGCTGAATCCGGCAGCTGCAGGGCTCATGGATGAAAAATGAAAAGAGCCGGAGGATCACCCCGGCTCTTATCGCTTCTTTTTCTGGCGAATTCGCCTTATTCCGCAGCATCTTCCTGCATGACGGCCATGCGTGCCTGATGCGCTTCGTAATGATCCTGGTCCAGCACAATGAGATTGCGGAACCGTCGCATCCCTGTTCCGGCTGGAATAGGCTTACCGACAATAACGTTCTCTTTCAAGCCATTCAGTCCGTCCTTCTTGGCGGAGATCGCCGCATAGCTCAGGACTTTCGTGGTTTCCTGGAAGGATGCTGCCGAGATCCAGCTCTGTGTACCCAATGAGGATCGCGTGATCCCCTGGAGCATCGGACTGGAAGTCGCTGCAATCGCGTCCCGGTATTCCACCAGCTTGAGGTCATTCCGTTTCAATGAGGAATTCTCTTCCCTCAATTGACGCAAGGTGACCAGTTGACCGGCCTTGAGAACCGTGGAATCACCTGGGTCCGTGACAAATTTCTTGTCAAAGATCCAGTCATTTTCCTTCAGGAACTCAAACTTGTCCACGGCTTCACCTTCCAGCAGGTTGGTATCCCCGGCGTCTTCGATCTGCACCCGGCGCATCATCTGACGAACGATGACCTCAATATGCTTGTCATTGATGGCAATTCCCTGACTCCGGTACACCTCCTGGATGCCATTCACGATATACGATTGTACCGCAAACGGGCCCTTGATATTCAGGATATCCCGGGGTGAGACAGAACCATCCGACAAGGGTGTTCCAGCCCGCACAAAGTCACCTTCCTGCACCAGAATATGTCGGGAGAGTCCGATCAGGTATTTCCGGATCTGACCATCTTTCGCTGTGACGATACACTCCCGGTTGCCCCGTTTGATCTTGCCGAAGCTGACAACCCCGTCAATTTCGACCACAACGGCCGGGTTGGATGGATTACGTGCTTCAAACAATTCGGTCACACGGGGCAGACCACCGGTAATATCCTGGATCTTGTTCTGCTGACGCGGAATCTTGGCCAGTTTCTGTCCTGACTTCACCGCCGTACCATCATCAATTGACAGGTATGACCCGACAGGCAGGGTGTAGGAACGCAGTTCTTCACCATCCGGACTGATGATCTGGATGATCGGGACCTTACGCTTGTTTTTAGCTTCGATGATGACCTTCTCGGAGTATCCGGTCTGATCATCACGCTCCATACGGTAGGTCATCCCTTCTTCGACATCCTCAAATTTGATGATCCCGGAGAATTCAGATACAATGACCGCATTGAACGGATCCCATTCGCACAGCATCTCTCCACGCTCAACCATATCGCCATCCTTCTTGAAGATGGTGGCGCCATAAGGCACGTGACTGTTCGAGAGCAGCTTGTTCGTCTCCGGATCTACGATACGGATCTCTCCTGTTCGTGACAAGACGATATCATAACTGCCATCCGGACCTTCATAATAGGTGGTACGTACACCATCGAATTCAATTCGACCCGCATATTTCGTGACAATCTCCGACTCGGATTTCGTGACCGAAGCGACACCACCCACGTGGAAGGTCCGCAGGGTCAGCTGAGTACCCGGTTCGCCAATGGATTGAGCTGCGATGATACCCACTGCATCTCCATCCTCTGCAATCCGGCCTGATGCCAGGTTCTTGCCATAACATTTGGCACAAACTCCTTCTCTGGTCTCACAGGTGAGTACAGAACGGATAGTGACCTGCTCAATGTTATATTCGTCTATGAGGTTGGCAATATCCTGGGAGATGTATTCTCCGGCAGGCAGGATCACCTCATCTGTTTCCGGATGATAGATATCATACAGGGTAAATCGACCCTGTATCCGGGAAGCGAGAGATTCAATGATCTTGTCCTGATCCTTCAGGGCTGTGGTATCGATTCCACGAAGGGTATCGCAATCCACTTCACGAATGACCACATCCTGGGACACGTCAACCAGACGACGAGTCAGATAACCCGCATCAGCCGTCTTCAGAGCTGTATCTGCCAGACCCTTCCGGGCACCGTGCGTGGAAATAAAGTATTCCAGTACAGAGAGGCCCTCGAGGAAGTTGGACAATACGGGGTTTTCAATGATCGCCCCACCGGTATCACCGGATTTCCGGGGTTTGGCCATCAGTCCACGCAATCCACACAGCTGCTTGATCTGCTGCTTGGATCCCCGAGCACCTGAGTCCAGCATCATATATACGGAGTTGAACCCGTCTTTGTGAGCGGCTAATTCCCGCATCAGGTTGTCCGTGATCCGGTTGTCCGCAAATGTCCATTTGTCAATGATCTGGTTATACCGTTCATTGTTGGTGATCAGACCCATATTGTAGTTGTCCCAGACCTCGTCTACCTCAGCCTGTGCGTCGATCAGGGTCTTTTCCTTGATCGATGGATCGATCAGGTCGCCCAGGTTAAAGGACAGACCGCCCTTGAAGGACCACCCGAAGCCAAGTTCCTTGATCTCATCCAGGAACAGAGCGGTTGTCCGCATGTCGGTCAGCTTCAAAATCCGTGAGATGACCGATTTCAGGTTCTTCTTGGTCAACAGCTCATTCAGGAAGGGGACACGGTCCGGTACAACCTGGTTCAGGATGACCCGGCCAACAGTTGTATCGATGATGCCCATGCCCATCTCGCCATTTTCCTTCAGGACGCGGGCGCGGACCTTGATCGCAGCATGCAGGTCGATCACCCCTTCATTAAAGGCAATATTGACCTCTTCTGCCGAGTAGAAGGTTCGTCCTTCTCCGCGAACGACATGATCCTTCGTGGAG
>JAUIEA010000173.1 GCA_030429045.1 Bacteroidia bacterium | reverse complement strand
ACCAAATAATGCGGCAATTTTCATATAAAAATTCCACTTCAAAATGTGAGCTTAACTTCTTGCTTGGTAGTACGGGTCACTGATGTGCTCGGGAGGCCCTCCTTTGGTGACGGTCATTTATTTTCTCCTCGACTCCTCCCCTCCAAACTCCTCCACTAAAAAGGTCCTCATTTGGCGACGGTAATAATTATTCCTCATAACCTCCCTCCTCCGCAAAGGCTCCGGCGGGCAGGCATAACCTCCAAACTCCTCACCTAACGACCGTCACATCCCCCTTATACAGCTTCACCGACCCATCAATTAATTCCACCTCCACCACATAGATATAGACGCCTGGATCCATGAATTCATTCCGGAAGGTACCGTCCCATCCTGCAGAAGGATTGTTGATCGGCAGGTCGGAACGGGAGTAAAGTGCATTGCCCCAGCGGTCGAAAATGGCCAGATTTTTTATTCGATTTATTTGGTCATTTCCGTAGATGGAAAAAACATCGTTGATGCCATCGCCATTCGGTGTGAAGCTGTTGGGGATAAAGATATTTCCTCTCGTTTTGATGATCACTTCCAGTGCATCGGTATCGGAACAACCATCGAGAGTCCAGCCGGTTACGACCACGGTCTGGTTGGTGGTCAGGGGGCCTAGTGCGGTCTGGAGGCAGGTGGGACAGGAGAGTGGATCCGTGGCGGTCCATTGTACTTGCGACAGGCTCTGGGTGGTTTGGACGGAAAGGTCGATGACCTCGCCCGGTGCGGCGATGCGGTCCGGTCCGGCATCGATGGCGAGGGATGCACCTGGTGTTACGACGAGACCGGAAAGGGTGTCCCGGCATCCGGCAGCATCGCGGATCAGGATGGTGTATTGGCCGGGAGGAAGATCGTTAAAGACGGTCGCTGACTGCCAACCACCCCCATTTAATTGCAATTCAAACGGTGATTGGCCTTCTGAAATATTCATGATTTCGATGCGACCATCCTGATCGCCAGCGCAGGTTTCACCCTGGATCTGAAACTGAGAATTCAAGCTCACATATTCGTAATACCGAATGGCCAGACTATCGCATCCGGCGGAATTTTGCAGGTAGGAGGTGTCGGACAAAATACCGGTTTGGCCACACAGAATGATGGTCTCTTCACTCTGCGTGAACGGTACATAAGTGGTTTCGGTGACAAGGACCGTATCGCAATCTACACCGGGTAAAACACTGACGACCGTACCGACCTGAGAGGGGTCACACGTCGTTTTTACAACGTACAGCGTGTCGATACCTATGTATTGGATATCCGTGATGACGACGCTGTCGCAGCCGTATTGATTGGACAGGACAGTGACGTTGTAAATAGCTGCCGCAGGGTCGCAGGTCACTCCAGAAAGGAGGGTCGAATCGGTCGGCAACAAGCTCGTCGTGGTGACAATCGTGCTGTCGCAACCCAGCGATGATGGCTGTACCGCGATAGTGATGCCCGCTTGTGTCGGGTCGCAGGTCGCTGCATTGAGCCAGGTCGTATCCAGGGGAGCATACGTATAGTTCGTAATGAACAGGCTGTCACAAGGCCCGTTGGTCACCAGCAGGGTGTCGGCATAGTTCACACCGGATCCGCAGATCAGGATCTGGTTTGTCTGCTGGTACTGACCGGTGTAGATCCGCTCGATGTACAGGGTACTGTCGCAACCATACTGGTTGGTCAAATGGAGGGTATCCAGTCCGGCCTGGGCGGGATCGCAGGTATAAATCGTCTGATTGATGTTGTGAGAGGGCAAGAGACTTGTCGTGGTGATGACCAGACTATCGCAGCCGTATTGGTTTTGTAGCCATAGAGTGTCTGGGCCCGCCTGGGCCGGATCGCAGGTCTGGAGCGACAGATCGGTCTGGTCGGTGGGCAGAAGGGTGACCAATTGGACGATAATGCTGTCACAGCCTTGCTGGCTGCTCAGCGTGTCGCTGAAGACACCAGCAAGAGATGCATCACAGGTCTGGCTCAGCAGCGTATCTCTCAGCTCGGGGGTCAAGCTGATTACATGCACTACGATGCTGTCACAACCCTGCTGACTGATTAAGGTATCTATAATAACACCTGCCTGTGCTGGATCACAGGTCTGGTTGAACAATGTATCCCTCAGCTCCGGGGTGAGCGTGATGGTATTTATCACCAGGCTGTCACAGCCGCTTTGGTTGCTCAATGTATTGGTAAACACACCGGCCTGAGCGGGATCGCAGGTCTGGCTCTGAACCAGGCTAGTGTCGCTCTTGCCGATCAGGATCTGGATACACGCATCATCGGAGTTGCCACATTCATAGGTACTGATAAATCCACACAGGACCAGAGATTCTGCGGACTGAGGAATGAGAAAAAGTGTAGAATCATTGGGCTGTTGACTATTCACTCCAGGTGGCAAGATCCAGAAATAGCCTGAAGGAGGTAGTCCCTGACTGTGTAGTGTATAGACCAGGGTATCTCCTGTACAGCCCATAAGAGGACCATTGATCTGAGGTATGGGCGGTATATCATTGCTTTGGGTTACCGTCACACAGACCGAATCCTGACACATCGTGCTTCCATCAGGAGCGGTAATGGTGATGTTGAGGCAGTATTTCCCCGCAGTATTCACCAGCATTGTGGATGCATTGGACGGATCGCCCAAAGTGCCTCCATCAAAGGCAAGCCATTCATAGACAACCGTCATACCGGGAGGCCCGATAAGGACCGATCCCGAGCCATCCAGCACAACCTCTGTGACAATACAATCGAGCTGCTCCGGAGCCATGATATGGGGCAGCACGTTCATGGCAGAGATACTGAACAGGATGGTACTGTCGCACTGTGGTGGCAGAGCCTGTTGTGTGAGTATGCTGTGATCGCCCGTCTGTGCGCTCGTAAAGGTTTGGCCATGCACCGTGATGGAGCTGCCTTCGCACAAATAAAAGATGCCGAGATCTTCCTGTGTCGGATCCACGCCAAGCACTGTAAGGGTGACGGTAGAGTCACACCCAATGTTGTTGACAAACTCTACCGTATGCACACCGGGTGGGTATGCCACTCCGGCATAGATATAGGTCTCATCATGACAGATGGTAACCGGGTCGGGATCGATGGGTAACAGGTCCTCAATAACAATCGTGATGCAGGTCGGGTCAGGATCTTCGCTTTCATCGAAACAATAGTTGGAGGCATCTACACAAAGCTCGTAGGTACCGGCATTGGTCCAGGCTATGCTTACGGAGTCCAGGTTGCCTTCCTGAATCAGGGCACCGTCCAAATACCAGTGCAGGATGCCCGCCCCATCTGGCCTTTCTATGTAATACACCCCCGTTGAGCCGGTGCATAATACAAGTGGTCCCTGGATATCATCAGACCAATCGTCTATTGCTCCTCCACTGCACGGAGGAGTCAGCACTTCGATGGAAATATCACAATAATGAACTTGGCAATCTGCAACCATAATATAATAAACATTTCCAACTACAAGACCGGTTAAATTAATATCAAATTGTTGGCTTGGAACTTGACCGGTTGTTTTACAACCATCTGTGCAATATAGGAACTGAGATGGATCTTGATGACTTTCTAGGCAGGGTCCATCATAACCATATACCCCGATATTTAACGACATATCCGGAATGCAATTAAATGCAGAAAGGATGAAATGAAACTCCTCGCATTCGGCAATAAATGCAATCCAGTTTGGTCTTAATCCAGCAGAATAACTTGGAGGGCAAAAAGGATAGGGAGCATTATTGCTTGGATAATCAGTCATATTGAAACAGTACCCATCCAATTCGGCATAACTACAAAAGACTGGAGCATCTTCGCAGCTAATCGAAGGTGGCGGATTGCCGTCACATTGAGCATTCACTTTAAAACACAGAATTAAACAAATAATAAATCCCAGTAAGTATCTAAGATATAACTGCATGTCTAGATAGGTAGAATAAGCAGGCATATGAGTTCCCTCCATATGCCTGCTTTTTAACACATGACTCATTCAAAAGAATTCGATGCGGCACATGCGGCCATTGGGATCGAGTAGAATACCATGGGTATCTTGTGTATCACCAATTTGCCAGAAGTAGTCAGTATTATCGCAATCAAATTCCAAATCGCCAGCTCCATTACCTGTATTGTGATCATCGTCCATCCAACTCACCAGAATAGCCCCACAGTTCGTGGAACTATGAGTATCACTATTATTTGGAGGAACTGGCAAGTCATAGGTGGCTCCACTATCCCAGGCAAATACAAATCTCATTTCACCTATGGATGATGCTACACTTTGCGCTCCAAAACTGTAATCACAACAATAGTCCGGGTTATTATTGATGCAATTGCCGCTGGCTACCGGATACATGGTGTAATAGTACCGCTCGGATGCCTCCCACAAAATCGTCTCGGGTGTTGTATTTGTCGTACCCGATACATTATATAGCCTCACTTCAAATTCTATGTCTTCATCAAAATCGAAAGGCTGTATAAAAGCCAGATCATCATCTTCATCGAAGCAGATCTCGTTATTATCCTCATCATAGAGGAGTACGGTTACCCAAATGCTATTCGAAATGGCATTCAGGTTCATTACATTGATCACCGCAGAATAGCCTTCATCATCGGCATCCTTGGTAAATACACGAAGTGCAATGGGTCCAGTGTGGGATGAAATCCGTCTGATTTGCAAGACATAATCATTGTCACAGTTACCACGCAGTGTCGCACCCCCGGGCTTCGGGTTGGATTCTTCCGGACTGAGAATGATCGCCTGGTTATCCGGTATTCCACTAGGGTGCCGGGCTGGCTCAGTCATTGGGTTGTGAGTAAATTGGGTGGTCAGGGAATCCTGATTGCCCCCCCCCCCCCCCCGCGATGGCAAGGGTAAGTAAAATGGCTAACTTTTTCATAATATAACAATTTAAGAATGAAAAATCTGACGTACGGATTGTCTTGTTTAGCCCCAGAATGTCTATTAAGTCGGAAAGTACTATATATTCTCCATATGCGCAACTGTGAAATGATATTTTAACAGTTGACCCTTTGACAGAGTGTTCGGGGGTGGCAAACGGATCAGAAACTCGGATTCAGCATTACCGCACCACCGTCACATCCCCCTTATACAATCTGACCGTTCCGTCCACCAACTCCACTTCCACCACATAGATATACACCCCTGGGTCCATCACTTCATCCCGGAAAGTACCATCCCAACCAGCGGAAGGATCGTTAATCGGGAGGTCACTTCTTGCATAAAGTGCATTGCCCCAACGGTCAAAAATGGCCAGGTTTTTTATTCGATTTATTTGGTCATTTCCGTAGATGGAAAAGACATCATTGATGCCATCGCCATTCGGTGTGAAGCTGTTGGGGATAAATATATTTCCTCTTGTTTTGATGATCACTTCCAGGGCATCGGAGTTGGAGCAACCCTCCACTGTCCAGCCGGTCACCACGACGGTCTGGTTGGTGGTCAGTGGACCGAGAGTAGTCTGGAGGCAGGTGGGACAGGAGAGTGGATCGGAGGCCGTCCATTGCACCTGCGACAGGCTCTGTGTTGTTTGGGCAGAGAGGTCGATGACCTCACCCGGTGCGGCGATGCGGTCCGGTCCGGCTTCAATGGCGAGGGAGGCGCCCGGGGTGATGACGAGGCCGGTGAGGGTGTCCAGACATCCGGCAGCATCCCGAATATAGATCGTGTATTGTCCGGGAGACAGATCGTTAAAGACGGTCGCTGACTGCCAGCTGCCCGCATTTATTTGGTATTCAAATGGTGCTTGTCCTCCAGAAATATTTATGATTTCAATGCGGCCGTCCTGGTCGCCGGCACAGGTTTCTCCCTGGATCTGGAACTGGGTAGTCAGACTCACATATTCGTAATACCGGATGGCCAGACTATCGCATCCGGCGGAATTTTGCAGGTAGGAGGTGTCGGACAAAATACCGGTTTGGCCACACAGAATGATGGTCTCCTCGCTCTGGGTAAAGGGCACCCAGGTGGTTTCCGTCACCTGGATGGTATCACAATCTACACCGGGTAAAACACTGACGACCGTACCGACCTGAGAGGGGTCACACGTCGTTTTTACAACGTACAGCGTGTCGATCCCTACGTATTGGATGTCCGTCGTGACGACGCTGTCGCAGCCATATTGATTGGACAGGACAGTGACATTGTAAGTGGCTCCTCCTGGGTCACAGGTCACCCCGGAAACGAGAATTGAATCCGAGGGCAATAGACTCGTCGCGGTGACAATCGTGCTATCGCAACCCAGGGCTGAAGGCTGAATCGCAACTGAGATTCCTGCTTGTGTCGGATCGCAGGTTGTGCCGGACAGCCAGGTCGTATCCAGGGGTGCATACGTATAGTTCGTGATGAACAGGCTGTCACAGGGACCCGTGGTCACCAGGAGGGTGTCGGCATAGTTCACACCGGATCCGCAGATCAGGGTCTGGTTGGTCTGCTGGTACTGACCGGTGTAGATCCGCTCGATGTACAGCGTACTGTCGCAGCCGTATTGATTGGTCAGGTAAACGGTATCCAGGCCCTCCTGGGCGGGATCGC
>JAUIEA010000172.1 GCA_030429045.1 Bacteroidia bacterium | reverse complement strand
ATCCAGGTCATGCTCTCTTCCGGAAAACCCAGTTGGAGACGAAAGATCACGGACATCAATGCGCCGACCAATCCCCAGAACATACCGGTGATCAGAAACTGACGTGCGATGATCTTGTGATCCTGACTGAAGACGTAATGCGTCAAAAAGCTGGTCTGATACTTGTCGCCATGATGGTGTTCATGGAAGTGGTCATCGAAACCATTCTCTTCGATCAGGACATCCTCGTCGTATGTTCTCGTATTTGCCATAGGTACGATACGTTCAAAAGTTACTTTGAAAGAATTCTAAATTCGGTGCGACGGTTCTTCGCACGATTCTCATCCGTGTCATTACTGACCAGTGGACGGGTTTGACCATACCCGCGAGCCGTCAAACGACTGGCTTCAATTCCCTGACTGAGAAGGTAGTCAGCAACCACCGATGCTCTGGCCTGGGACAGGGTCATGTTGTTTGCCGCATCACCGACATTGTCTGTATGGCCTGAAATCTCAATCCGCAGATTGCGATTATCCTTCATGGCATCCGCCAGATTTTCCAGTTCATACCGGCTGTCCGGGGTCAATTGTGCGGCACCGGTTTCAAACTGAACGTAATTCAGGGGAACCACCTTCTCGACGGTGTCCGGTGCGGACAGCGCCTGTTTCAAGGCGGAGGTGAATTCTGCCTTGTGCTGGGTGATCTCCACGTCCAGCAACTGTCCTTTCAATGGATCCTCATCGCCGTTGCGGATGTTATCGAGGTAGTAAGATCCCTGTTGGGATAACCATGCCTCGTATTCGGCCTCGGAGACGATCCGAACCACACGACGCATACTGAAATGTCCCTTGCCGCAGAGTTCTGCACAGGCCAGTTCATATTCAAAGGTCTCCCACCGTTGCGGCCCTTCCGGATCTTCCGGATCTGCAGGAACCTGGTATTCCGCATAGTTGCTCAATTCCTGGCGGTATTCTGCCGTCGTTTTTGTCGGTGTGAAGATGAAATAGGTGGGGATCCCAGGAACGGCATCCATCTTGACGCGGAAGTGCGGGAGGTAGAAGTTGTGCAGGACATCACGGGCTGTGATCCGCACCCTGACCTTCTTCCCTACCGGCAATACGATCTCGTTCGGTTGCAGGTCATCATGGTTTTTCGGGTCTGTCCAGTCCTGACCCAGCGGGTTGACCCCGGTGATCTTCTTGAAGTCGCGGGTACCCAGCAAATTGTCGGGACCAGGATAGCGCAGGAGCCAGTTGAACTGCACACCGGTCGCTTCGATCTCGATATAGTCTTCATCATCGCCCACATCAGGCATGATCTCATTCCATGCATCCAGGCCACTGATCACCAGTAGGGTCATCACAATGGCTGGCACAAGGGTCCAGATCACTTCCAGTTTGTTGTTGTGGGAAATGAATTCAGCCTTGCGGTCTTTCTTCCCCTGGTATTTATACGCAAACCAGAACAGTGCGATGTGGGTGATCACAAACACGATCCCGGTAAAGAAAAGCGTGACATCAAAAAGGAAGTCGATCGAACTACCATGTGCGGAGGCTGAATCGTGCGGACCATACCCCAACATGTAGTTTTTGTAATAAGCCGCCGAATACACACATCCGATGAGGAATACTGCCACAAAGATGAGGGAGAGGATACCGCTCCAGCGATTGACCTCTATTTGTGTGTCTTCTTCTCCCCGGATAGAGGAGGCCAATTCGGTCACCTTTCCGATCTGGATCACAACGATTGTGATCAGGACAAGGCAGATGAGTATCAATAATGGCGTCATTGGGGTAGATTATTGTACGTGGTGATGCAAACTTTCAGCCAAATAGGGGTCATTCTTCGGCAGCAATGGAGCCTTTTCCATTTGCTTGAAGACGAAGAATATGAAAAAGGCCAGGAAGCCCAGGAAGGTGCCGATCTCCAGCAGACCGGGAATGGTAAATCCGGCTGTAAATGAACTGGCGTGATGTGCCGCTTCCGTAGCTGCCTCTTCACCGTGATGAGCCAGTGCTTCATGGGTGGTGTGAAGGACGCCAGGCTTGACCATCTGGAAAAAATCCAGGAAACGACCCAGAAGTACAACAAAGGCGACAAAGAACAGGGTACCTGCCTTACGCTTTGTATCGTTCCGCATCAGGACAAAGAAGGGCACAATGAAATTGAGGACCAGATTGCCGTAGAACAACACTGGATATTCATTGATCCGGGTATGGAAATAGATGGTTTCCTCACCTACGTTGGCATACCAGATCAGCATATATTGCGAGAACCAGAGGTAGGTCCAGAAAATACTGAAGGCAAACAGGTATTTACCCAGGTCATGCATATGCTCGGTCGTCACGAAAGGCAGGGCTCCCCGTCCTTTCAAATAGATAGCCAGCATGATGGTAATGGCCAGGCAAGCTACAAACCAACTTGCGGTGGTATACCAGGCGAACATGGTGCTGTACCAGTGAGCGTCTACGGACATCACCCATTGCCAGATCATGGCGGCGCTGGTAAAGGCTCCGATGGGCAGGAAGATGGCAGAATACATCTTGTACTTCTTGTACAGGCTGAAATTGGCATCGTGACCTTCAACATCTTCCCGCAGGGAGAGTTTCCGCATCGGTCGGGCAAAAAAGAAATACCAGGTGCCCAGGATGATAATGGTTCCGAAGGTGTACCAGTATTTATTCAGGAAACCGGATTTGCCCAGGAGTACCGGATCTTCCGCGACTGCAGCTTCATCGGCCCAGTGATAGAGGTGATGAAAATGTCCCCACACGCCGATGATCAGCACGAGCATGAGGATCAGGCCCACCCAAAGGAATTGAGCGTATCCTTCCCAGATCCGTTTCACAACAATATACCAGCCCGTATACGTGGTGGTAAATGCTGCCATAATAAACAGTGCGATAAAGGATACTCCGGTAAAGAATACCGCATTGATCAAATAGTTTGACCAAAACCGCGAATGCACTGCATCGTCACCTATAAGGGTGAGTACGATGCAGAGTAGCCCAAGACCCATGAACCCAAAGAGTACATTTCTCTCTCGGCCGGTCATTGTAAAAGAATGGTCTCCGCTCATCATTTCCATCCGTGAATTAGAGTGTTGCGTGTTTGGTTTCCTATAGTTTAGTGTGCACCTTCTGTCTCCGCTGCTGCTTCCGCAGGAGATGCACTATCTGTTGACACTTCAGCCGCAGGGCTGTATGTCGTTCCTTTCACTTTTGCCTGCAGGGAGCGGATATAGTGGATCACTTCCCAGCGTTCCCGATAGGACAGTTTGTCACTGTATCCACCCATCACATTTTTGCCGTACATGATACCGTGATAGAACCGGCCATCCGTAGCGGCGATAAAATCATCGGAAACCAGATTGGCTGGTTGTGCCGGATAAACACCTCCGTCGTCACGTACCAGATAACCGGCGCCATCCGCTTTATCACCATGACAGATACCGCAATAGATGGTATATAACTGCTGTCCCTGGGCCAAACCACTTTCCGTAATGGGAAATGGATTGGAGGTGATCTCCGCACTCGCCCGGGCCCGATCTTCTTCCGTATCGGCATAATGGTAAGGCACGGATCCATTGGCAGGAGTGGTGATCGAATTCGCATTGTACCGGCCTTCAAGGATAGCGGTGTTATCTCCACGAGAGCCGACATATCCACGTGCGATCGTCCCTTTGACAGGCAGGCGTGGCTGACTCAGGGTCCGTCTGTCGATCACACTTTCGTCGTCCCAGGAGTTGAGGCTGTAATCTGAGTACAGATTCGCCTCAAAGGACACGGGATGCGCCATATCCGGGATGAATTCATGCCCGGTCTCATCTCCGTCAGCTGGAGAACACGCAGGCATACTCAACAACGCCAGCGCTCCCACCAGGAGAAAAGAATTACGTCGTAACAGGATCATCTTATGCATGAAGCCGTAATTTATATCGTTTTGGTATGTACTTCTCCGGCACCTGTTTTGGCAAAAAATGCCTTGAGTGCATCCAGATCAGCGTTTGACGTTTCGAAAGCAATACAGAATTTGTCATCTGTGATCCGCTCATCCAGTACAGGATTGCTTACACCAGGACCCAGACCGCATACCGTATAGAATGAGACCACCATGCCGATCGCGGCAAACAAGACGGTCAGCTCAAAGGTGATCGGGATGAAAGCCGGAACGGACCAGTATGGCTTACCGCCAAAAATGGTCGGCCAGTCACGGACGGAAACCCAGGTCATAAAGCCGAAAGCGGTCAGAAAACCCAGGGAGCCGAAAACAAAACCGGCGATGTGCAGCCGCGATTCTTCCAGATGCATCACCTTGTCCAGGCCATGCACGGGAAAGGGCGTATACACATCCATAATATCCAGGTGCTGCGCATTGGCCTCCTCGATGGCGTGGATCAAATCCTCTTCATCGTTATACAGGCCGAAGAAAACTTCTTTTGTGTGTTGACTCATTGTGCTCGGCAATTAATGGGCAGATTCATGAATGGATTCTGATCCTTGTGAACCCTTGGCTCGCTCGCCAATGTATTGGTCCCCAGCAGATTTGAGAATATGTTTGACCTCCGCAACAGCCACTACTGGCGCCAGGCGGGTGAACAACAGGTAGAGCGTGAAGAAGATACCGAGAGTACCGATATAGATTCCGATCTCTACCCAGGTCGGTGTATAGTAACTCCAGCTGGATGGGAGATAGTCCCTGGCCAGTGTCGTCGCAATGATGACAAATCGCTCAAACCACATCCCGATATTGACAAATATGGACATCAGGAAGGTGATGTAGATAGACCGGCGATATTTCTTCACCCAGAAGATCTGGGGGGAGAGAACATTACAGGCCATCATCCCGAAATAGGACCACCAGTAGATCCCCATGGCCCTGTTGAAGAAGGCAAACTGCTCATAGAGATAGCCGGAGTACCAGGCAATGAACAATTCGGTCAGGTAGGCCACACCGACGATGGTTCCCGTCAGGAGGATCACCTTGTTCATCGATTCGATGTGATTGATGGTGATATACTCCTGGAGGTTCAGGATCTTCCGGGTGATGATCATCAGTGTTTGCACCATGGCAAACCCGGAGAAAATGGCTCCAGCCACAAAGTAGGGCGGGAAGATGGTGGTATGCCATCCTGGAATCACCGACGTGGCAAAGTCAAAGCTCACAATGGTGTGTACAGAAAGAACCAGGGGTGTGGCCAGGCCAGCGAGAACCAGCGAGAGGGCCTCCCAGCGCTGCCAGTGCTTGGCAGATCCCGTCCATCCAAAGGAGAGAATGTTATACAGTTTCTTACGGAAGCCCACAGCGCGGTCGCGTACTGTGGCAAAATCCGGTACCAGACCGGTATACCAGAACAGCAGGGATACCGTAAAATAGGTGCTGATCGCAAAAAGGTCCCACAAGAGGGGTGAGTTGAAGTTCACCCACAACGGTCCGCGTGTATTGGGATAGGGGAACATAAAGAAGTCAAACCAGGGACGTCCGGTGTGTGTAGCCGGGAACATACCCGCGCAAACCACGGCAAAGATGGTCATGGCTTCAGCTGCACGGTTCACCCCTGTCCGCCATTTCTGGCGGAAGAGCAACAGAATGGCCGAAATCAGGGTACCGGCATGTCCGATTCCGATCCACCAGACGAAGTTGGTGATATCGTAACCCCAGCCGATGGTCCTGTTCAGGTTCCAGGAGCCGATCCCGAACCAGATCGTCCATGCCAGCGCAAAGAGACCAAAAGTCATCGTCGCGACGGAGATCACAAAGGCAATGATCCAGGACAAGCTGGGTGCCTTCTCTGTAGGGGCACAGAGATCTTCCGTGATATTGTGATAGGACTTATGCCCTTCAATCAATGGTTCCCTAACGGGTGCAACAGGAGCGTGCATATATTCCTTGCTTTTGAATTAAGGCAATTAGCTTTCGAGAGATTCGTCACGGTTGAGGACACGTGCCCGATAATTGACGGAAGGACGTGTGTTGACCTCTTCCAGTACCTGGTACACCAGTGGTGACTCCAGTTCCTTGTTGAGTTGACTCTCCTTATTATTCAGATCACCAAAGGTGATGGCATCCGTTGGACAGGCAGTCATACAGGCCGATTTGACATCACCGTCACGAAGAGCTCTTTCTTCGCGCTTGGCGGCCAACTTTCCTTCCTGGATGCGCTGCACGCAGAAGCTGCACTTCTCCATCACCCCACGCACCCGTACAGTGACGTCAGGATTCAGGACCATGCGGGTCAGGTTATCTGCTCCAAATGGCATCTCTTCTCCATTCAAACGAGGTTCGTTCGCAGGGAACAGGTCTGCCGTGGTATAATCCAGCCAGTTGAATCGGCGGACCTTGTAGGGGCAGTTGTTTGCACAGTAACGCGTACCGATGCATCGATTGTAAGCCATCTGGTTTAGACCCTCCGAACTGTGGTTGGTCGCTGAAACCGGACAAACGTTCTCACATGGAGCATTGTCACAATGCTGGCACATCATCGGCTGATAGACCACATTGGGATTCTCCAGTTCGCCGTAGAAATAGCGATCGATCCGGAGCCAGGTCATTTCGTGGTGACGGAAGACCTCCTT
>JAUIEA010000018.1 GCA_030429045.1 Bacteroidia bacterium | reverse complement strand
CAACGGTCAAGTTGACGAACCGCCCAGTACGAGACCCGTACGCTGGGTGGTGTGAGAGGCGCACTCCGTCGCTATTCAGCGGCGGAGCCGCCTACTCGATTGGCTGCTGTTATTTCTTTTTAATCCAATTCTCAATGTCTTTCAATAATTTATCAGATACACTTTTATAAGAATGTCCCGATTGATAAACCTTGCATTCCACTTTGATTGATTTATTCTTCTTTAGATTTCTGTAAAGGGGAAGTACATAGTCTTCCATATTTACTACGTTATCGTCAAGTCCACCGCTTAAAAAAATGTCAACATTTGAAAGACTATCTGTCTGTTTAAGTATATAAAAATATTCCTGATTGTCAATCAATTCCTGAATAGGGTCATCATATTCAAAATTTACTGGTCCGTTTGGTTTTTTAATAGATTGAAAAAAATCGGAGTAGCCTTTTCGCAGATTTGGATTTGATTTTACCAAATCACCAAAAATTCCAAGGTCACCACCTGATATGCTTATTATCCGCTTTATTTCCGGATGGTTTATTGCATATATCATTGACATATGTCCTCCGTAACTGTATCCGCCAACAATTATTTTTTCTTTGTCAATGCCATACTTCATTACCATATCTTGTGAATTGAGGAAAATCAATGCGGCATCAATATCCTCTTGCGAATTCATTAGACCTTGTTTCCCCTCGCTTTTGTAACAGCCTCGAAAGTCGAATTGGAAAACATTAATGCCCTTATTGGAAAGTGTTTCTCCAATATTCCAAATGTCTCCTGAATCCATAAATCCTTGGGTGAACAAAAGTGTCGGGGAATCTGATTGATTTGAATGGTAAAAATATCCCACGAGTTTCGAACCTTTACTTTCAAAGGTTAAAGTGTCGCATTTGGTTTGACTCAATAAGATGTTATTAAGTCCAACTACCAATATTGTCAGAATCAAATATTTTCTCATTTGCGTTTTTTTTAATGGCAGCCAACGGTTTGGCTATGCGTAGTGCGACCGTTTAGGGAGCATTATCGCATAGCCGTTGTGTGTGCCTCGAATGGCAAACGCCTCACTAATATAGCTATTCTTAGTGAGGGAGTAACCGGGCTCAAAAGCGAGTCTGGATTAGCTAGGGAGTGAAAGTCTCCTGCGGGCAGGAGTAACGACCTGAACCGCTAGCAAGCTGTAAGGTGGTTGGGGGTGACCCCTGCACTGAAGTCAACAGGACTGCAAAGGTTGGTACGGATCCCGAGTACTCGGGAAAACTGGATATGAGGCTAAAGTGAATGGGGTAAGATGACTGACCGATCCCGCCCCCGAGTATCGGGGTGGGTGAATGTCCGGGGGACATTCAAGGAAAGGAACCCAGCCTGCCGGCTGGCAGGCGCGAAGCGGGTGGGAGGTATACTAACGCCCACGAGAAAGGTCCACTCTGGTAGATCCAGCCGGGATTGACTGAAAGCTAATTGTCTTACCGAGGGAGGTCTCTCCAACCACGAGTTGGTAAAGGAGAGAAGTCAGCCGAGGTCATAGTAGTGAAAGAAGTGGGTAGGCTATAGTCCACTTTGAGTAGCGAAGGGCCAAACGATAACCTCCGCGAAATTCGATTAGGAGCGTGCATGTAATAAGCTGTACAGCTTAGCCAAAACGTAGCCTTTTCTTAAAGTAGGGGATAGTGGCAATGGTGGAAAGAGCATTGTCGTGATGGTTGTCGAACCGCCGAATACGAGACCCGTACGTTCGGTGGTGTGAGAGGCGCACTCCGTCGCTATTCAGCGGCGGAGCCGCCTACTCGATTGGGCGTATGTGTTTCTCATTCCGGCTTTTCACCCGGTGCAAATACAATTTGTTTGATATTATTTTCTACTGGTTCGAGAGATTGGAAAAACTTGTATAGTGCTTTAAGTTCGATATCATTCATTCTTGAAAAAGCGCCCCACTGCATGGGACTGCCTTTGTGTACTCTTCCTTGTTTGAAGCGGTTTACAAATTGCTCCTCTGTCCAACCTGCCATAATTCCGGTTTCCCTATGAGGAGTTAAATTCGGAGATACATATGAATATCCTTCTGAGAATTCATCTGGTGGAAAATAGGCCTTTCCAGCAAAGTCTTTGCCAATGTATTCACCTGTATTCATATCCACTTCTGTATGACATGACCTGCAATTGGAAACGTTATAAGCAAGGTATTTACCGTACTCAGCTGTAGGTTCAATTTTTACAGACTTTGGTGGAGTTTCTTTTGCTCCCTCCGGTTTTATCATTCCAACTGCCAACAGCGCTTTGTACATAAATCCGTAATCAAATGGCTTTACCTTATTTTCAACAGGCGATAATGTCCTCAAATAGGAGATTATCGCAGTCAGGTCCTCATCGCTCATTCCCTGAAATGTCATCATTGGAAAGAGTGCTCTGCCGTCTGTGCCTACTCCATGTCTTAGGCTCCTCGCGATCTCGGCATCTGTGTATTTTCCTATTCCTGTCTCTTTGTCCGAAGTAATGTTTGGTCCAGTAAATGTCCCAAAGCCTGGGAAAGACAGTTCCCAACCACCTTTGAACTCAACCTTTCTTCCTTCATCAAATAACCGAACTTCATCCATGCTTGTGTGACAAGCACCGCAATGAGCAGCACTATTTGCGAGATAAGCACCTCTTGCGATTACTGCAGAATCGCTGCTTGCAGAAATTTCTGGATACGGAGCATCGTATTTCTTGTCCCATGTCAATTGCACAAATGCAACAAATCCAAGAATGAGGACAATCAGCCCAATTCCTGTCCATTTCAAAAATTTAATTAATCGTTTCATACTTATTCGTTTTTCACATTACGCCCAACAACTGTGTTTAAGAACCTTTAATATCGTTTATCCCCCTTACATGCGTAGTATTTGTTCGTAAAGCCGGCATATGTGTTGGGTTTGCGCTATTCTAAAGATAGACTATCCAACGGAGAAGGTGGCTTCCGCGTACGAGCGATATGGGTGTATATTTCAGTCGTACGGATACTTTTGTGACCGAGGAGGTCCTGGATGTAGCGGATATCGGCCCCGGACTCAAGGAGATGAGTGGCATAACTGTGTCGTAACATATGTGGTGTGACTCTCCTGCAGATCCCTGCTTTTTGTGCCGCTTTGGCGATGACCAGCTGGAGACTCTTGGAGCTGTATGGCGTACCTTTTTGCTGACCTTCGAACAGGTAGGTGCGGGGTTGGTACGCCCTGTAGTATTCGCGTAATAAAGGGAGAAGTTGGTCAGGAAGTGGAACCTCACGATCCTTGTTGCCCTTTCCTCGTTCTACACGGATGACCATCCGTTTCGAGTCGATATGGGTGGGATTCAGTGCCAGCAGCTCCGCATTTCGTAGTCCTGCCCCATAGGCAAACATGATCAAGCACCGATGCTTCAGATTGGTGGTCCTCCGGATCATGGACGCTACCTCTTCTGTACTGATCACCTTTGGTAGTGGTTCTGCCTTTCTGGGACGGGGAAGCTCATACTGCTGTCGTGGTTGGCACTCTACCTTTTCATACCAGAACTTGATAGCATTAATCATCTGGTTCTGATAGGATGCCGAGAGCCGCCCCTCTTGTTGCAAGGCAAGCATAAACTCGAGAATGTCGTCTCTGGTTAGTTCATTTGGATGTCGAGGGGCAATTCCAGCCAGGAATTTGATAAAGGCATTTCGATACGTTGAAATGGTATTTGGAGAATAACGCTGGACGGTCAGACGGTCTATGTAACGCTTGAGCAGGACCGGATCTACCGGTACCATGCCTTGGTTGTTGGAGGTGCTTTTCAAGACGGGTTTCCTGCGCCACTGAATGTCCGGGAATTGTAAACGTCCCTCTTCCATGATCCGATCAATCCGTTCTCCTGGCCCGCGAAAGATAAAGCCTTTCTGTCCAGGGCCGGGTGTCATCCCCTGCTCCGAAAGCCAATGGCGCAATGGGGTGTCTGCATAGGGGTACTTGACTTCCCATTGTTGATCCCTGGATCTGGAGATCGGCCTCTCGATGAATTGGACAAACCGGGCCATCCCCTGAAAATAGCCATTTTCGAGGATTCATCAATTTTGATGACAAGGCTTCCTGCCTCGGATCAATACTCGAAAAACAACACCGCCGTGCCCTGGGCCCAGTAGTCCTGCTGGCCGAGCACGCCATTCAGTCGACCCTGGTAGCGGACATGGACCCGCAAGCCCGTACGGGTGATCTCGTAAGCTGTCGCAGAATAGGGTTCTACCTGTTCGATGATGATATAGCCGGGGCCATCCAGGTTGATCCCCTCGAAGTTTTCGGAGGGTAGGGTGTAGAACGGCCCGGTCGGATGATTGAACGCCGGATGGGCAATGCCGAGGATGGCTTCACCGGGCCCGTACCCGATGGACAGGGTATCGCCGGGCTGAAGGAGGTTGCTGACCTCTTCTTCCGTCCAGCCCCAGATCATGCTGCCAGGATCAAACGGACTCTCGGAATGAATGGCAATACTGAAGATATCTACCGAGGGATGGGTCAGCCGGCCGATGATGGACTTGTAGGGGGAATTATTCACATAGTCGGCATAGGTGCTGGCTACGATCGAATGTCCCCACGGGTCGATCTCGCCACTGATATAGGCGTATTCCAGCGAGGTCAACCCCACTTCCATGGGAGTCAGCGTACCCCGGGCTTCGAAGATACCCGTTCCTGGATCTTCCGGATCCAGATCAAAGGGCTTGTCTGACTTGCAGGAGGTGAACAGCAAGCCGGCAAGAATTAGAAATCCGATAAATGCAAATGGCTTAGAAAACATAGCGTATCGTCAATTGAAGATCACTGTTGATCAACGTATGTGTGTTGTTAAAGAAATTGTCGTGGGTCAGGTCCAGGAGTCCCTGGTTGTACCGCAGGTCCACTCCCCAGTGCCGGAACAACCGATAGCCGTACCCCAGGGTCAGGCCGGCATCAAAAGAGCGAACTCCTTCCACGATGGAATACGAATTCACCTCGGTGAAGGCATTGCCGGAATAGGCCAGGCTGCTGGCATCATTTCGGACCCGAACCAGGGCGAGCTTGGGTCCGCCAAACCATTCATGACGGCCCTGTCGGTAGACGGCCAGGAGGGGCATTTCCACGAAGAGCAAACCATTGGTATTGGCGCTCTGATCCACATTCAGCGTGGCTCCGAATTCGTCGAGCAGGACATTCGAGTCGGAACGCTGCAGGTCCCGGTCCAGTAGTTTGCCCGCCAGTTCGGCACGGATGGACCAGCGAGGGGTCAGATCATACTGGACAAACGCACCGGCCAGTCCGCCGGGGGATGCCGTCTCCATTGGCCAGTCGGGCAGGGCCATTCGGGCGCCGGCGAGGAGCCCGAACGACCAGCGATCCGGCGTCGGTAAGGAAGGTGATGCGGGTGTAGGTAGTTCTGGTGCATCGACCTGGACACCCAGACCCACTTTTCCGGTGAGCCGTGAAAAGGCCATCAGTCCCGGTGTATACTCCTCTTCGGTCAGCGTGCTGAAGTCGGACACGGCCGGACGTTGTTTGTCAGATTCCTCCAGTGGTGCTGGCGTGGTTACGGGAGTGGCCTGCATCATTTCGTCGGTCCTGGCCAGCATTTGTGCAGGATCGACCGGTGGAATGCCGGTGCCGGATGCCTGGCTGTTCCGGGTGGCAGGATATGTAAGGCTCTTCTTTGTTGCGTTCTGGATCAGGGGAGTGGATGATTCAGTCTCTGACGACTGGACTGGTATCAATGCCTGAGCCTCCTGTCCAGCAGAGGGGGGCAGATCGGCCATCAGGGGTTGTTGCGCGATCACCGGGGCAGGGGAGTCCGGAATCTGCTCCTGATCGGACCAGCCCTGTCCGGCCAGGACCACCAGCGAGATCAGGACACCCGCCAGGAAGGGAAAGGTCCAGCGATTGCCCAGGGTAAAGGAGGTGCCATTCCCACCGGGAAGACCACCGATCACCCCTTTGTCCTGCTGGTCGATCAGTTGCTCCATGGCCGCCCAGTCACCGTCCCGCAAGGGAAACTCATGATGGGTCGCCGACTGGCGCCAGGTTTGTTCTTCGGTGGATATCTGTTGCTGTTTCATGTGTTCACGGTTCGAGTTGTCTCCATTTCCAGGATCTTCTTTTGGAGGGTTTTTCGGGCTTGGGCCAGATGCCAGCGGGACGTGCCCTCATCGATATTGAGCATCTCGCCAATGTCCTTGTGTCGATAGCCGTCGATGACATACAAGCTGAAGACGTTCCGGGCTGCCGGGGGCAGATCCTGGATCAACTGGTAGATGACTTCAGCATCCAGCTGATCGTGGGCCTCATTCCGACTGATCCCGTCCACTTCCACCACCTCGGGAAATCGGATGGTCTGATTGTAGGTCTTTCGACTGCGCACGTAATCGATACAGGTGTTGAACACGATCCGGGCCATCCATCCGCCCAGCGGTCCGGTGGGCTGGTATTTGGGGAGGTTTTGCAGGATCTTCAAAAATGCCTGATTGAAGATCTCCATGGCCTCTTCCCGATCGCGCGTATAGCGCATCGGGATGCCCAGCATCTTGCCGGCATACCGCTCGTACAGATAGCGTTGGGCAAGGCGGTGGCCATCGCAGCATCCTGCGACCAGCTCCTCATCCGTACTGTTCGGGCGGTAGGTCATTCCCTGTGTCGATCTCGTTGTTGACTAAGATAACGCTAGCAAGGCAGATTTCGTTGGGGGGTCATGTTTCACGTTCCTTGTTTCACGTTCAGAGCTTGTATCCGGAATGGGAGTGGTTAAAAGCTTGGGTGTTCAAGGTTCAAGGAATGCCGCCGGGGCGGCATCCTGTTCAAGGTTCAATGTGGACTACTTTGAACCATAAATGCTTAAATTTTTAGACATCCGCCTAATGGTATACACCAGGTCAATATCCCTCCCGAGTACTCGGGACGGGGGTGGATTTCATCATGACCGAAGGTCGTAATGAAAGATGGGGGTGGAAAAACGAACCTTACACCTGAACATTGCGTTCCAACCTTTCCATCCGCTGCCCCTGTGCAATGTTCAATGCCGTCCGCTGAAACGAATAACGGCCAACAGGTTCCAGGTTGTCAGGTTTTGAAAAGCAGTGTTAAAGCTTGATAGTTCAACGTTCAAGGGTCAGCTGACACTTCCCCTGTTCAATGTTCAAGGAAATAAACGTTGAACCTTGAACAGAGGGCTGACTTGTCGGCCCTCCTTGAACGTTGAACGGCAAAACGTTTGCACCAAATTGTAAATCTCGGGTCAATAGCCCCTGGCATTTGCCACACCCTTTCCTGAACACAAAAAGGCATTCCACAGGATGCGGTGAGACACCGCAGACATAAGGGGTTCAGGTGAGACACCCGAACCAGCACAGTTTATTATTTGGAATTTCAAACCGACCTGGTGTGAACACCCGTGTAAACGTCTGGCTGTCCGGACGTACCACCTTGGGTGGTAGTCTGGATCCACCCCGAGATCTCGGGGCCACTTCAGCGGGATCTTCTGGGTTCAACGTTAAAGGGTCAGCTGGCGCTTCCCATGTTCAATGTTCAACCTCATTTACCAAAACGAATAAGCTCATACCTGTCCGCCGTGGCGGAAACGAATAACCGCCCAGCAGGTCAATAGCCTCCGGCTTTAGGACTACACAAAAGACGTTGAACCTTGAACAGAGGGCTGACTTGTCGGCCCTCCTTGAACGTTAAACCGCCAGACGTCTGAAAACGCCCTTCCAACCCGAAGGGCAACCAGGAACGTGGAACAGTCCCGAGCAATCGGGACGCAGGAACCAGAAACATCACTCCCCCTGCGCCAGCGAGAACCCGCGCTTGTTATCAAACTCGTACAGATTCTCGATCTTGATCACATCCAGTCCGGCCGCATGGGCGACATGCATGACCTCGAGGATCCCCTCAAAGGAGATGGGGCGATAGTCCGGTTCCAGATTCGTGCTCTGGGCTTGCTTGCTGATAAAACGGCAGCGCCAGTGATCGGCACAAAATGTTTCCGGCAATCCGTCCGGATAGACCTTCACTCCCCGGTTGGTGATCATCTTCAGTTTGAGATGGGAAAGGGGCAGGCTGCTGAGCTGGTGACCGAGATCCTCGGCGCTGCCTTCGCGCCAATCCAGGAAGAGATCGACACCGACCAGCTCCTTGTGTTCGATCTGCCGGCGGTAGGGTGGGATGGTGATGCCTCCCTTGCTTTCGCCCGCGGTCACGGCTTCCAGGATCTCCGGCTTTTTGCCCAGGTTGGCAATGACGGCATCAGCAAATTCCTCGGTGCCGACGCGTTTTTTGCTCACCTCCTTTCGATAGATGTCGCCGGTATGAATACCGTCTTCCAGGGTCTTGAGCCAGGCATTCTTGATGGTGGCGGCAATATCTCCCTGTCCGATATGGGTCAGCATCATCAAGGCTCCGTTCAGCAGGCCGGACGGATTGGCGATGCCCTGTCCGGCAATGTCGGGTGCTGAACCATGGATCGCTTCGAACATGGCGAAGGATTCGCCAATATTGGCAGAGCCGGCCATACCCACCGATCCGGAGATCAGGGCGACGATGTCGGAGATGATATCCCCGTACAGGTTTTCGGTTACCACAACGTCAAAGTCATGAGGTCGGTCCGCCAGGAGGGCAGATCCGATATCGATGATCTTGTATTCCTTTTCGATCTTGGGGTATTGCACACCGATCTCGTCGAAGACCTTGTGGAAGAGGCCGTCGGTAATCTTCATGATATTGTCCTTGGCCATGCAGGTCACCTTCTGACGTCCGTCGGCCTTGGCATATTCAAAGGCGTAATGCATGATCTTCTCCGTCCCCGGCCGGGTGATCAGCTTGAGGCACTGCGTGGCATCCTGGGTCTGGCGATGTTCGATTCCCGCATAGAGGTCCTCCTCATTCTCGCGGATGATCACCATGTCGATGGCCGGAAAACGGGTGGGCACAAACGGGTGGAGGGCCTGGCAGGGACGCACGTTGGCAAAGAGGCCGAGGGTCTTCCGGATGGTGACGTTCAGGCTCTTGTAGCCACCGCCGCTCGGGGTGGTGATGGGTGCCTTGAGAAAAATGTGATTGTCACGAAGGGTCTTCCAGTCTGACGGGCGGATCCCTGAAGTATGCCCCTGGTGATAGACCTTTTCACCGATCTCGATCTCATGAATATCAATGCGAGCCTTGGCGGCTTTGAGGATGCGCAGGGTGGCTTCCATGATCTCGGGGCCAATGCCGTCCCCGCGGGCGATAGTAATGGGTGTATTCATGATCGGTCGTAATGATAAAGAGGGTGAACGGTTTACCACCAAAATGGTTCGACCGGTATCCGCAAAAAGCCGGCCAATGGCCGCAAATGTACCTTCCTCCCATGGATCGGCAAGGGTCTGCCTGCAAATATTCCCGGGACGACGGGAATCACCACCCGGGAGAAGCCAGATTACCGGCCGGTGGAGCAATCGGGCGGTATCTTTAGGTGGTCATCATCATGAAGCAGTCTATCCCACCGACACTCATCCTGGTCTTCGGCCTGCCTGGAACCGGCAAGACTACCCTGGCCAGGGAACTGGCCACTGCTCTCGGGGCGATCCACCGGAACAGCGATGGCGTGCGCGCCGGTCTGGGTCTACGTGGTCATTATCGAGACGCAGACAAGCTGCGTGTCTACCGACACCTGTTTGAAGAGGTATTCAGGTTGTTGGCTTCGGGCAAAACCGTCGTCGTCGATGCCACCTTCTCCAGGGGGGATGAACGAGACCGGTGGGCATCCGCGGCCGGCGAGGCCGGAGTGCCCGTTCTCTGGGTGGAGGTACGGGCCGATGAGGAGGTGATTCGCAACCGCGTTCGAAAGACCCGGCCGGACAGTGAAGCCGATGAGGCCGTCTATGAACAGATCCGAAAGGAATGGATGCCCATGCAGAAGGAACACCTGATCCTTTACACAGATCGCCATCCGTTGCCGGCATTGGTGACACAGGTGCTGGAATGGAAAACACTGCATCACCCCCATCGACAGACATGACCCGGGAACAGATCATATCGCTGCAGGAGGGCCTGCCCGGTCCGCCGGACCTGATCGAAACCCATATCTCCTGGGTGCTTCTGGGCGAACAGCGGGTCTACAAGATCCGCAAACCCATCCGCTATGCCTTTCTGGACTTTTCTACCCGGGAGCGGCGAAAGGCGGATTGCGAGAAGGAACTGGCCTTGAATCGGAGAACCAGCCCGGATATCTACCTCCGGGTGCTTCCCATTCGAGAACACAACGGAGCCTTGTCCCTGGTTGACGGACCGGGGCAAGTGATCGATCATGCTGTGGAAATGGTGCGCCTGGACAACCGTCGGCAGATGGATGTGCTGCTTCAGGGAAACGAAGTGTCAGTGGCTGATATGCAGCACCTGGCCCGGCATCTGGCCCGATTCCATCAAGTGGCGGACCGGGTTGACATGGCGCCGTCGGCCCATGGCCTGTGGCTGGATTTTGCAGATGTGCTCAAGGTCGAGGCCTTGACCTCGGAGATCCTCGGCGTTGGAGCAGCGGCGGAGTTGCGCCAATGCGTCAGCATGGCAAAACGACTGCTGGATGATCTGGAACCGCGGATCCTGGCACGACATGCCCAGGGATTTACCCGGGATGTTCATGGTGATCTGCATACCCGCAACATCTTTTTGATGCCGGAGCCGGTGTTGTTCGATTGTCTGGAATTCAACGATCACCTCCGTCAGATCGACCTGCTCAATGAGATCGCCTTCCTGGGAATGGACCTGGAATCCATGGGCCGGAGCGACCTGTGGACCGCATTTCTGCAGGAATACCAGCAAAAACTGCCCGTTATCCTCGAGCCAAATGATAAAGTTCTCTTAAAATTTTATTGCGGCTACCGAGCGAATGTCCGCTATAAAGTGGGGGCATTGCGGGTGATGCAGGATCGAAATTGCCTGGATGTCAATGCTTTAGAAAATTCTTTTCAGCACATGAGGGGCTATTTTGAAGAGGTGTGACCGCATTTATATATATTTTATTAATATTAATGTATATTTGCTTTGACATCCTATGTGCCATTCACGTAGTTTTGTGGCTTAATCCCTTATTCTAAACTCCATGAGACAAATTTCACTACTGTTCATTGCCCTTTTTCTGACCCTTGGCCTGCAGGCGCAGAATGCTCCTGTACTGCCGACGATCGAAGGTGTTCTTCAGCATCTCCGTACGGTCAAGCCAAAGGCTGCCGCTCAACTCCGTGAGGAAGTTTCCTGCACACGAGAGTCTGAATTTTCCTGGAATACCACTTCAGCCAAGTGGGATTCGACCTTCCAGACCATCACCAAGGTGAATGATGAGGATGGAAAGATCAACATTGAGATCACCGCATCTGAATATGATGAAGTGGGCGGATTCATGGTGACGGAGGTCATCGAAGGGTATGGCATCGTCGGCGACTTCGATCTGGAAGAAGCCCCGATATCCTATGACTCCCTTCTGCTGTACGGCCCCGATCAGTTCACCGGCGATCTGATCCTGGTAGCCCGCATCCTGCCGACCTATAACGGAAATGGTAAGCTGGTCAAACAGGATACCTATTTCAATACAGCCTTCTTCGGGTTGCCCTTGGGCTTTGTTCTCTTCGGTGTCAATCTGTATTACTATGATGCCAGCGACTATCTGATCTCTGAAGCCAGCAAAGGCGTTGACTTTGGCACGTTTGCCCTTGAAAATGGTGATTCCACGAAGTACACCAACAATGGTGCTGGACAGGTATTGGTGGCTCAATCCTGGGAATGGGATGCTGACCTGATGGTTTACACCAACGTTTCCCGCATCACCAACACCTATGTCAGCATGGGTGGTGATCAGGCCAGCGTGACATACGAAAGCTGGAACGATGCTACCATGACCTTTGATTACAACAGTCATTCTATCTATACCTACGGAAAGCCAGGCCTGATGAGCAAGGAGGAGATCCAGACCGGTTCACCAGGCAACTGGAAGACCGTCCAGGAGATCTCCTACACCTATGATGCCCAGGATCGCCCGACCCTCGTTTCCTACAAGAGTGTGAATCCAAATGGCGTCAAGACTGATACCAATCGCGAAACCACCAAGTGGGACACCAACGAAGGATGGACTTCCGAGACCATCTATCAGAGCTTTGTAGGCGGAAACTGGGTGAACAATGACCGCAATATTGTCGAGCCATGTGAGCCGATCTCTTCTGTAGCCACTCCGTTGGCGCCTGAAGCTTTGGTCAACGCCTGGTTTGATGCCAGCCGTCAGCTCAACCTGACCTTTGCGGTAGATGCCCAGCCACGTACGCTGGATCTGTATGATATGCAGGGTCGCCTGAGCTTGCGTGCAGACATCCGCAATGGTCAGAACAAGATCGATGGCAGCGCTTTGATGCCAGGCATGTATCTGGTTCGCGTCACCTTCGCCGGTGGTGAAGTAGCTGCGAAGCAGGTCCAGAAGTTCTAGTCTGCCCTGTCTCCGTATTAGACCCAAACTGATTGAAAAAGGGGATGTCGTTACGACATCCCCTTTTTTTTATTGGTAGAACAAACCTGCCAGACGGCCTGGTAATATTCAGGTTTATTGGCCTGGAACCTCCCGCTTCAGAAAAATAAAACCGTTCTTTCGTCCGATCTCCCGAATATCCGGGTAGGCATCAAATCGGTCCTCCTTGCCGATCCGGGTCACAAAGTAGGTCGGCTTGTCGATGGCCCCTGACAGCAGCCAATCCTGATCGTAGGAAGCCGGATTGGTCACCGGTTGCTTGCGAGTATAGAACAGGTGGGCATAACTCTTGAAACCGACGGGCTGAACATAACAATCCTCCCCCTGGCGTTCCTGGTAGAATTCAATGGCAGCTCTCTGGGAATAGCCCTCGATATTGCGGATCGATGCCACCAGGGTGAAGAGGACAAAGAGTGCCGTTCCCACGAAAAGGATCGGGACACCAGTTCGGTTGTCCTTCCGTTTGAAGGCGCGCAGACTGGACACCAGAATGGCGAGGAGCCAGACCCCGACCAGGGCTTCCCAGCCCGTCCAGGTCACTTCGGCATCCAGATTCGCCACCCCGAACGGGTCGGCAGCCAGCAGCGGCCGGAGAACTTCCGGGTGCATCCCAAGCCAGGGGAGGGCTATAGTCGCCAGGACGTACAGTCCGCCGACACCGATCAGGCCTACGGGCAACCAACCTTTCCAGGCCATCCGTTCCTCCCAGAGCTGATTCAGGACAATGGCCGCCAGATAGGTCATAGGGAAATAACACATCGAGGAATAGTGGACGATCTTGGACTGGACGATCGAGAAAAGGATCAGGACCACCCAGAAAAGGATCTTCATCCACTTTTTAAAATCCTGCCGGATCTCATTTTCCTCATCAGGCATCTTGAAAAAGGTGCGCACGGCAAAGATCGAAGCCGGGAATACCCCGACCAGCAACACGGCAAAATGATAGCCGGGGAATCCCTTATGACCTGCATCCGGAGTGCTGAAGAGCCGGTACTGGTATTTGTTGAATTCGACGATGAACCAGGAGCCGTTTTTCAGGGTCTCCAGCCCGTACCATACCAGCATCACTGCGGCGGCACTCAAGGTGAAGACCAGCCAGTGACCGGGATGGGTGAACCAGCGAAACCGTTGGAGCACCCAATAGACCCCGATGCACAGGGCCGCGATGAGAAAGGCGACCGGCCCCTTGGTCAGTATGCCCAATCCGATGGCCAATCCACCGAGGATGAGATAGGTCCAGGCCGACCGGGACAGGGTGATCCCCGATTTGCCTGATCGTTTCCAATAGGATAGAATAAACCCGTACAGGCCCAGGAAAATGAAATAATTGAACCAGGGATCGATGATGCCGGACTTGGCGTAGAGCAGGGGGAGGACGCTACCAAACCAGGCCGTTGCCCACAACAGGCCAAACCGGGGATGATAGAGCCGGGTTCCGATAAGATAGACCAGGATCAGGCTCAGGATACCGTTGATGGCGTTGGGCAGGCGGGCTGCATATTCCCCGACGCCCAGGAGGGCCATACAGGTCGACTGGAGCCAGAAGAACAGGGGAGGCTTCTCCCAGAAGGGCTCAAAATTCACATAGACCCGCAGATAATCCTTGAGCAGGAGCATCTCCCGGCTGATCTCGGCAAAGTTGATCTCATCCCAGTCGAACAAATGCACACCACCCAGGAAGGGCAGGTAGAAAATGGCACCTGCCAGGATCAGCAGTAGTATGTGATTTCGCTTGGGTGACATCGCTTATTTCTTGTGGTTCTTCCTGGAAAACATGCCCAGCACCTTGCTGACAAAGTCATCATTGATCCCCAGGGCTCCCTTGAGGACATTGTACACTGCCAGGGCCTTTTTATCCGCCCAGATGAATAAGCCTTTCAGTCCGTCCCCGGGCCGGGCCCGGTAATTGGTCGCACGTTTGGACGGCGCCGAAGTCTCTTCGGTGAAATAATAAAGGGCAATGGATTTTCGGGTCACCTCTTCCGGGCACTGGATCGGATCCGGAAATCCGTGATAGGAGTCCTCATCCGTATTAAAGACCACCACCCGATTGAACAACGGGAGGATCTTCCGGGCGCATTGGCTCATATCCCGTTCCCACAATTCCAGGGCCCCTCCCCAGGATTCCTGCCATCCTTCATTGAGGTATAACAGGAGGTTGACCCGTCGGCGCCACAACCGCTTGTGCGGGTGGACGGTAAAGTCGGCATGTACATTCAGGTGACCGCCTCTCCGGCTCTGATGCAGCCCGCCACCTTCCAGGGTCGGATCGGGGAGCAAGCCGGGGATGCCGGTCAGCTGGCTGATCAAGGCCACAAAAGCCGGATCATTGAATTGCTGGATCAGGTCCCGCAGCGGAGGCGGGAGGAGGTCCATCTTGTTGAGCCCGTGCTTGCGCTCATTGACATGCACATAGTGGATCCAGCCCTCATCCCGGATGGCCGGGAATGCGTCCATGGTGTGGCGGGCGATCTCTGGAGACAGGAAGTCATTGATCTCGATATGCGGATAGGGGGTCGCAGATTGATAGGCTGTTGCCAGGGCAGGCAACTGCTCGCTCAAACGATCCAGATCGAGTAGGTGGAGTGTGGTATTAGCAGGCAAGAGGCAGAAAATGTATACAAATGTAGGGAGAAAGAGTGGGTGGATGCATTTACCTGTTCAGGCAGCATCAAAGTGATTGCATCGTGTGATCAGCAACTGATCCAGGTGGTGAAGATGCTCGGGAAGAATGATATTGATCGCCGGAACACCACAAAGTCGGGCAGCAAGTTCTGCACCCGCTATGGTATTGGTCGCCGGACCGGCAACAAGATCGGGTTTCAGTCCGAATGCGGTCTGGACGCCAAGAGCTGCATAGGGATCAGAAGCACAGAGAAAAGTCGCCCTGATCTGGTCCCTGATCCTGTGCATGGCAAGATCGCCGCAATAGGGTTCCATCGGAGAGGCACCGATCTCCACGACCGCCACATCTGCAGCTTTCGCATGCATGACCTTCAACAGCAGATCCATACGGTCCAGGAACAGTTCAGGATGCACTGCAGTGGAAGGCAGGCCAACATCGACAAAATCGCAGATCGCCTCAGCACCAGCGTCCGCCATCGTCAGGATATCACGATATCGACCCGCTCCGGTCATTTTGACACCGAGCACTTTTCGTCCCATCTTGACGAGCTCGTGGATGACAATTCGCGAGACGGTCGTTTTTCCCGCCGACATGGATGTCCCTACGATCAGGATGATGGGTCCGGAATAGGCCTCGCCCTCCAGGTCCGGCAGAAACTGATGCATGGTCACCTTCCTGCTTTGACGGGTGATATGCCCCAGATATTCCACCTCCATGGGATAGGGGGAGAATGGAGAGTAGGAGGTCATCTTACCGGCCAGTCCGGCTCCAGTGAGGAGATGGAACGGCTGATCGGGCCGGGCCTCCTTCCATTTTCCAGTGACCTCCAGCGTGGCATGGCGGTCTCCGAGGACACCGACGACTTTCAGGCCGGACAGGGGTTCCATCATCCGTCCGTTCATCAATTCCAGTCGGACACCCCCGTGGCCGCGATGGCGAATGCGCAGCGCGATATAGTCGCCCATTTCCCAGGCCGAATGACCGAGTGGCTCGACACGGAATGGTCGGGTGTCCAGGTTGCTGATCCGGGTAAGTGACGTCAATATGAGATCGCGTTTCATGGCGACTGGTTTTCAGGTGATAAAGGGTTCTGCAGCATCAGGATCAGCAAGGCAGTCCGCTCCGCAAGACTGCTGATCCGGATATGTTCATGAATGGCGTGAGCACCTTCGCCTGTGGTTCCCATGCCATCCAGTGTTGCACTGTAAAGACTGGTGGTATTTCCGTCCGATCCGCCACCGGCAACGCTTTGTTCAAGGGCGATCCCCAGCTTCTTTCCGGCCTGTTTGGCCTGTTGCCAGAGCAATTGGTTTCTGGGAGTACGTTCGAGGGGAGGGCGACCGATCCCCCCCGTGATGGTCAGGGTGATGCCTGGCTGTGATGCCTGCAATCCCTTAATTTTACTGGTGATGTATTCGCCATCTTCCTGGCGATAGACCCGCACATCAATAATGGCCTTGCTTTCGGGGGCGATCACATTCGGAGAAACACCACCTTCGATCAGGCCCACATTCACTGTGATCCCTCGTGCCTGATCGTTCAGGGCGTTCAGGGCCTGGATCTGGTGGGAGAGTTCGACGATGGCACTGGTCCCGGCCTCCGGGTCCAGCCCCGCATGAGCGGACTTGCCCCGGATGTGCAGGACAAACCGGCCGATCCCTTTTCGGGCTGTCTTCAACCTTCCCTCTGGTCCGAGCGGGGGCTCCAGGATAAAGCAACGGGACGCCAGTCGGGCCAGACGACGGATAGCCGGCGTACTTTCCCGGCTTCCGATTTCTTCATCTGCATTGATCAGGATGACGGGCAGGGCAGGCAGGTGAACATCATGCTCCTGGATATAAGTGAGGGCATACACGATTTGCACCAGTCCCGCTTTCATGTCAAATGCGCCGGGGCCATACCATCTGCCGTTGCTCTGCTGGATAGGCATATGGTCCAGGGTTCCGACAGGCCAGACCGTATCAATATGTCCGACCATCAACTGGATGGGTTGGCCTTTCTGCCGATTGAACGGACGAGCCATCAGCCATCCGCCTGTTTGTTGACCGGGAGCACGAAACACATGCATATTCAACGGCATCAGGTAGTTGGTCAGAATGCCATAAGCCTCCTGCTGGCTGGCTGGATCAGTCGATGGATTTTCAACTCTGACCAGCTCTTCAAGCATGTCCATCATCGATTTGTGCTGCTTGCCTAACCAGGATAATATGTTGTCTGCAGCCGCTTTCATGATCAGGTAGAAAAATCTTTGGGAAAGGGAAAGGCAAAGCTGGAATCAATGGATGCGTACCGACTGTAGGCCAGATAGGCCAGAAGGGGGAAATTCTTCAGTTGATCCTGAATGTCCCCTTCGCTGTCGAGGAGATAATCGCGATCCACCCATGCCGATGTGATCTGGCCACAGATCAGGCTGTGGTCGCCAAAGCCATCTATCGTGCGGTCATGACGACAGGCGAGATAGATATAACTGTTGTCCAGAAATGGATCGGGATGATCATCAAAATGACGGACAGGTAACTGCGATACGATGGGCTTGTGCGAAAGATCATCGCATCGTGGACTTGCCGCCAGGGAGGAGAGGACTACCTGATCGGGTTTGGGGAAGCTGACACTGAATGTGCCGCGATGAGCCACATTGTGATAGGTTTGATGGCGAGCCGTACATACGAAGGCAATATAGTTGGCGTGCCCCAGCGCAGTCACCATGTGCTTTGGCGCCAGGTCGATTCCCTCCTCTTCCCGGGTGCCAATAACTACCAGGGGCGCAATCGTGAGGAAGCGATCCCAAATGGGGTACTGCATGTCCAATGCCTGTATAACCTGGTCTTTCATGGGCATTGATCTTGGATGGAATATAATGGTAGAATGAGCCCTGAAGAGGTGACCGGGCTTAGGTGGGGAGCTAATCTCGATCATAATGATCTGTATGCCAGGATGGCCTTATGAGTCAGATCTGCGAAAGGAATTGACCCGTTCATTTCCGTTCTTCCAATGGCCAGTGTAAGTTTGCAGGACCAACTCCTCCGGAACATGGTTTTGCTTGCCCTCTCTCTTCTCGAACGCCCCCGGTCTGTGTCCCCACGCAGGCCATCGGGACTGGTGTTCAAGAAGAAATGCTGCAAGAAGTACAAGGAGAGCAGAGCGTGCAAGAAATGCCCGATTCGTCGGCGGGCCATATGACGGTTGCACATCAGTCATCGTATTCACATTGACTTTCTTCGCGGATAGTGATAACTTCACTGATTCACCTGAACCAACCACTCCCCATGAAGATCTTCCGTTTGTTGGCTGTTGCAGCCAGTCTCGTTCTGATGCCCCTGATCCTGGTGGGTCAATGCCTGCCGACCGGCAGCGATATTGAAGGCCCCTATTATATCACCGGAGCTCCTGAGACCGATTCGATCATCGCACCGGTGCTCCAGTCCAATGCCCAGAAGATCTGGGTCAGAGGGACGGTCTATTTTTTCGGATGTGAAGTACCCGTCCCCAATCCCGTGCTGGATATCTGGCATACCAATGAAAACGGTGACTATTCCAATGTAGACGGAAACCCGGATGATTTCGCCTATCGGGCACGAGTACAGGGAAATGCAGATGGCGAATACAGCTACTACAGTGTCTTGCCCGGCCTGTATCCGGGACGCCCCAAGCATACCCATTTCAAGGTTTGGGTCAACGATACCCTCAAGCTGACCTCGCAGATGTATTTTGCCGGTGACTCGCTCAATGCCCAGGATCCCTGGGCCTCCAATGCCGAACCGAATCGGGTGGTGGAACTGGATACCCTGCCCAACGGCGATCTGGAAGCGAGGTTTGACATTTATACCATCGACTCCCCCTGGACCAGCACATCTGACCCCCGGAAACCCCAATGGGGATCTCTTCAGGTCTATCCCAATCCCCTCGACCAGGAACGCCTCCTTTATCTGCCGGAAATCTGTACGGTGACCCTGACCGATATGGTCGGAAGGGTCTGGCTGCAACGGGAGCAGGTGGACCGAATCCACCTGAGTGCCTGTCCTCCTGGAGTCTATCAGCTGATGACCACCGATGGACGAGCAGCCCGGGTAGTGATTCCCGCACGCTGACCCATTCCGGAGTTCCTTATCTTGGGTCAAAACCTGAACCCATGCGGACCCTCCAGCTATTTCTTTATTTCCTGGTGCTGACGATTGCAGCCTGTCAGTCGGATACTGAGCGGGCAGAACAGATCGTGGGCGAATGGCAGGGTGTACGCTGGGTCACGGAAGGCCAGCCGGTGACGGACGATCCGTCAAAGGTGATCTTCGTGTTCGAATTGCCTGACCAGTATGCCGCCATTTACGGCAGCCAGGATGAAAAGGGCACCTTCAAGGTAAATGACGGTCGGCTGTATACCCAGTCTGATGAAGAGGGGACCGCGCCGATGATGGTCCGCTTCGAACGCCCCCAAGAGGATACACTCACGTTGAAGATGAATCGTGGCGGCCGAATCGAGACCCTCGTCCTCGGCCGGCGAAAGTGATCCTCTGACTTCTGGTTTGATGGGAGGGATGGATGTGTACAGCCACATCTTCCCTGGAATGTTCAGCGTTCCGGGAGGTCCGACAAGTCAGACCTCTGTTCAAGGTTCAATGTCTTCAACGTTGAACAGGAGTAGCACCAGCTACCCCTTTGGACATTCTACAGTCAGGCATCCGAAACCAGAATACCAGCTCTTGGTAAAATAATCTCCTCGACTCCTTCCCTCCTCGACTCCTTCACTCCTTCCCTCCTCCCCTTAATCCACATCACCGGGTGCATTGATCCTGGTCACCGGTCAGAAAGGACAGACGACCGAATTTTATTCGGTTAAACCAAACCCCCACTTCATGCCGGTCTATCATCGCCAGGGGCAGATTCCCCGCAAACGTCATATTCAATTTCGCCAGTCCAACGGCGGGCTCTATCATGAAGAACTGGTAGGCACGCAGGGATTCAGCGGTGTCTCTGCACTGGTCTATCATCTGCATCCCCCGACCATTGTCAAGGAAAAAGGTGCCCCTTATAGTATTGCCCCGGAAATTGCCATCAGCGAAAACCTGCAGGCCCTCAGCTTTAAGGGGTTTGAATTGCCACCCACCGATCACTATCTGGAAAGCCGAACTGCCCTGTTTGTCAATAATGACCTGACAGTCGGCCTGGCGGCTCCCCGGACGTCCATGGAGGGCGATTTTTTCAAGAATGCCGATGCTGATGAGATGATCTTTATCCACCAGGGCTCGGGTACGTTGTCGACGATGTACGGCAGCCTGGATTTCAGTTATGGTGACTATCTGGTTATTCCCCGGGGCACGATCTACCAGATCCGGTTTGACAGCTCGGAGAACAGACTGCTCTACATAGAATCCTACAGCCCGATCCGATTCCCGGCCCGCTACCGCAATCAATCCGGACAATTACTGGAACATTCTCCTTTCTGTGAGCGGGATGTGCGACTGCCCCGGGATCTGGAGACCCATTCGGAAACCGGAGACTTTAAAGTATTGATCAAAAAACAGAATCGGATATACCCCTATATATATGGCACCCATCCATTTGATGTAGTGGGGTGGGATGGATTCCATTATCCATATGCCATGTCCATTTTTGATTTTGAACCTCTGACCGGGCGCATTCATATGCCACCCCCCATCCATCAACAGTTCGAAGCGGATCAGTTTGTGGTGTGTTCCTTCGTTCCCCGATTGTACGATTACCACCCGGACGCAATTCCGGCACCCTACCATCACAGCAATATCGACTCGGATGAGATCCTCTATTATGTCGATGGTGATTTTATGAGCCGGAATAATATTTCCAAGGGGCAATTGACCCTCCATCCGGCCGGATTACCCCATGGGCCACATCCCGGCGCCATTGAACGCAGTATCGGCCAAAAAGACACGGAGGAACTCGCCGTGATGATCGATCCGTTCAGGCCCATGCAGATCACCAGGGCAGCCATGCAGCTGGATGTGGAAGATTACTATAAATCGTGGATCGATCACCTCGCTCCAGTCAGTTAAATTCTCCAATCTCAAAATCTTATAACCGCATAAAATGGAAACGCTCACTGGAATCAAAGACTACCAATACGGCCTGGAAAAGATTTTTCCGGAAGCAGATGATTTTTTACCCCTCCTGGGGACAGACTATGTTGAACTCTATGTCGGGAATGCCAAGCAGGCAGCCCACTTTTACAAGACCGCATTCGGGTTTCAATCCCTGGCCTATTCCGGTCTTGAAACCGGAGTCCGGGATCGGGTGTCGTATGTGGTGCAACAGGGAAAAATAAAACTGGTCCTCACCACACCGCTGCGCTCTGATTCAGCTATATCGGATCATATCAAGAAGCATGGTGACGGTGTGAAAGTGATCGCCTTGTGGGTAGATGATGCGCGTGCAGCATTCAAGGAAACCACCTCGCGCGGGGCAAAGCCATTTCTGGAGCCCGTGGTGGAAAAAGATGAGCATGGAGAAGTGGTCCGGTCCGGTATCCATACCTATGGTGATACCGTCCACATCTTTGTGGAACGGAAGAATTATAAAGGGGTGTTTTTACCCGGTTTTGTAGCCTGGAAGTCCGACTACAATCCCGCACCGATCGGCCTGGAATACATCGATCACATGGTCGGCAATGTGGATTGGAACCAGATGAATATCTGGGCGAAATTCTACCATGACGTGATGGGATTTGCAAATCTGATCTCCTTTGATGACAAAGATATTTCTACGGAATATTCGGCTTTGATGTCCAAGGTGATGACCAATGGAAATGGTCGAATTAAATTCCCGATCAATGAGCCGGCGAAGGGGAAGAAAAAATCCCAGATCGAAGAGTACATTGATTTTTATGAAGGAGCAGGATGTCAGCACATTGCAGTAGCCACAAAGGATATATTACACACCGTTGGTGAAATGCGCAAACGCGGTGTGGAATTTCTCCACGTTCCCGGTACGTACTATGATACCGTGATGGATCGGGTGGGCAAGATCGATGAGGATGTCAGGGCATTAAAGGAATTGGGCATCATGGTCGATCGAGATGATGAAGGGTATCTCCTTCAGATCTTCACCAAGCCGGTGGAAGACCGTCCGACAATGTTTTTTGAGATCATTCAGCGAAAAGGGGCCATGAGTTTCGGAAAGGGAAACTTCAAAGCACTTTTTGAATCCATTGAAGACGAACAACGCCGACGGGGCACCCTCTGATATGCAGCATCAAACTATTATTGAGCCCTTTCGGATCAAGGTCGTTGAGCCCATCCGGATGAGCTCCGAAAGCGAACGGGAGGCCCATTTGCAGGAGGCTTTTTATAATCCGTTTCTCCTGCACTCCTCGGATGTGATCATCGATCTGTTGACCGATAGCGGTACGTCAGCGATGAGTGCCGAACAATGGGCTGGCATCATGCGGGGTGATGAGAGTTATGCCGGGGCCAGCAGCTGGCTGCGCCTGGAAAAAGTGATCCAGGATCTGACTGGATGTCCCTATATCCTTCCCACCCATCAGGGCCGGGCTGCGGAGCACCTCCTGTATACGCGCCTGGGCGGAGAAGGCAAGGTCTTTTTTTCCAATACCCTGTTCGATACAACCCGGGCCAATATTGAATATTCCGGCGCCACCGGTATCGATCTGCCCATTCCGGAAAATGCAGATACCCAGAGTTATTTTCCATTTAAGGGGAACCTGGATATCGACCGGCTGAAAACCGGTATTGCGGAATGGGGCGCTGAAAAAGTTGCAGCGGTCGTCCTGACCGTGACCAATAACAGTGGTGGCGGCCAACCGGTCAGCCTGGCCAATGCCAGGGAAGTGGCGGAGGTCTGCAAACAGAATGGCATCATGTTCCTCCTGGATGCCTGTCGGGTTGCGGAGAATGCCTATTTCATCCAGCATCGGGAGAAGGGGAACGAGGACAAATCCTATCGGGACATCGCCCGGGAAATGTTTGCCCTGGCCGATGGGGCGATCATGAGTGCCAAAAAGGATGGCCTGGTCAATATGGGTGGATTTCTGGCCCTCCGTGATCTGGAGTTGGCCCGGGCCTGCCGGACTGTCCTGATCATCACCGAAGGCTATTCCACCTACGGGGGCCTGTCCGGACGGGATATGGAAGCCATTGCCACCGGACTGGAGGAGGTATTTGATCCCGACTATCTCCATTACCGGATCAGCAGTACGGGCTATCTGGGCAGGAAGCTGACAGACCTCGGCATTCCCCTGCTGCAACCGCCGGGAGGGCATGCGGTGTACATTGATGCCAGGATGCTCTATCCGCATATTCCGGTTGAGCAGTATCCGGGTCAGGCCCTGGTCTGCGAACTGTATCGTCTGGGCGGGATCCGGTCCTGTGAGATCGGCTCGGTCATGTTCGGGAAGTACGCCGAAGATGGCAGCCTGATCCCGGCACAGATGGAGCTGGTCCGACTGGCTATTCCACGAAGGGTGTATACCCAAAGTCATCTCGATTATGTGATCGAGACCTTCGGCGAGATCCTGGAACGCGCCGATCAGGTCAGCGGGTACAAGATCGATTGGGAGCCGCCATTCCTGCGGCATTTTACCGGGCGATTCAGTCCGATATAACCTTCCCGTTCAAGAACGTTTTCTTATAGTCATTTCTGAAAGGGCATTCCTGAAAGCAGGGTGCCCTTTTTTTGTTTTTATAGTATATTCGACATCATTGACATGTCAATATACCTGACAGATATATTGATTCAGCCTTAAATATGATTTGGTAATGCGGTATTATTCTGCCCTTTTGATTTTTATTTTCGGACTCGTCATCCACCCCGCATCCGGTGTGTCTCAACACTTATTTTCCAGCGCAGATATCCGCAAACCGGAGGCGCAGATCATTGGCCTCGAGGACTGCAATGGTGATTTTTCCCAGGTGTTGTGTTCTGAGAACATGGTTGTTTTAATTGAAGATCTCGTTGAGGCAAACCAGAATGATCCGAATGTCATTCCTGTGGAGACTGGACTCTCTTTTTTCGAAGGTTCATTTTATTTTTTTCAAAGGAGAATTGCGATCAATCCGATCAATGGCTGGGAGCAGGACATTATTTCATTTGCTGAATATTGCAGTGATACGATGTATTTTCCCAGTCGCCAGATCGTGTGTCAAAACGTGGAGAATTCCGGCTGGAATTGTGTAGAGATCATCCCGAGTGGAATGCAGCTTCCCGGTCTTACCCTGGATGATTTTGACCGGGAGATCTTATGGGAAAATGGAGATCCGGTACCCACACCTTGCCCGGACCCCGATTTTGATCCCTGCTACCCCTGCGCCACCTTGTCATGTATAGACTCCAGTCAGATCGATCCGAATATGCAATGCCTGCAATTGTATGATCCGGTTTGCGGATGCAACGGCGTCACCTTTGCGAATGCCTGTATTGCACAATACCGGTATGGCGTAACCGAATTCACACCCGGAGCGTGTGAGGAGGATGACTGTTTCGATCCGGAAAAGGTGTCTGAGGATCCGTGTCCTTTCATCTATGACCCGGTATGCGGTTGCGATGGGATCACCTATCCCAATGCATGTACAGCCATGAACAACGGGATCAAACATGTATCCCCCGGACCCTGCCAGGAAGATTGTCAGGATCCGGCAAATGGATTTGATCCCATCCAGTGTATTCAGCTGTATGACCCGGTTTGCGGATGCAATGGGATCAGCTATCCCAATGCCTGTTATGCCCTGGCCGATGGGGTGACCGATTATATTGACGGTCCGTGTCCCGATCTGGAATGTGACAGTCTATTACAGGTGCCCTTGCCCCATCAGGACCCCGTTGTGATCGAAGATGAATGTGGTATGCAGCCGATTGATCCAGTCTGTGGTTGTGACAGCAGCACGTATGACAATGCCTGTTATGCGTTTGCTGCAGGTGTGGCCTATTATACTCCCGGACCCTGTGAGGACCAGCCCTGCAAGTCAGGTTATATGCCGGATCCTCCCCTGGATTGTGAAGGCCTGGAGGCAGATCCTGTTTGCGGATGTGACACGATCAATTACCTCAACCCCTGTGATGCGCTTCATCATGGCGTTTTGGACTGGACTCCGGGATTATGCCCCAAACCACCTTGCATTGATACGTCCCTGATCGATCTCAATATGCAATGTCCGGCCATCTATGCGCCTGTATGCGGCTGTGACGGTAAAACCTATCCCAATGCCTGCACTGCGCGATATAAGTATGGCCTGACCTCCTTCACGATGGGTGAATGTGAGAGCAGCGATTGTATTGATTCCACGAAGATCTCCCTCCTTCCCTGTACGTTTGAATATGATCCGGTGTGTGGTTGTGATGGGGTCACCTATCCGAACAAGTGTATGGCTGATCGAAGTGGGGTGATCCACACGACGCCGGGACCCTGTTTCCAGGAGTGTGTGAGTCCTGAAGTGGTGATCGATGCCGGAGATTGCCCACACGTGTATGACCCCGTGTGTGGATGCAATGGTGTAAGCTATGCCAATGTCTGTTTCGCAAATGCCGACGGGATCATCCATGTTGTGCCGGGGCCTTGTCCGGACCTCGAATGTGACAGCCTGATCGTCTCCCCTCTGCCTGTCCTGGATGCCCAGGTGATCGAAGACCTTTGCAGTTTACAGCCCGAAGAGCCCGTGTGTGGCTGCGACGGAAAGACCTATCCGAATCCATGTTATGCCTATGCAGAGGGGGTCGAATATGTCATTCCCGGGGTTTGTGAGGATTTACCTTGCAAAAATCCGGTTGTTCCGCTGGTCGTAATTGATTGCAGTCAGGAACCTGTCGAAGTCATCTGCGGTTGCAACGACTCCACCTATATCAACCCTTGCGCGGCCATCATGGACGGTGTGAATATTTGGGAACCGGGTCCCTGTCAGATGACACACGTGATCGACCCGGGGATCGCCGGCTCCATCCATGTTTACCCCAATCCAGCAACCGGCATACTGACGATTTTACCTCTGCATACATCGTGCCCCTATGAGATTCTGGGCATTTCCGGCAACAGGGTTCAGGCTGGTATGACCAGTGGTAGCCTGGATGTCAGATCCCTGCCTGAAGGCATTTATCTTCTTCGGATATGGCAGGAACAAACGATCCAAACCATCAGATGGGTCAAGCAATAGGGAATGGGGTTTAAGGATGGTTTTGCCAGATGACCGACAAAAGCCGGGACTCATTTGCCAACATCTATCCCCCTTGACCGTTATATCGGCAGCAATCTCTATTTTCGGTCCATGGTGGCAAAACGTCTGATCCTCCTTTTCCTTCTAGCCCTTCCCTTTTCGTTAGGTGCGACACACAATAGAGCCGGTGAGATCACAGTCGAACAGATCGGCAACTGCAGTGAGCTGACCCTGCGGGTGACGGTAACCACGTACACCAAGGCTTCCAGCGTTGCAGCCGACCGGGATAGCGTGGAAGTGTCCTGGGGAGACGGCACGACACAATGGCTCTATCGGACCAATGGACCCATCGGCTCCGGCGGCATTCCCTTTGGCGAAGTGCTGGCCAATGACATTAAAAAGAACCTCTATGTCGGTATTCATGTTTATCCGGCCCGGGCCACCTACCGGATCAGCATGAATGATCCCAACCGGATCGATGACATCCTCAATGTCAACTACCCGAATTCGGTGAGTATTCCGTTTTATATCGAAACGATCTACACCTTTCTCAACCCGCAATTTCAGGGCTGTAACAGCACGCCGGTGCTGCTCCAGCCACCCATCGACTTCGGTTGTGTGGGTGAGACATTTGTGCACAATCCCAATGCGTCCGATCCGGATAAGGACAGTCTATCCTATCACCTGATCGTCCCATTGCAAAAACAGGGAACAGCGGTTCCGAAGTACCAGTATCCCAATGAGATCGGTTCGGGAGGACCCAACACCCTCACACTGAATCCCGTCACCGGAGAATTGCGATGGGAAACGCCCCTGGTCGCCGGGGAATACAATATTGCCATGATCATCGTGGAATACCGCAACGGGGTAGCACTGGACACCATCATCCGGGATATGCAGGTGTTGGTCAAGGACTGCAATAACAATCCTCCGATCATTGAAACAGTGGAAGAGATCTGTGTCATTGCCGGTGATACCATCGATCTGGATGTCCTGGCCACGGATGAGGATGCCGGCCAGCTTGTGCTGTTGACCGCCCTTGGCGGACCCTTCATCGATCCGTTCTCGGCGGCCCAGTTTTTTGCACCTCCGAATGCCGTCTCTCCGCCTGTATCCGGGTCCTTTTTCTGGCCAACCGTTTGTGAGCAGATTTCAAAGCAACCCTACTCAGTGGTGTTCAAAGCTGTAGACAATGACGGGACATCTCCACTGGCCGATCTGCATACCCTCCTGATCAAAGTAGTGGGCCCCCCTCCCCTGGATGTCAAGGCCGACCCCGGTATGGATACGGTCACTGTGACCTGGGAAAGCCCCTATCGCTGTGAGGATGCAGCCAATGAGTTTTTTCGTGGATTTTCAGTGTGGCGTCGTGTCGGGAGCAACCCATTCCCTGTTGACACCTGTACACCGGGCCTGTCCGGGAAAGGGTATACCCGCATCGCTTTTAAACAAAAAACCCTGGTGAACGGTCGCTATACATTTGTCGATCCGGATGTCGAGGCAGGGCGGACCTATTGCTACCGGATCGTTGCAGACTTTGCGCGTCTTTCCTCCGCAGGGAATCCATTCAACCAGGTTGAAAGCCTGCCTTCCAAAGAGGTTTGTGTCCAGCTGAGTCGGAATTTGCCCTTGCTGACTACCGTCAGCGTGGAGTCGACCGATCCCGTTACCGGCGAGATGGAGATTGTCTGGAGTAAGCCACGGATCCCGGATCTGGACACCACGCTTTACCCTGGTCCTTACCGATACCTCCTGCTCCGATCACCGGGAATCGGCACCACCAACTGGACCCCCGTGCCTGGCGGGGATTTCAGTGCACCCACCTACGCCGCTGCAAATGATACAGCAGTCCGGTTTGATACGCCCCTGGATACGCGCACCACACCCTATACCTATCAGATCGAATTTTATACCGGCCCGGCAGGTGAACTACTGGGCGCTTCAGCAGCCGCATCATCCATCTTTTTAAGCGTCGCCTCTACCGATCAGCGGAACATTCTGTCCTGGGAGGAAGAGGTGCCCTGGATCAATTATGAATATCAGGTCGAGCGATGGAATCCGAATACCCTGCTATGGGATCCACTGGCCCTCACGACGACTCCTGAATACACCGACATCGGGTTGACCAACGGGGAGGAATATTGTTATCGTATTCGCTCTTTCGGCGATTATGGGATAGACAATTTGCCGGATACACTGATCAATCTCTCGCAGGAAAACTGTGGTATCCCCCTGGATACCGTACCGCCCTGCCCACCTGTATTATCCGTCAGCAATGTATGTGACAGTCTGTTCGAAGGGCCATTTCCAGATATCCTCGAAAATGAGCTGACCTGGCTCAATCCCTTGTCCATCTGCCCGGGTCTGTCAGATGTCGCTGGATACCAGATCTATTTCCGCGCCCCGGGTCAGGACCAAAGTGTTCTGGTTGGCGAATTGTTTTCGGCAGAGGATACCACTGAGATTCATCGGCCGGATATCGGACTGGCAGGATGTTATTCAGTAGTTGCCCTGGACTCCCTGGGGAATGTCTCCCTGCCGAGCAATGTCGTGTGCGTGGATAATTGTCCGGATTATGAGCTACCCAATACGTTTACACCGAATGGTGACAATCAGAACGATCTGTTCAAGCCCTATCCTTATCGGTTCATTGAACGGATCGACATGAAAATATTTAACCGGTGGGGAGGATTGGTTTTCGAGACAACCGATCCGGATATCCTCTGGGATGGTCGCGATCTGTCAGGAAAGGAATGCACCGACGGGACCTATTTTTATATCTGCAAGGTTTTTGAACAACGAGTCCAGGGCATTGTGCCGGCCCAGAATTTTCTGGAAGGATATATTCAGATCCTCCGTCCCTGAAAAAAGGCACCCCGGGAGTTTTGGAAGCTGGACATCTAAAGAAAAACAAACAGTCAGGAACATGTTTACCGGAATCATAGAATGTATCGGTCGGGTCGAAGCAGTAGAGAAAGAAGGGACCAATGTGCATCTCTGGGTGAGTTCAGCCATTTCAGATGAACTGAAAGTGGACCAGAGTATTGCGCATGACGGAGTCTGCCTGACGGTAACAAAAATATTGCCCGGGAAACATGCTGTGACCCTGGTCGCCGAAAGCCTCGAGCGCAGTCATTTCCGCAATATTCAGACGGGAAGCCGGGTGAATCTCGAACGGGCTGTTTCCCTGCAGCACCGGTTGGACGGTCACATGGTACAGGGCCATGTAGATGGTGTGATCACCTGTCTGAAGCGGGAGGACCGTGACGGAAGTTGGTGGTTTACATTCGGCTTTGATCCGGCATCTGCTCATTTATTGATCGACAAGGGATCGGTTTGTATTAACGGGGTCAGCCTGACAGTTATTCAACCCACCCGAGATACATTTTCGGTCACCATTATTCCGTACACCATCGATCACACCACCTTCGGCAACCTGCAGCCCGGAGATCTCTGTAATGTCGAATTCGACCTCGTCGCCAAATATCTGGCGCGCTGGCGGGAGCTGGGTTGATGTTCGTTTCTACAGAATAGAGAATTCATGGTAGCCTTAACTATATGGTTGTAGCCGGGCTTGTCCTTGCATAAAATTTGTATCGGAATCGTACCGGCTGCTTTTTAATAGCCGAAGGCGGTTAGCTGCCGCAGATTGGCTCAATTTTAATTGAAGGTTGCTGTATGCTGCTAGGATGGTGAATAAGAGTGTCTTGAATTTTCCTTCATAGTTATTCTGAACGGGAGCTAAAGCACGCCGATACACGGATGTTTGTCTGAATCGTACCGGCTGCTTTAGCTGCCGCAGATTGGCTCAATATTCATCGAAGGATGCTGTATACTGCTAGCATGGTTAACAAGAGTGTCTTAATGTTCTATTCTCGTTTCACATAAGGGCGGCTAAAGCACGCCGATACTCTGAAGTGCATCCATGCATGTGAAGGATACTATACTACCCTTTGTTTAGTGATCTTTTATGGCTATTTTAGTCTTGTTTTCATCTGGAATAATATTCCTTTCTTATTGCTCTGAAATGGTATGGCTCATACATCAAAACAATTCAAATCGTTTTATCGAAATAGACTTCCTCATTTAGCGCCAGTTGGGGGTTGCTTTTTTGTCACTTTCCGACTAAAAAATACATTACCGAAATCCGTATTCAAGAAAATTGTAGCTGATTACAATCGAGTCATAAAGGAGTCCATACTACCGATGGATTCTGCTGCAAATGATTTTTTAATGAAAACCTATGATAAATACTTTCATCAGATTGACAGTCTCCTTGATAAAGAAAATGAGGGGTTGCTGCAAAATGACGAGATAGCAAAGATTATTTCTGAGCGAATTGATATGTTTAATGAAAAATACTACGACCTGATTGCATACACTATAATGCCCAATCATGTTCATATTTTATTTGATTTTAGTAAACAGGTCCTGGACGAGAATGGGTTGGTAGCGAATGAAAAACCGGATCATTATGTCCAATTGGACCATGTGATGAGGCTGATCATGGGTGCCACTGCCTTTATGATCAATAAAAAGTTGAATCGGACCGGGCCGCTATGGGCAAAGGACAGTTATGATCGCCTTGTTCGGGACTTAAAGGAAAGAGCGCATATTGTTCGCTATATCCTGGACAACCCGGTCAAGGCAAGAATGGTGAACGAATGGGAGGAGTGGCCATATACCTATTTGAAAGAGGACCATTGATTGAAAAGATAGCCGGTTATTATTAGTACTACCCCGCTGCTTTTATTAACAACCACAGAAAGATGTTAGAGGGTGATCGTTCCTCTGGAGGAGTTGTAATTCAAGACTGTGGCATCGATACACTTTACACAAGCGGCGGCTAAAGCGCGCCGATACGCAAAATCACACCAGCATCCTACCGGATGCTTGAGCTGTAGCAGAAGAACAATGCATCAATTGATTAATATCATTTTCTGGCAGGATGATCTTGATTCATGTTCAGACTATCGATGCCTTTTCTACTCACACCCACATATGCATAGCCATTACATGACTCAGCGTGTAAAGTGAAGCCGATACGACTTGATTCAGGCATTCATATTTTTGTTCTCACTGTAAATGCTGAATATTCATTTCTTCCCCTTTCCCTACCTTCACTCCATGATCTCCCGCAAGCTTACCTCTTCCCGGACAGATGCCCTGCGCAACCTGGCCCATAAACTGGATTTCGAATTCCTGGGTGATGATGTCTATTCAGATATCAGTTTGTTGAAGTCCTTCCACTTTTACAAGCAGTTCGGGTCCTCCCGATCCATGCACAATGTGGCCCGACGGGTAGACCCATTACTGAACTCTACCCTGTTGACATTTGACTATACCTGGAAGGTGCCGGCGGGAAATCATCGCAAACGACTGTATCAATCCGTCTTTTTCATTCAGGCAAAGGATCTGGCCCTTCCTGATTTCTATCTGCGACCCGAAGGCTTTTTTGATCGCATCGGCGCCTGGCTGGGCATGCAGGATATCGACTACGCCGATGACAAAAAATTCTCGGATCAAAACCTGCTGAAAGGGGAAGACGAGGAGCTGGTGCGCCAGCTGCTCCTGACCCCACAGTTTGCGCGGATGTTCCGATCGAACCGGGAATGGACCGTCGAAGGCCTGGGATATTATCTGGTGATCTACAGGAAACGGAAATTACTGGCGCCGGCCGACATGGCTACCCTGGTCAAGAAAGGCATGGATCTGTATGCACTGTTGCGCGAACCCGCGTAGACTGAATTTTGATCTTTGGAACGGAATTAAACTCTTCCAGACTGAACTGCCCTGTCATCAGGTGCTTTCATCCATGGCCAGGTCCGGGTCTTCCCCGCCCGGGGTAATGCTATCAGCCAGGACATGATGGTCCACCAGATTGCACCAGAAGCAATCCGGTTCATGACAACCATTGCTGAACTCCAGATTGCGAATGCCTTCAAATGCAAAGGCGAGTTGTTCACCGACAATGGCCAGATCTTCCGGCGTCACCTCAATGGTGGCCCGCTCCAGTTGATCCTTGCTGTTCGGCTCGATAAATTCCATGACCCCGGATTTCATCCGGGCAGTCAGACTGCGGTCAGCGGTGACCAGCATGTGATAAAAAACGATCTGCCGCCAGTAATCCCCGCCCGGTTCTGCTCTCCAGTCTTCACCAGGCCGGTTCAGTTTCTTTCTGGCATTGGCTGGATTTCCGGTTTTATAATCAACCACGATCAGACCATCCCGATAGTGCTCGACCTTATCCAGTTTGCCACCAATGGGATAGCCCTCCCATTCGACCTGTCGAATGGCTTTTTCCACCTCGGTTTTTTCCGCCTGTTTCCAGATCGGCATGGCTTCTTCCACATACCAGGGAAGCACCTGTTTGCCATGTTCAATGGTATTCTCAAACTCGATCCTGGTGAAGTGGGACTGGTACCGGTTCATGCCGATCTCGAAGGCACTGAGCAACTGGTCCGTGACATTTCCCTCCAGCAAGGTATTTTTTTGAAATACATTTTCCAGGGCATAGTGAACGGCACTCCCGTACCCCATGTATCGATTTCTCCCTGATGGAACGCGAAGGATATTTTCGTAGTAAAATGAACGTGGACACACCAGGTATTTATTCAGGGCGGTGACGCTCATGACGAAGTTGCTGACCTGCTCCTTCAGCCACCCCTCTTCCAGTAAAGCAGGATTTTCATCCAGGGGATGCAAAAGAGATTCCAGCGCGTTTTCTCGTACGTCAGCAGCGACGTCAAGCGATTGAATGGGCAGGTGCCCCCGCTCGTGTAATTCCCACAGGAAGGGTGCCGCCAGATCGTTGGTTCCCGTCTTTTTTGTTCGGGCATTTTTCTGATCCCGGGCATAACTGATGGTCAATCCCTCCCTGGCCCGGGTCATGCCGACAAAAAACAGGCGGCGTTCTTCCTCCGCATTCTGCTCGTCGGTTGCTTCCGAATTTCGTTGCAGGGTATCCGGAAACTTATAGTCCCGGCCTCCGGTCTGCCCCCCCCAGTTCTTGGCCGAGCTGGCCATCATAAACACATGCGACCATTCCAATCCCTTGGCAGAGTGAATGGTGCTGAAGGGGACGCCATCCGGATTGCCGATATAGTGTACATAGGGCAAGGCAATATTGCCTTCCATCATCTCCGCACATTGGGCCAGTATGGCGGATAATTCGATCTCCGGATCACGTGCCGTTTCTGCCTTGATATAATCAAATAATGTCGTGACCAATTCCAGTAGTCGCCGTTTTTGTGGATCGGCCAGGATGGTTGCCAGCACGCCGCCCCGGGTCAGGATACGTTCGAACAGATTCTGGATGGTCATCTCCTTGAAATGCCCGATCCAGTATTCCAGGTTTTCGGCGACGGTTGAGATGGCAGCGATATCGGATACGCCCGTTTGAGAGAGCAGTGCCTCGGAGGAGAGCAATTCGCGCCACCGGAGCAATTTTTTGGAGGGATCCAATTTGTGGGTAGCGTAATTCTGTTTCATGAAGCGAAGCAGCCGGGCCACATCCAGGGGTGTGATGCCGAAATAGCGATAATGCAAGATCTCGACCAGGCGCAATTCTTCACTGAACGGTTGATTGTATTCCCCCTGGATATAGGCCAGGATCTCTAACAGACTTTGAATAAACGGATCGTGCAGGATATTCTCCTGCCGTTGCTGACTCACCGGGATGCCGCGTTGGCGACAGAGTCGGATGAGGTTGTCTGCGTGTCGGTGATTGCGATAGAGTACTGCGATCTCCGGAGCAGGGACACCTTCATCCAGAAGGCTTTGGATCCGATCTGCGATCCAGGCTTCTTCTCCGGTGCTGGTCCCAAACTCCATTAATTGTGGAGCCACTCCGGGTTGAGGTAGCCTGGTATTTCTGGCTTCCAGTTTCTTTTCGAGCCCCAGCTTTTCATTCAGCCGACCCAGGTTTTGGGAGATCAGGGCGTTGCTGGCGTCCAGCAGGGCCTGGCCGGACCGATAATTCTCCTTCAGGATAAAGGGAGCAGGTCTGAATCGGTGGTGGAAATCCAGGATGTTCTGCATGCTGGCTCCCTGAAAGCGATAGATGGCCTGGTCGTCATCACCCACTACGAAGAGGTTGGGCTCCTGCCAGAAATCGGCAAGTTGATAGAGGATACTGTTCTGCAAGCCGGAGGTATCCTGATACTCATCCACCAGCAGGTAGAGGAAGCGTTCCTGGTAGGTCCGCAGCAGTTCAGCGTCCTCCTCAAAGGCCAGGTGTACCCATCGCAGCATATCCGAAAAGTCGTATCGGCCTTTTTCTTCCAGCAGTGCCTGGAAGTCGGGCAACAGTCGGGCTGCGATACGGGTATCTTCCATCCGTTTGGTCTCTGCCTGGATGGCAGACTCCTTCGGGTCGCCTGCTTCAAACTGTTTGTACTTCCGCTTGTAGAAAAAGCCCTCACGGGTGGGGAGCTCTTCCAGATACAGGTCGATGGCTTCACTGATCTGCTCCGGTGAGAGACCTTCCTGTTTCATGGTGCTGAAGAGCCGGGCCAGTCGAGGGACCTCATAATAGAAATCACCCCGGAGCCGACGCAGTGGATGTTCGACAGGGAGTGAATCGATCAGCTGTTTGAGATATTCCCTGCCTTCCAGATCGGTCAGGGGCTGGAGTTCGCGATAGCCACCGAATCGTGCCGGGTTTTCCTGGATGACCACATTGCAGAACCCGTGAAACGTATGTACCGGTACCCGGTACCCTTCGGGACCGATAAACTGGATGAGTCGCTGCCGCATGGCGGTGGCCCCGGCCTCGGTATAGGTGAGGCAGAGGATCTCTCGTGGATCCGTATCGGTCAGACGCAGGATATTGCCGATCCGCGCGGCCAGCAGTTGGGTTTTTCCAGTACCCGGACCGGCGATCACCATCACAGGACCTTCGATCCGATCCACAGCCTGCCGCTGGTCGGGATTCAGTTGGGCCAGTATCTCGTTCTCGAAGCGGGCCAGGTGTTGTTGGGGGAAGGTGGGCATGGGCAGTCAAATAAAGGAAAGATATCTTTTTTCCGGTGATCGACCACGCGAGAAGAACGACAATTCACACGAGGTTCAACGACCCTGTTCCTGGGTAGCCAGTCGGATTTTCAGTACTTTAAGAGCTGAAACAGCCCTATTCTTTTGATCCAGCATCAATCACCCCAAGATGTATAGAATATTTTTTCTCCTTCTACTCCTGTGCCCGATTCTCCTTTACTCCCAATCCGAGACACCCGATCCAAGAATAAAACAAGTGGACAGCCTGTCCTTTGCAGCCGTCCTGGACCTGCGGAAAGGACAGTTCGATGAAGCACTGCTCGATATCAAGGCAGCGAAGGAACTGGCTTCTGCCTTTCTCGATCGTTCGGATGAAAAATATCGGATCTGCCTCTTTCTGGAAGGTCGCATATACGGTGAAACGGAGCAGTTTGAAAAAGCGATCGCCGTCCATCGTCGACTGATGTCCATCCTGGTCCAGCTCCCGGAACCGGACAGCCTCCAGCTGGGTCAGAACTTTGACAATTTCGGGACCATCTATTTTCGCCAGGGCGATTTCCGTCAGGCGGAACAATGTTTCAGGAGTGCGGCGAAGATATGGGATGCCCTTGAAGGGGAAAATCCCACCCTGGCAGGGATCAACCACAATAATATGGGGATGCTCTTTCAGAGCTATGGGCAGTTGGATCGGGCGCATGAACAGTTTGAGATCTCCACTCGGATCCTGTCGCCGGCATTACCTCCCCGGCATCCCTTCCTGGTGCAACTCCTCAGCAATCTGGGTACGGTCGCCTATCTGCAGGGAGAATATGCCCGAGCCGCAGAGTATTACGAAGAAGCATACGACCTCATTGATTCTACCCAGGGCCCCAAAAATCCGGTGTGGATCCTGATCGGGAATAACCTCGCCGGGGTTTATCAGAAATTGAACAAACTCGATGAGGCCACCTCTCTTGCCAATCTGGTGCACGAACGAATGGTCAGTTCGTTTGGTCAGGAGCATCCGAAGGTGGGCATGAGCTTGGTGAATCTGGCCAAACTGGCTGATCGGTCCGGTCAACTGGATACGGCCCTCCTCCTGGCTCACAAGGGAATCCGGATCATGGAAGAGAGTCTGGGTGAATCGCATCATGACTTTGGGCCTGCGATACAATACCTCGGGAATCTCTATTGGAAGACCGGCCAGCATGAGAAGGCCCTTCGACAGTATATCCGGGCGAACAGCCTGGCCAAGTCCTACCTGACAACGGCATCACAATACCTATCTGAGAGTGAACTGGAATCCTACAGTGCAGCCAATCGCTCGGGTGTAGGATTTCTCCTTTCGGCGGCTGAAATGCATCCGACGAATGAACCGAATGCTGCAGCTGTCGCCTATGATCATATGCTGTTTACCAAGGGCTTTCTCCTGACAGCGGCCAAACGGATCCGACAGTATGCCCGCCGCGATCCATTTATTCAACAGAGCTATGTAGCCTGGCAGGAATACCTGTCGCGCATAGCTGGGGAGATGGCAAAACCCATCGAATCGCGTGCGGACATCTCGATCTGGCAGGACAGTGCGTTACTCCTTGAAAAGCAGCTGGTCCAGTCGGCCAGCGCCTTTTCCAGGGATTATCAACAGGTCGGTTGGGAGCAGGTCCAGGCTGGGCTGGGCCCGGATGAGATGGCCATCGAGTTTGTCCGGTATCCCTTTCTGGATCCCGAATCGACGGATCGGATCCGATATGCAGCCATCTTATTAAGTCATGACCATGATCCCCGATTAATTCCATTGGCTGATGAAGCTGTATTTCAAAAACTGCTGGTAGCCTCCGGAAATGGATCGATTGAAGCGGTGGATCATTTGTACGGTTACAATCAAAGAGGATTTCGAGTGCAGCAAGACTCTTTGCAGACGCTGTTTGAACTGGTCTGGGCACCCCTTCTGGAGCAGATCCCACCCGGGGTTACGATCTATCATTCTCCGGATGGGCTGCTCAACAGACTGAATCTGGGTGCTGTCCCGTTCACGCTGGATTCCGTCATTCTGGACAGAAATCCCGTCATCCAACTCACCAGTACAAGAGATCTGGTTTCCATGGACAATCGCAAGAGCAAGGCCCCGGAATCGGCCTGGGTGTTTGGTGCCATCCGGTATGATACAGAAGCTCCGGAAGATGCCACCCTCCAGGAGAATGGAGCCCTGGCATCCCGTTCATCCGATGCGGTCTTATCCCTGGATGCAGACTGGCCCTACCTGCCGGGAACAGAACGGGAAGTCAAAGCCATCGCCGATCTGATGACTGAAAAAGGTCTGGACTTCAAGATCTGGACAGGTTCTGCTGCCACCGAAGATCGGTTTCTCCATATTTCAGATGATGAGTTTTCTCCGGATCTGATCCATCTGGCGACGCATGGTTTCTTTTTTAAAGATCAGGCCTCCGGAACTGCCGGACCGGGAGCGGGCATGTCGATGACCGAAAACCCGATGTTTCGTTCCGGCCTGGTGATGGCCGGCGCCAACCATGAAGAGATGACCACCTTGGAGGAGGGGGAAGATGGTATTCTGACGGCCTATGAGATCAGTGAACTGGACCTCTCCCACACAGAGACGGTAGTGTTGTCTGCATGTGAGACCGGTCTGGGCGAAGTCCTGGTCGGGGAGGGGGTCTATGGGCTGCAACGGGCGTTCAAGATTGCAGGTGTGCAGAATCTCATCATCAGCCTATGGCAGGTATCCGATCGCAACACAAAGCTGTTCATGGAGACATTCTATGGGATCTGGCTCCGGGATGGAAAGGATATTTCGGATGCCTTCCGGCAAGCACAGCTGGAAATGCGGGATCGATTTTTGTCCCCCTACCAATGGGCTGGTTTTGTGCTGGTACAGTGATCCGGCTGGATACAGATGATCCCCGGGTTGGAAGATCACCCCTCCTTCCACCAAACGATCACCCCGGGATATGATTCAGATCAAGCCAAAAGCCACTGGTTGGAAAGTACTTTGCGGTAAACACTTTCCACATGGCTTCTTCTCCCCGATATCAACTGCTGGATGCGCTTTGGGAACGACAAACAGCATTAGGGTTTCTGAGTGAAGAGTCAATTAAAGGGATCGCCCGGCAGTTTCATATGCCCGTTTCGGAAGTGAGCTCGGTAGCCAGTTTTTACCATTTCTTCCATACCGCTCCCGCCGGCCGGTTTACCATCTACCTGGACAACAGCATCCTCGCCCAATTTGCCGGTAGATCCAGGATCAAAGAAGCCTTTGAAAAGGCCACCGGGGCAAAAATGGGGGAAGTCAGTGCGGACGGATTGTTTGGCCTGTTCGAGACCCCCTGTATCGGGCTGCCCGATCAACTACCGGCTGCGCTCATCAATTTTCAACCCTTTACCTTTCTGACTCCGGCAAAGGTCCAGCGCATCGTCACCTCCCTGCGCGAGGGCCAGACTCCCGCAGCTCTTGCTGATCCGATCCAGGAGCCGCTTTACCATCCACGTTGTCTTCGAACACCCTTCCTGACCGGCGAGTATAAAACCGGATTTTCCTTGAAACGACTGCGGCAGATGACATCCACCGAGGTGCTGTCCGAGATCCGAAAATCCGGACTGAGTGGTATGGGCGGTGCCTTGTTTTCGACCGGGAGGAAATGGTCCCTGGCCCGCATTCACGAAGGGCCTCGAGTGATCATAGCCAATGCGGACGAGGGCGAACCAGGCACGTTCAAGGATCGCTTTTTACTCGATCGATTTCCGGGACTTGTCCTCGAAGGGATGATCGCAGCGGGATATGCGGCCGGAGCGGAAGAAGGGATCCTTTATCTGCGAGCTGAGTACCAGTGGCTTTTGCCCAAACTGCAGAAGGCCATGGATGAACTTCAGCAATTGAGTTGGTTGGGCGACCATTTGCCAACCTTGGAGCCCCATCAATTTTCAATTCGTATTCAGGTGGGAGCCGGCGCATACGTATGCGGGGAAGAAACGGCACTGATCGAATCACTGGAAGGAAAACGAGGACAACCGCGGCCGCGAAATGTCTATCCGGTTGAACGTGGTTACCTGGGTCGTCCAACAGTCGTCAATAATGTAGAGACTCTGGCCCTGGCTGCCCGGATCATGGAGAAAGGAGCTGCTTCCTTCCAAAAGCTGGGTACAGCAGATAGCCCGGGTGTCAAGTTGTTGTGTATCTCGGGCGATTGTGACCGTCCGGGGATCTATGAACTGCCCTGGGGCGTGCATTTGGGAGAGGTACTTGAAGTGGCTGGTGCTTCTGATGCACACTATGTACAAGTCAGTGGCCCCTCCGGTGTGGCGGTTGGCCCGTCCGGTTTTTCTCGACTGCTGGGTCGGGAAGACCTGCCCACAAATGGAACCCTGATGGTCTTTTCCAAACAGCGTGACCTGGGTACGATCCTGCGCAATTTCAATCAGTTTTTCAGGCATGAATCCTGTGGAGCCTGCCTGCCCTGCCGCAGCGGGAATCAGATGATCGCCCACAAACTGGCCAAACTCCAGGACGGTCGCGTGACGGAAAGGGATCTGGATGATCTGCGTCAGTGGGGCGACATGATGCATTCCGGCAGTCGTTGCGGATTGGGAAAATATGCGGTTCAAGCCATTCAGACGGCCATGCTGGCTTTTCCGGAATATTTTGAAGCACGTGTTCAGGGGAGCATCGTTTTCGACCTTGAACGCAGCCTGCAGGATTATCAAAATGCCGTATCCCAAACCACTTATGGAAAAGAAAGTCACCATACATATTGACGGGGTTGCCTACCATGTACCCGATCAGAAAAACCTGGTCGAAGCGATTCGGGATCTGGGACTGAACATTCCAACACTCTGTTATTATCCGCATATCCAACCCCCTTTGGGTACATGCAGGGTATGCATGCTCCAGGTCAACGGCCATCAGGTATGTGGCTGCGAAAGCCGGACCTCTGAAGGCATGGATATACAGTTGCACACAGCTGAACTGGACGACCACCGCAAGGCCATGGTCGAACTGACCTTTGCAGAAGGCAATCACTTTTGTCAGGCTTGCGAAAAAAGTGGCGATTGCGACCTGCAGGGCCTGGGATACCAGATGGGCATCGGCCACGGCCGGTTCCCCCATTTATTTGTGGACCGCCTCCTGGACTTTCGAGGTCGCCGCCTGGTGATCGAACCGAACAGATGCGTCCTCTGTCAACGCTGTGTCCAGGAAATTCGCACTGCAGATGATCAACCCGTCTTTTCCATCTCCGGAAGGGGCGATCACACCCGGTTGCAGATCGACGAAGCATTGGAATCCAGCATTCCGGATGAAATGGCATTGAGAGCCATGCAGATCTGCCCGACCGGGGCCATCCTGTATCGCGGCAAGAGTCTGTCTCGAACTCCAGGTGATCGCCAGTATGATGTGCCTACAGAGCTGACTGAACCGGTGGATTTTATCCAGATGCTGAAAGGAGCTCGCCCGGATCGAAAATGGCGGGTGGCCACCACCTCACTGGCCGGATGTTTTGGCTGTCACATGTCCTTGCTGGACATTGACACAGAGCTGCTCGATGTGGTCGAATTGATCGAACTGGATCGTTCTCCCTTGACGGACATTAAGCATATCTCCGGAAGATGTGATATCGGACTGGTTGAAGGGGGTTGTGGCACGGATGAGAATGTGCATGTCCTCAAGGAGTTCAGAGAGCACTGTGATGTTCTCGTCGCAGTCGGGGAGTGTGCCATTTGGGGTGGACTTCCAGCCATGCGAAATATGGTACCGCTGGATGAATGCCTCGAAGAAGCGTATGTGCGCCCTGGCAACCCGGGTCTGCAGCAGATTCCGCATCATGAAGACCTTCCTGCCATGTTGGATCGGGTCTATGCCTGCAGCGAAGTGGTTCCGATCGATTACTATATCCCTGGTTGTCCTCCGGGCGCACCGATGATGTGGCAATTTATTGCCAGCATTCTTACGGGTACATCAACCAGCCTCATTGGCAAGGTCTTCAAATACGACTGATATGGAAAACCCAGGACGCAAACTGACGATCGATCCTGTCACCCGGGTGGAAGGCCATGGTAAGGTGACCATCCATCTGGACGAGGAGGGCAGGGTGAAAGAGTCCCGATTTCATATCGTTGAATTTCGGGGGTTCGAACGCTTTATTCAGGGGCGGCCTTACTGGGAAGTTCCCGTTCTGGTGCAGCGGTTGTGTGGAATATGCCCGGTCAGCCACCACCTGGCTGCCAGCAAGGCCATCGATCAATTACATGGCCTGGATCCGGGTGACCTCAGTCCGGCAGCAGACAAGATCCGTCGCTTGCTGCATTACGCCCAGATCTTTCAGTCCCACGCGCTACATTTCTTCTATCTCGCAGCACCAGACCTCCTGCTCAATCCAGCAGGACCATTAGCCACCCGGAATGTGGTGGGTGTGGCATTGGCCAACAAGGAGCTGGCTCGCCGGGGGATCCTCATGCGAAAGTTTGGGCAGGAGATCCTGCAAGCCCTGGGCGGGAAAAAGATCCACGGTATTACGGCTGTCCCTGGCGGCGTCCACAAAACCTTTGACGCCCATGAACGGAGCCTCTTCCTGAAAGGAAATGAGAACCTGCCCGGCATTGACACCATGATCGAATGGACCGGTGAAGTACTGGACTTTCTTGCGGATTATTTTTCGCAGTATCGAGCGGTGGTCGACACATTTGCCAGCTTTGATTCCGGCCACCTGGGATTGGTCGGTCCAGATGGAGCCCTGGAGCTCTACGACGGTCGCATGCGGGCAGTGGATGCCTTTGGTGCCCGGACCCTGCATGATGTCCCGGACATCTCCTACGCCAGCCACTTCTCAGAAAGTGCAGAATCATGGACGTATCTCAAGTTCCCCTATCTCAAGGAAAGAGGCCGTGAGCTGGGCTGGAATCGGGTGGGGCCTCTGGCCCGGTTGAATATCTGCGATCATATCTCGACGGCCCTCGCGGAGGAAGCCCGCCAGGCCTATTTTGCCTTTGCCGGAGGCAAGCCGGTAAACCGGTCCTTATATTACCATTGGGCACGCATCATCGAAATGATGCATTGTGCGGAATTGATCCGGGACCTCCTTCACGATCCGGATATCCTCAGCGATGATCTGCGTCGGGAAGGACACCGCCGACCTGTGGGTATCGGCGTTGTCGAAGCTCCCCGCGGCACCCTCATTCATCACTATGAAGCCGATGACAGAGGGATGATCACCCGATGTAATTTGATCGTGTCCACCACCCACAATAATGAAGCGATGAACAGAGCGGTGTCTCATGTAGCCCGGGCACGACTGGACCGGCAGCCCGAGATCACCGAGCCGATGCTCAATGAGATCGAAGTGGCAATTCGGGCCTATGACCCATGCCTGAGTTGTGCCACCCATGCGATTGGGAAAATGCCCCTTCACCTTCAAGTGTTTGATCATGAAGAACGTTGCCTTTCAGAATATATCCGTTAACGATCGCACCCTCTGGATCGGGATCGGGAATACCGGCCGGAGCGATGATGGCCTGGGGTGGGCATTTATTGAACATCTGACCAGGGAGGGAATTCCGGGCGATAAAGTGTGTCGTTACCAATTGCAGATCGAAGATGCTGATCTGCTCCGATCATATGATCAGGTCATTTTTGTCGATGCCAGCCATGAGGCTCTTCCGGAGGGATATGTGTTCCATCGGATCGGACCCCGGGATGAAGTTACCTTTACCACCCATGCCTTGCCTCCCGAGTCTGTGTTGGCCCTTTGTCGAGATGTGTATGCTCACAAACCCGGGGCCTGGCTATTGGCTATTGAAGGTTGTATATGGGGCATCGGTGATGAACTGAGTCCAGGAGCGAAAAAAAATCTGAGTGCAGTTCTTGAATTAGTTGCAGAAAAGGTACCGCTCTGAATATCGGAAGGCTAAAAATTCACTCAGGAGGGGTGCCCCGATCTTTTGCAAATTGATTATTCCAAATGAAGTCAATGGGTTGTCATTCGACTCCTCCGGAGTCGTTATTTAATGGAAACCTTTTTCAACAGATATACGACCTCTCCGAGGTCGTACATCCAGGCATTCTTGCATCAGAAATCAATGCGCGCCTGGCAGCATACCAATTCAGAAGCACGCATTCAGGATATTAAAAAAAAGGATCCTAATGGATTCCCATCTCAGAAGTCACTTGGCAAATAATTAGAGGACCCCATCGGGGTCCCATGTCTGTCGTGAGCATCCACGGTAATTAAAAAAAAGGACCCCATCGGGTTCCCATGTCTTTCATCAGC
>JAUIEA010000171.1 GCA_030429045.1 Bacteroidia bacterium | reverse complement strand
CTGGACAATGCCTGTGAGCTGCTCATGCCAGTGATGATCAACCTGGAGAGCAATGAGCGCCTGCGCCGTGACTATGGTGACTTCAAGGCCTCCAGAGGATGGGAAGTAGGCCGCTTCATTACCACATCCGGATGCAGTTTCAGAGCCATCGGTGCCGGGCAGAGTCCGCGTGGATCCCGTAATGAAGAAGCCAGGCCAGACATGATCCTGGTGGATGACATCGATACGGACAAAGAGAGCCGGAACCAGGAACAGATAGACAAGAAGTGGGCCTGGATCGAGCAGGCACTTTTTCCCACCATGTCTATCTCTGGAACCAAACGGTTCATTGTCGTGGGGAACATCATCTCCAAGGAGAGCACGATCGTGAAGGCCTCAAAGGTGGCCGATGATTATGAGGCTATCAATATCCTGGATAAGAAAGGACGGCCATCATGGAAGGAGCGATACAGCCTGGCTGATGTGAACTATATGCTCTCCAAGATCAGCTATGCATCCGGACAGAAGGAGTACTTCAACAATCCCATCACCCCGGGCACAGTTTTCAAAGACATCACCTGGGACAAGGTGCCACCACTGAGCAAATTCAAGTTCGTAGTCGCCTACTGCGACCCATCGTACAAAAACACCAAGAAGTCCGACTTCAAAGCCATCCCACTGGTGGGTGAATACCAGGGCACCTTCTATGTAATCATGGCCCGAGTAGAGCAGACCACGGTGGCCAACATGATCAAGTGGTACTATGACATTGATGAATTCGTAGGAGGCCGGACCGGACTGTACAACTACATCGAGGCTGGATCTCTACAGGACACCTTCTACCAGGAGCTCTTCCTGCCACAGTTGATCAAGGCCGGAAAAGAAAGAGGGAAGCAGCTGAGTATCTCTCCGGATCACCGGTCCAAGCCGGACAAGTTTACCCGCATCGAAGCCACCCTGGAACCACTCAACCGGCAAGGCAGACTGGTCTTCAATATCGCCGAGCAGAGCAACCCACACATGCAGCGCCTGGAAGAGCAGATGAAAGCCATCGAACCAAAACTGGGCGCTCATGACGATGGACCGGATGCCCTGGAAGGAGCCGTCTGGACGATCAATCACAAACTTCGACTCCTGGAGCCCATCAAGGTGGGCAGGGATCGCCGGAGCAAACACAAATACTGATGTTCATCCGCAAAGCAGATCTACACCTCTCCATCCTGGAAGATGAACTCGAAGAGATCGTCCGGGGAGATGACACCATCATCGCCAGCGCTCTGCACAGCGCAGAGGCCGAGATGCGCACCTACCTGTACGATTCATTCGATGTGGATGCCATATTCGCCACCACCGGTGACAACCGGCACCAGCTGCTCGTCAATCTGTGCGCCGACATCGCCGTGTATCTCCTGGTGGCCAGACTCCAGGCCGGGCAATATCTGGAAGACCGGAAAGCGCGATACGATCGTGCGGTTGCCTGGCTGAAGATGAGCGCCAAGACCGAACTGTACAATGACCTGCCACGTCGGGAGGCCACCGTGCAGACACATATCAACTACGGAAGCAACCCGAAGCGGGGAAACTATTTCTGATCAGAATCCCCCAGATCGCTTCAATAATACTTTAGAAGTCAATATCTCCCCATGTCCGCTATCAATACCTTAAAAAACCTTTTCATTCGCTCAGACGGCGAAAAAACGGCATCTGATGCCGAATTGGCCGATAAGCGAAAAAAGAAGGAGCCAATCATCATCAACCAGGTGACTGTGCGGCCCATCAAGCGAGACACGCAGGACATCTCCAAATGGCGGACAGCCATCACCTATGCCGAGGCAGAAAGTGAGCAGCGCTGGAAGCTCTTTGAGCTGTACAAGGATATGCTCCTGGATGGCTTCCTGCTCCAGCAAAAGGAAAAGCGAATCTCTGCCATCACCAACTGTGACCTGACCTTCACCATCGATGGCGTGAGCGTACCGGAGATCGAGGAGCTTCAGCAGAAGATCTTCTTCCACAAGTTCCTCCGGGAAGTGATGGAGAGCAAATTCTGGGGGCACAGCCTGCTGCAGCTCTTTTGGCCTGTGATGGGCAGCGATGGCCCGGGAGCCACTGACCTCATCCCCAGGACGCATGTAAAGCCACGAAAGGGCATCGTATCCGAAGAGAAGTGGGGCGATACCGGTATCCCATACCGCGAACCACCATTTGACAGGACGACCATCGAGATCGGAGACGCAGACGACCTGGGCCTGCTCATGCCGGTGAGCCAGTATGTGATTTACAAGCGAGGCAACTTTGGTGACTGGGCCGAGTTCGCAGAAGTGTTCGGGATGCCATTCCGTTGGGCCACCTATACCAACCCGGAGAGCCGGAAGATACTGGAGGAGGCATTAGCCAATGCGGGAAGTGCCGGATACGTGGTTGCCCCGGAGGATGCCAACCTCCAATTTTTCAATCCTACAGCTGGCAGTCAAAGCAATGACATCTTCAGGATGATGCGCCAGGCTTGTAACGAAGAGATCTCCATCTGCATCCTGGGCAACTCCATGACGACCACTGAGGCTAGCAAGAGTGGATATGCCCAGGCTGAGACTCACCGGGACACCCAGGATGAGGTTCACAAAGCAGATCGCCGCTTCATACTCCGGGTGATGAACGAAAAGCTCAACCCCTACCTGGAAAGCCTGGGATACCCTGTGAAGGGTGGCCACTGGAGCTATGAAGAGGAAGACGGTCTGGATCTGGTGCAGCGCCTCAATGTGGACATGCAGGTGTCGACCAAAGTGCCCATCCCTGCTAAATACTGGTATGATAAGTACAAGATTCCCATGCCAGAGAGGGGAGAGGCCGTCAGTGGCCAGGAGGGTGATAAAAAAAAAGAGAAGACCGAACCCTCCAAAGACAACTCCGACTCCTAGCTGAGTATCATCCCCTGGGCTGCGAGTGCACTGTATGTGCACTGACCCTGGCAGATGGCGAAGTGCCCATCCGGATCAACTCATCGATCATCGAGAAGTATGCCCGGGAAGTGCATGCCGGGCGAATCACCACCGGCCAGGTACATGCCGGCATGTGGGAGGAGTATTACAAAAGCTTTAGAACAGCTTTTGAAACCGGTATCAAGCCTGGCATCCTCCTGGAGTATGGCCCCGACTGGGCCTTCAATCAGCAGCTGGTGAGCAACATGGCCACCTTTGCTGCCTTCAAGAACCACAGCAATACCGCCGACATGGTCGGGCTCCTGGTGGATAGTGACGGTACTTTCAAGCCATACCGGAAGTGGCGTAAAGATGTGGATCCCATCCTGGGCCAGTACAATGAGAACTGGCTGCAGGCCGAGCACCAGACGGCCACGGCCAGTGCCCGCATGGCGGAGAAATGGCGTGGTTTCCAACGGCGCAAGGCCACCTACCCAAACCTCAAATACATCACCCAGGCCGATGAGCGAGTGAGGGCCAGTCACCGGCCTCTGCACCACATCGTCCGTCCGGTTGATGACCCCTTTTGGAAGGTCAACTATCCACCAAACGGGTGGCGCTGCCGGTGCGATGTACAAATGACGGACGAACCGGTCAGTGGAGATCCTGGTGAGTTCATACCACCACAGCCCTGGAGGGGAAACGTAGGGATTAATAAAGATCTATTCCCCAAAAACCATCCATACCGGCAGGTGGCCAAAAGTCTCAAGCAGCGAGTAGAACAGGAGTCGCGCAGACTGGAGGGAGCCCTGACCCGTACGGAAGTGAAGAAGTGGGCGATGGCCACGCTGAGGCAAAAGCAGTTTGAGGTACCTGGTCTGCCTGGACCGGCGCGAATGGGGAGAAAGGATGTCAATAAAGTGGTGAGCTCATACCATCCAGCTCCAGCTATCAAGAACAACCTCCTATATGTCCTGGAGCAATACCTGGCAGATGGCAAGGCCGTATTCCAATACCGAAAGGTGGCGGACCCTGCCAAGCATGCCGAAGCGGTTTGGTTTTACTATTACCTGCTGACTCTGGAGGGAGAGAAGTTTTATCTGAACTTCCTGGAGTATCCGGATGGAGATATCCGGCTTTATGCAATCAATGACAAAATTCAATAAATAAGCCCAGCGTAGAATTCTGCTCAACAAGCAGGTCCAGAGGCCAGGCATCACAAATATAAGCTGTAATCATGGGAGCTGCAAGTGACTTTAGAAAATTGAGATCCGGGATGCGACAGATGAAACGCAGCCTGGTGGATGTGATCGAGGAGGAAAGTGCTAAACACTTCCAACGCAACTTCGACCGCTCTGCCTGGCATGGATCCTTCACCCAACCCTGGAAACCTAGAAAGGATCTGGACACCTCCAGGAGGCTCCTGGTGAAGACTGGAGATTTGCGCCGATCGGCCACCACGCCTAAGCGAAACATCCGTGGCGTGAAGTACGTGCTCAATCAAGTCTATGCCTCCGTCCACAACAATGGAGAGCGAGCAGGGCGAGGAGCAGGCTTCCAGATGCCAAAGCGCCAATTCATAGGACAGAGCCGACAACTGGATGCCAAGATCATCCACAAAATGAAGAAAGTACTCGATCAATACTTCAACAAAATCTAAACCATGTTTAAAAAGATCTTCAACCTCATCGATACCACCATCCAGACTGCCGCTCCGGAAGTGCGCTGGATAGACTTCGACCTCGGACAGATGGAAATGGAGCAACCACCGGTGAGCTGGCCATGTGTGCTGGTCGGATTTGACGATACAGAGTTCCTGGACATCCTCAGTGATGTGCAGCAAGGCCGGTGGATGGTAGACCTCAAAGTAGGCTTCCGACTCCGAGAACGTACGCACTCCAAAGCTGCAGTCAGCTTTCGGACAGAAGCTCTGGAACACTTGGATCTCCTTCACAAGATCCACCTGGCCATGCAGAAGGCCACAGCAGACTGTATCTCCAGTGTGAGCCGTGTGGCCATCTCCAATGAGAAACGAGCTGACTACAGGGTGTACACCATCCGCTATGCCGTGATCGCCGTAGAGGGGCCATCAGATGATGAGAAGGACTATAAGAACTGGAAGACCTACGACAACAAGCCAGAGAACGTAGATCCGGACTTTGAGGTGATCCTGGAGCCGGAGGAGTAATCGTTAATGGAGGGGCCGGCCCTTACACCGGCCCACTCACATTTAATCACACTTCACCCAGAAGCAAAAACACTTCTTTGATTTGGGATAGATGCGTCGGCCATTTTTAGTGATGTACTTGCAACAAATGCGTTTCCACCAATGGCCATCACGGTACTGATGTTCCATGACGTCTCCATATTTAAATGAATGCCGGGAAATCACCACCGGCGTGACATCGGAAGCTTACCAATGCGTCTTCAGCAATAAAAATGCCCAGCCTGTAAGGGGGCCGGGCACGTTGCTCTGTTACCTAAGGACCGCAATCATTCCATTAGGGGTGTGACTGTGTGTTTGGTCTCTCGAGCTGCATTGGTATATCAGTACCGTGAGGCAAATATGGCCATTCTATTGTTAATTAACAAGCTGTGGATAAAAATATTTCGGTTTATGGGAGTTTTGACCGGGCGAGTAACAACAAGCCCTGAGCATCATGAAGAGACTCAGGGCCGTTGTGTCAAGTGGCTATAAATGACGTAGGAAGTTAAGGATTCCTGATCAAATAAGCACTACTTGGCATTCCCAATAACCAGAACCCAGTTTTCAATACGAGCTGGTTTGGATTCAAGAGACACATTCGCAGACCCGAAGTTCTTACTAAATGGCTTCAGTCGCTTGATCTCCTTCATTGCCTTGACGTCCGAGCCTGTCGCGATCAGGGTTTTTTTTGCTATCCTCAAGAACATTTCTCGGGCATCCTTTGCATACTGTGGGTTATTCACATTCAACAACAGTTTGACCCGGTCAACTTTACTACCACTGTCACCCGTCATATAAAGAGACAGATTGTTGCGCATCACATACTCATCTGGTTCGTTCAAATCAAAGTATGGTGTACCGGCTATCCAACCCATTTCATCCCCCCTCCACGGCTTCATTCTGCCAATTCCTACATTAGATAGCGCATTGTGAATTGAGACCGGATTCAGAAAAGGAGCATGTTGCTGATTGGATTTGGCCTTCTGCTCTTCCATGTACTTCAACTGGGCCTCAGTATACTGGGGCGCCCTTGCTTTTGCTGCTTCGGCTTCTGCATCGGCCTTCCTTTTCGCCCGGGCTTGTTGCTCAGTCCGCTCCCTTTCGGCTGCCTTCTTGTCGGCAACTTGATTCTGGGTGATAACAATTGGGATAGAGATCATGATAAGACCTACGAGTGCCCAAAGGATGTGTTTTTGCTCAATCTTCATGACTTACAAGTTTTGATAGGTGATACGAATAAAGAGTCCGTGCGTTCTGTAGGTCACCTTAAATATATGCTGAAGGAGGATAACGGTGTGTGATGCCGCCATCCCTTCCGGACGGCGCATACACGGGCGTTATCTACCACGGCCAGATTGTGAGGATCCATCGAGACGACCCAGTGTGGACGGAGCAGTCTTAAGGAGTTCTCTCATTTTGTTGATTGTATCGACTTCGCTGAAGTCGCTGCGGGGTGAATAACCTGCCATGACGATATCCATCAGAGGCTGGAGAATCTCATCAACATTGAGGTTGATTATCCGGCCCTCAGAGCTGGGTGGACGCCCAGTACCTTTGTTGATGATCTTCTCACCATTGCAGGTCGTA